>JBBSHU010000020.1:0-34755 GCA_038232455.1 Acidimicrobiales bacterium
ATCAGTGCTTGCCGTGGCCGGAGCCGGACTCGAAGCGGCCCATGCCGGCGCTGTTACCGTGGGACTCGCCGTAGAGCTTCTTGCCCTTGTGGCCGCCCTCGTGCGAGTGCTGGTACTTGGAATAGAACTTGTGGATCACCTTGGTGGCGCCCTTGGGGGCGGTGGTGGAGCGCCCGAAGCCCGAGCTGGTCTCGCCGGCGCCGTCCCAGCGGGCGGTCATGTTCTTGTCGACCTTGGACACCGTGCGCATGCGCCGGATGGCCCCGCCGACCACCCGCGAGGTGGTGGAGGAGATGAGGCTCCCGGGAGCGATCTCGGTGATGGGGCTGAACTTGTCGGGGAAGCCCGGCATGGTGCAACCGATGCAGATACCGCCCATCTGCATGCACCCACCGTGGCCGTCGACCATGCCCCGCTCGGCGATGTTGCACTGCACCACCGGGCCCCAACAGCCCAGCTCCACCAGGCACTCCTTGTCGCCGTACTCACGGGCGAAGACGCCTTCTTCGTAGTAGCCGGCCCGGGGGCAGTGACGGTGCACGGTCTCGCCGAACAGCCACGCCGGGCGTCCCAGCTCGTCGAACTCGGGCAGGGGGGCCAGGCCGTTCAGGAACAGGCACACCGCCGCCGCGGTCTCCAACACGTTGTCGCCGATGGGCGAACACCCCGGCACGTTGACCACGGGCACGCCGAAGGCCGAGCGGTAGTCCTTGCCCAGGTAGTCCATGACGCCCATGGAGTTGGTGACGTTGCCCTTGGCTGCGGGGATGCCGCCCCATGAGGCGCACGTGCCCACGGCCACCACGGCGGCGGCACCGGGGCTCAGGCGGTCGAGCCACTCCAGGGAGGTGATCTGGCGGCCCGTCTGGGGGTCTTCGCCCAGGCCCATCCAGTAGCCCTCGCCGGCGATGGACTCGTCCATGATCGAGCCCTCCCAGCAGATGAGGTAGGGGGCGTCGAGCTCGCCGCGCTCGGCCATGAACAGGTTGTGGGTCCACTCCGGGCCCACCTCCACGCTGACCACGGTGTGGACCAGTTCCACCCGGGGCAGGCCGGGGATGATGCCCGACAGCAGGTGCTCCACCCGGGGGTGGGTGGCACCGGACACGGCCACCGTGCAGCCGTCGCAGGATCCGCCCACCATCCAGATCAGGTAGATCTTCTCCAGCGGGCCCAGGCGCAGGATCGAGCTGTCACGCTCGACCGCACGCGAGCGCACGCCGATGGGCGCCATGGGGTCGAGGGGGTTCTCCCGCCAGTTCTCCATCTGGCCGCCACTGGGCATGACGCCACCCTGGGTGAAAGACGCACCCTGCTGACTGCCGCCCCCGCTGGCCTTGGCCATGCCGGTGCTGCGGGTGCCACTGCCTCGGGTGCTGGCCCGGGTCCTGCGTCCGTCGGTCGCCATAATCGCGAACTACCCCCCTGATTTTGGGACAAGTAGATGTAGACTACACCTATCTGAATGCCCCGTCAGGTGGTCCCTACCCGTCAAAGACCCCCTGGTAGCACTGATTTTCTCGATTCTACGGCCTCGGAGGGTGTATATGAGTGAGACGTTGGACGCACCTCACTGCGGTGCTCTGAAGTCCATGTTCTGGCGCAGCGAGATCCTCCAGGTCATGTTCTGGCTGCACGGCGAGGGCTTTGGCGAAGACGTCGACGCGGCCGTCATCGAGAGGTTCCTCGGGGTCGACGCCGACACCGGTATCCGCTACCTCGACGAGCTCGTCGAGGAGGGCCTGATCGACTGCATCGGAGACCGCTTCAGCCTCTCTGAGCTCGGTCGCCACGAGGGTGGCATCGAGTTCGCCGAGTCCTTCGAGGAGCTCACCCACGGCGCCCACGGCGAGTGCGGCCCCGACTGCCCCCACTGCTTTCCCGCCGATCCCGACGACACCGACTGCCAGGAGGGCTGCCCGGCCTTCCAGATGTCCAACGAGCGTCGGCAATGAGGGGCCGCAACTACGAAGAGCCTCAGGGTGGGCTCCCCCGCAACTACCTGCGGGCCAGCCTCTTGTTGCTCATCGCCGAGTCACCGGCCCACGGCTACGACCTGCTCGATCAGATCAAGGAGCTGGGCCTGGCCAACGTCGACCCTGGCGGCCTCTACCGCGGGCTGCGGGTCATGGAGCAGGACGGCCTGGTGGCCTCGTGGTGGGAACACTCCTCCGCCGGTCCAGCCCGCCGGAGCTATCGCCTCACAGAAGAAGGTGTCGAGTGGCTTCATGCCTGGGCCGGAGCACTCCGGGAGGGCCGCCGTTTCCTGAGCGCCTACCTGTCCCGCTACGACTCCATCGCCGAGCCGATCATGGTCGATACCGCCACGCTGAAAGCCGCCGACCCGCTGGAGTCGACCGCAGTGGAGTCGACGGCCATGAAGTCAAGCGCCATGAAGTCAAGCAGCATGGAGTCATCGATCTGAGGCTCGCGTCGTGGTCCCCATCGTCTTGGGGAATCCATCACCAGTCGACCCGGTTGACCTGAACCCATGACCGACATCCTCGAACCCGACCTGCAGCCGGCGCGAGCATCGACCTCCCTGCGGATCGCCGTGGCCGGTAAGGGCGGGGCCGGCAAGACCACGTTCTCGGCCACGCTCGCCCGCATCATGGCCAGCCGGGGAAAGCGGGTCATCGTCATCGACGGCGACAGCAACCCCAACGTGGGTATCGCCCTCGGACTCGACCGCGAGGTGGCCGGCGGAATCGAACCCCTTCCCACCGGCCTGGTGTCGCGCCGACTCAGCGGGGGGACGGCGCTGAAGGACCCGGTGGACACCGTCGTCAAGGACTTCGGCGTGACCACCGCTGACGGCGTGAACGTGCTGTTGATGTGCCTGCCCAAGCACGCCGACGAGGGCTGCCTCTGCTCGGCCCACGCCACGGTCAGCGGGCTGCTGATGGACATCGGCCAGGAGATCGACCTGGTCACCATCCTCGACCTCGAAGCCTCACCGGAGCACCTCAGCCGGGGGACGACCCGCCACGTCGACGCCCTCCTTTTGGTGGTCGAGCCCTACTACCGCTCCTACGAGACGGCCCGACGCATGGCCGAGTTGGCCTCGGAGCTACCCATCTCCCACGTCGGCGTGATCGCCAACAAGATCCGCCAGCCGGCTCACATCGAGGCCATGACCGAGTACTGCGAGCGCCACGGCATGGCCTTCGACGGCCACCTTCCATGGGGCGACGCCGTCCTCGACGCCGACCTGGCCGGGATTCCGCTGTACGACTTCGACCGGGAGGGCCCCGTGGTCGCCGCCATCGACGAGGTGGCCGACCGGCTGTTGGCCCTGCCCCTGAAGGTACCCAGCCCCTGACCATTAGGGTCGTTCCATGACACGAACGTTCCGGGTGCTTGCGTTCTTTCCGGCCGATCACGCTGAGGTCGTGAACGGCAAGCTCTACATGCACGGGGGCTTCTGGGGTCGGCTCAACTTCCCGCTGTTCCCGCAGATGCTGCCCCAGATGGCCCTGGTCGCGGTCCTGGAGGTCCCCTTCAGCGCCTACCACGCCGAGCACAAGCTTTCCCTCGGGGTGGAGGACGCCGACGGCCATGCGCTTCCCCTGCAGGTCGACGCCGTCTTCCGGGTGGGAGCCGACGCCCAGATGCAGTACGGCGACCCCACCGTCATGCCCCTGGCCGTCCCCGTCGCCAATCTCGTGATCCCGGCGCCCGGCGACTACTCGTTCACCCTCACGGTCAACGATGAGCTGCTCGAGCGCTACTCCATCCGCGCCCAACAGGTGTCGGTGCCGGTGCAGCTACAGGTCGAACCACCCGGTCAGCCGCCGGAGAGCGAAGCGATCTGAGGGCTCCGAGCGAAGCGATCTGACGCTCCGCCTACATGAAGTTGCGGGTGTGCAACGAGGACAGCTCGTCGGCCTCCGCAGTGGTGAAACCCAGCTTCGCCATCCGTCGGCGCCGACCGTCGGCCATCTCCGCCTCGAGCGCCTGCACCCGGACGAAGCCGGCTGCCACCGCCTCGAGGTCCCACGACCCGGCGGCCAGGACTACCAGGGCGTCGAACACCTCCTCGTTCAGACCGGCGGTATCGGCCAGGGCGTCGTGACGCCGGCGGACGGCGGTGGCCAGCCGGCCCCGCTGGCCGGGGTCGGTGGCGAGGACGTGCTGAAGATGGGCCATTCCGAAGGCGACGTGGCGGGCCTCGTCGGCGAGGGCCAGTCGGGTGACCTGGCGGGTGACGGGGTCGGGGGCATGGCGCTCGAGGAACGACAAGAGGGAAAGGAACGTCCCTTCGCCGAGAACCGACAGCAGGAAATGGGCGATGGCGAAGTCGGGCTCGTTGACGAGGGTCTGGAGCGACGCCTGGCCGCCGGCCGTCGAGAGGCCGAGAGGACGGCCGCTGAGCTCGGCCCGACGGGTGAACACCTCGACGTGGCGGGCTTCGTCGGCGATCTGCACGGCGAGCACGCCGACTACCTCCCGGAAGTGGGGATGGACCTGGCTCAGGAAGCGGGCGGGTACCACGAGGGCGGCGTTCTCGTTTTCGACCAGATAGGTCATCACCGTGACCACGGCCGCCTCCACGTCGGGCGGCAGGTCGACGGGCGCGTCCCAGTCGATGGCCGTGGCCGGGTCCCATTGCGACGCCACCGCCTGGCGGTAGATCGCCGCCGCGGTGTCGGCCCAGACCGCGCCGGTCGTGTCCAGGGCGAACCGGAAGGCGGGCGCCCCGGCCTCGACCAAGGCGCCCCGTGCGGCCAGGCCCCAGGTGGCTTCGGCCCGGTCAGCCACCTCGCCGGCGGGGCCGCCCGCCCGCTCCGCCCCGTCCAGGCGGGCGTCGACCGCGGATCCCCGCATGACGCACCCGACGACCGGGCTGGCACCATCGGGCCCGGTACCCGGCTCGGAGGGCCGGGTCGACTCGAAGGTGTGGCCGCGCTCACGGCACCACGCTCGGAGGTGGACGACCGCCTCCGGAGCCCGGGCCCGTACCTCCAGGCGGCTCCCCGGTGGCAGCGGGGCCAGGGCCCGCTTCAGCAGCAGTTGGCCTCCGCGGTCGAGGCCCAGGTGGTCAAGGTCGATAGCCGGCTGCGGTGACATGGCCCTCGTCGTCGTAGAAACCCTGCTCGACCACCGCCGCCTCCAACGGTCGGTAACCACTGGTACGTCCCTCGCGCCACTCCTTCAGCCCTTCCAGGTCGAGAAGGGGGCGGACCGCCGGGTCCTCGTAGGCCATGGCCAGGAGCATGGCCTTGAAGGTGGCCATCAGGTCGGGGGACGCCGTGGACAGGGCGGTGAAGTTGCAATGGTCGTAGGCCGCCGTCTGGGCGAGTATCCGGGTGGAGCCCGGCGGCAGGGTTCCATCCGTACCGAAGAGCAGATGGTTGCCGTCGATCATGCAGGCGGCGTCGACTTTGCCCGCCATGAGAGCCAGAGCGGCGTCGCGCTCACCTCCGACATGATCACCGTGCTTTCCCACGGCCACATCGTGGTTGCGGACGTGGAAGTCGCGATCGGGAACGAGTCCGAGGGACTGCAGGTGACCGAGGGGGATGAGCGTGGCCTGAGGAGAATCGACGGCGCCGACCCCGACGATGTGGCCGGCCAAGTCGGCCACGGACCGGATCTCCGAGTCTGACCGGACCACCACCACCGAGGTGAGGTCGCAGTCGGTGTCGCGCATGGCCAGGGCCGACGTTGTTCGGCCTGCCGCCGCAGCCAACCGGTGGGTCCGGGCCCACGCCAGAGGCGAGTTCCAGGCCACGTGGATGTGGCCGGCCAGGAGAGCCTCGACCTGACGCTCGTAGTTGGAGTACAGGACGTAGTCGAAGTCCAGGCCCTGGCTGTGGAACCAGTCGCGAAAGCCCTCCCAGATGATCACCACCTTGGGGTCGTACGCCACCGCCCCCATGACGAGGGTGCCCAAAGGCCGCACCATCAGAAGAGGGGCAGACCGCAGACGGCCTTGCCGATGAAGTCGTAAAGGACATCGGTGGTGGGAGCCATGACCGTGGCCGCCCGGGCGTCGCGGAAGTTGCGCTCCACCCCGACTTCCTTGCGGAACGCCGACCCTCCGCAGACGGCCATGGCCAGGTCGGTGACATCGGTGGCCGCCGTGCTGGCCGCCGCCTTGACCTCGAGCACCCTCAGGGTGGCGTCGGGCCGGCCGGTCTCCAGGGCCGTGAGCGTGTCGAGGAGCAGGGCGTCGGCCAAGTCGGTGGTGACCCGCATGCGGGCGATCTTGGCCCGCACGACCGGGTTGTCGGCCAACGACTGGTCGAGATGCTCGAGGCGGGTGGCCATGGCGTGGGCAGCCGCCTTGTCCGTCGCTGCTCCGGCCGTGCCCACCGAGAACCCGGCGCTCATGACCTGGAACCAGGGCAGGACGGTGCCGATCATGGTGTCGAATCCCCCACCGTCGGGTCCGAGCATGGCGTGGGCGCCCACGGCCACGGCATCGGCCGTCATGGGGCTGGAACTGTTGCCCCGGAGGCCGAGGCCGTCGAACGGGGCCCCGACAGCCAACCCGGTGGCGTCGGCGGGCACCAGCCACAAGGTGCTCGCGCCCTCGGCCGACAACGGCCGGCTGGACCAGACATAGCCGTCGGCGTGCCCGGCCGCTGTGACCCAGCTCTTGCGGGCGTCCAAGCGTACGTCGTCGCCGTCGATCGTCGCCGAGCTCAGCGGGGCCCAGAAGTGGCTTCGCGACCCGAACTCGGAGAAGGCCAGGGTGGCCAGGTAGTCGCCGCCGGCGATGGCCTGGCGCACCTCGAGCGGACCGTTGGCTTCGATGACCGCCGTGGCTGCATAGTGCATCATCACGACCATGGCGGTGGACGCACAATGGGCGGCCAGCGCGCGCACGACGAAGGTGGCTGCCCGGAAGCCCTCGCCCATGCCGCCGACGTCGGGGGCACTGACGAGGCCGAGAAGTCCGGCTCGGCCCAGCGCATCGATGGCCTCGCTGGGGAAGAGGGCGTCGCGGTCGATCTCGACGGCACGGGGCGCGACAACCTCGGAGACGATCGTCTCCAAGGTCACCAGGTAGGTGGGGCGGGCGTCGACAGGGATGTCGACGGCAGTAGACATGGGTGTTCCTCCTGAGTTGTGTGGGGGGACCCGCCAGGGCCCCGATCAGCTCAGGGTCCGGCCGAGCCCCGAGGGGAACGGCTCTTGGCGGAGGTGGTCGTTCGACCGAACGACGTTGCTCGTCTGGCTCAGCGCCGTCCCATGGGCTCAACTCCCTCCGTTGACTCGGCGGACAGGTGGCCATCTTGCCCCATCACGGGCGGCCTCGACAGTCGACCAGAATCGCGAAAGAACCAGCGGCGGTCAGGGGCGACCTAGATGTATCCTGTATGTATCCCGTCGCCACGTAGTTGATGAGATCCAGCGTTGGTGAGGTTCAGCGCGGGGAACCTGGAGGTTGCCGTGAGTTCCATCCCCAAATCCGAGGCTCTTCGGAACCTGTACTGGCGCAGCGAGATCCTGCGGGTCATGTACTGGCTCCGGGGCGAGGGCCTGGGCGATCTCGTCGACGTCGCCATGGTCCGGCGCTACCTCGACATAGGTGTCGATGAGTGTCGGATCCAGCTCTGCGGCCTGGTCGACGAAGGCTCGATCGTCGCCGACGGGCCCTGGTACGCCATCTCTGCCGGCGGGCTGGCCGAGGGCGAGGTGGAGTACGCAACCCTGTTCTCCGATTTGGCCCGCCCCGCCAATGGTGCTTGTAGCGACGAATGCTGGTGCCAGCTCTCCAGCGACGAAGAGGCGGCATGCAGCGCCTCGCTGTTCTCGTCGGTGAAGATCGGCACTACCCGGAAGCGGGTCACCTCATGAGCGCCGAGGGCCAGGAGACCGTCACGGGGGCGCTGCCCCGCCACTACCTCAAGCCCTGCCTGTTGCTCCTGGTGGCCGAGGGGCCGTCGCACGGGTACGAGTTGCTCGAGCAGGTGCGCCGCCTCGGGATCCAGGGGGCGGAGCCCGGTGGGCTCTACCGCTACCTGCGTTCGATGGAGAAGGAGGAGCTGGTCCGCTCCTGGTGGGAACCGTCTCAGGCGGGTCCGGCCCGGCGCACCTACGTCCTCACCGACGCCGGTCAGCGGGCCCTCCAGGCATCCGTCGACTCCCTCCGCGACGTACGTCAATTGCTGGTCGACCTGCTCGATCGCTACGACTTGCTCGTCCGCACGGTCGAGGCCCGGTCCTGACCGTCACCCCAGAGTTCCGACAGATGAGAGAATTGGACGATCGACGCTGTCCCGCACGAGGCCCGAGAGGCCGCCGCGGAGAAAGACGAGGTGCCTGATGTGCCTGGGAATCCCCGGCCAACTGGTCGAGATCATTGATGTGGAGCAGCACCGAGGCATGGCCGACATCGACGGTGTGAGGCGTGAGATCAACATCGGCCTGGTCCTGAACGAGCCCGGGGGGCTCAAGGTCGGCGACTGGGTCCTCATCCACGTGGGGTTCGCCATGAGCGTCCTTGACGAGGAGGAGGCGGAGCGCACGTTGTCGTTCATCAAGTTGATGGGCGAGGTCTGGGATGACGAGAAGGCCCAGTTCAGCCAGGAGGCCCCGTTGTAGGCACGGCTTGCCGGCCGCCAGATTGTTCGAGGAACGACCCGTTCCAGGAGGCAGCAAGACATGAAATTTGTCGACGAGTACCGTGATCCGGCAGCGGCGCGGATGGCCGTGAGCCAGATCGAAGCCGTGGCCGGCCCGCTGACCGCCAAGTCAGGCCAGCACCTGAAGTTCATGGAGGTCTGTGGCGGCCACACCCACACCATCTACAAGCACGGCATCGAGAACCTGCTGCCCGAATCGGTCGAGCTCGTGCACGGGCCCGGCTGCCCGGTGTGCGTCATCCCCATGGGCCGGGTCGAAGACGCCATCGCTGTGGCCGAGACGCCCGGCGTCATCTTCACCTCCTTCGGCGACATGATGCGAGTGCCGGGAGCCGACGGAAACCTGCTCGAAGCCAAGGCCAGGGGCGCCGACGTCCGCATGGTCTACTCCCCCCTCGACGCCCTGCGCATCGCCGAGGCCAACCCCGATCGCCAGGTTGTGTTCTTCGCCGTGGGCTTCGAGACCACGGCCCCGTCTACTGCCGTCACCGTGCTCAAGGCCAAGGAGCGGGGAGTCACCAACTTCTCGGTCTTCTGCAATCACGTCACGATCGTGCCGCCCCTCAAGGCCATCCTAGAGTCGCCCGACCTCCGCCTCGACGGCTTTCTCGGCCCAGGCCACGTGTCCACCGTCATCGGCAACCGGCCGTACCGCTTCGTCCCCGGCGTGTACGGCAAGCCCTTGGTCACCGCCGGCTTCGAACCCCTCGACATCCTTCAAGCCATCGTCATGCTGGTCCGCCAGATCGACGAGGGCCGCTGCGAAGTGGAGAACCAGTACACCCGGGCGGTTCACGACGAGGGCAATCCCCGCGCCCTGGCCATTCTCGCCGAGGTGTTCGAGCTCCGCCCCCACTTCGAGTGGCGCGGCCTGGGCTTCATCTCCCAGTCGGCGCTCAAGCTCAACGACGACTTCGCCGACTTCGACGCCGAGCTTCGGTTCAACGTGCCCGGCGTGCGGGTGGCCGACCCCAAGGCCTGCCAGTGCGGCGAGGTGCTCAAGGGCGTCATCAAGCCATGGGAGTGCAAGGTCTTCGGCACCGCATGCACGCCCGAGACCCCCATCGGCACCTGCATGGTGTCGTCCGAGGGTGCCTGCGCGGCCTATTACAACTACGGCCGCTTCACCCGCTCGGCCACCATCCCCGTGCGGGCGGCCGAGCCCGAGCCGGTGGCCTAGGTGTCCACGCCGGGCGACGGCGAGCCGTCGCCCGAGGATGTCGTCCTCGAGCGCATCGAGGCTTTCCGGCGGCGGCGGCCGAAGCTCAAAGACGAGTTCATCAACTCCGCGCACGGCGCCGGCGGAAAGGCGTCGGCCGCCCTCATCGACGCCGTCTTCGTCGAAGCTTTTCGCAACGACACGCTGGAGGGTCTCTCCGACGGTGCCGTGCTCGAGGTCGGTAACGAACGCATCGCCTTCAGCACTGATTCCTTCGTGGTCAAGCCCCGGCGCTTCCCGGGGGGATCGATCGGCGACCTGGCCATCAACGGCACGGTGAACGACCTGGCCATGATGGGTGCGACTCCCCGGTGGATCTCCGCCGCATTCGTCCTCGAGGACGGCTTCTCGATCGACGAGCTCCGGGGCATCGTGGCCGACATGGCTCTGGCCGCCACCTATGCCGGGGTGCAGGTGGTCACCGGTGACACCAAGGTGGTCAACAAGGGGGCGGGCGACGGCGTCTACATCACCACCTCCGGCGTCGGTCTGGTGCCACCGGGCGTCAATCTCGATGCTAAATCGGTGCAGCCGGGCGACAAGGTGCTGGTGTCGGGCAACATCGGCGACCACGGAGTGGCCGTGTTGATCGCCCGGGGCGACTTGGCCCTCGAAGCCGACCTCCCCACCGACTCCGCCCCCCTCAACGATCTGGTGGCCAAGCTGCTCGCCGCCGCCCCCAACACCCGGTTCCTGCGCGACCCCACCCGGGGTGGCGTGGCCACGGTGTGCAACGAGCTCGCCCGCGCCGCCGAGGTTGCGGTGGTACTCCAGGAGGCGGCGCTGCCGGTGCGGGGTGTCGTCAACGGAGCCTGCGAGATCTTGGGCATCGACCCCCTTTACGTGGCCAACGAGGGAAAGCTCATCGCCGTCGTGCCCGCGGCCGAGACCGACGACGCCCTGGCCGCCATGCAGGCCCACCCCGTAGGTGCCGATGCCGCCGTGATCGGCGAGATTCGCGACGATCCGCCCGGGATCGTCATCCTCAACACCAGCTTCGGGGGCAACCGCGTCGTCGACATGCTCGTTGGCGACCCCCTCCCCCGCATCTGCTGAGGGCCCCACTGGTTCTGGTCGGGTTTCCTGACGCCCCTGTGGCACCAGGAAACCCGACCGGAACGAAGAGGAGCGCCCGGTGACGGCCGAGCGACGACGGCTAAGGGTCTCGGGCACCGTCCAGGGGGTGGGGTTCCGGCCCTTCGTCTACCGGTTGGCGGTGGAGCTCGGCCTGTCGGGCTCGGTGGCCAACGACAGTCGAGGCGTGATCGTCGACGTGGAGGGCAGGGGCGAAGACCTCGACGAGTTGGCTTGCCGAATCGTGGACGAGGCGCCCCCGCTGGCTCGCATCGCCGGCGTCGAGATGACGCCGGATGCACCGGCAGGCGGGACGGGATTCCACATCGTCGACAGCCGGGCCGCTGGGGCCCCGGCCGTGGCGGTACCGGTCGACGTGGCCATGTGCGCCGACTGCGCGGCCGAACTGGTCGCCCTCACCAATCGTCGGTTCGGCTATCCCTTCATCAACTGCACTAACTGCGGGCCCCGCTACACGATCATCCTGTCCGTCCCCTACGACCGGGCCGCCACCACCATGGCCCCCTTCGCCATGTGCGCCGACTGTCGCCACGAGTACGAGGACCCCGCCGACCGTCGGTTCCACGCCGAACCCAACGCCTGCCCGGTGTGCGGCCCGCACGTGCGTCTGCTCGAACCCGACGGCACGGTCCGAGCCGAACGCCAGGCTGCTGTCGACGGTGCCGTCGTCGCCCTGGCGGCCGGGCAGGTGGTGGCGGTCAAGGGCCTCGGCGGCTACCACCTGGCGGTCGACGCCGGTCAGCCCGAAGCGGTGGCCGAGCTGCGACGGCGCAAGGCCCGCGACGACAAGCCCTTCGCCCTCATGGTGGCCGACGTGGCCCAGGCCCACTCGCTGTGCCGCCTGACGCCGGCGGCCGTCGCCGAGTTGACCTCGGTGCGCCGCCCGATCGTTCTCGCTCCCCGGCGGGAAGGATCCCCACTGGCCGAGGGCGTGGCTCCCGGCCTGCCCGAGCTGGGGCTGATGCTGCCGTACACCCCCCTGCACCACCTGCTGTCAGAGGGCACCGGCCGAGCTCTGGTGATGACCAGCGGGAACCTCTCCGACGAGCCCATCGCCCACGACGATGCCGACGCCCTGGCCCGGCTGGGCCCGATGGTCGACGCCATCCTCACCCACGACCGTGCCATCCACATCCGCTGCGACGACTCGGTGCTGCGTTCGGGCACGCAGCCGACATTGCGTTCGGGCACGCAGCCGACATTGCGTTCGGGCACGCAGCCAGGCGGTGTGCAGATGGTCCGGCGCTCGCGCGGCTACGCCCCCGAGCCCATCGCCCTGGTGCGTCCGACCCGCCGACAGGTGTTGGCGGTGGGCGCGGAGCTCAAGAACACGGTGTCGGTGGTCAAGGGCCACAACGTCATCGCCAGCCACCACATCGGCGACCTCGAGCACCTGGCCGCCTACCGCTCGTTCCTCCAGGCCGTGGAGCATCTCTGTCGCCTCACCGGGGTGGCGCCCGACGTGGTGGCCCACGACCTGCACCCGGAGTACCTCTCGACAAAGTTCGCTACCGAGGCCGAACTGCCGACGCTGGGCGTCCAACACCATCACGCCCACATCGCCTCCTGCCTGGTCGACCATGGTCGAGAGGATCCCGTGCTCGGGGTGGCCTTCGACGGACTGGGCATGGGTCCTGACGGCACCATGTGGGGAGGCGAGTTTCTCGTCGCCGACCTGGACGGGTTCCGCCGGGTGGGTCATCTGCGGCCCGTGCCCCTGGCCGGGGGGAACCAGGCCGTTCGCGAGCCGTGGCGCATGGCCCTGGCCTGGGCCCGCACGGCCGTGGGCCCAGAGGCGGCCGAGGCGTACGGCCGAGGCGTCGACGAGCGGTGGGCTGCGGTGCTGGCCATGGTCGAGCGACCCGACACCATGGTCACCACGAGTGCCGGTCGCCTGTTCGATGCAGTTGCGGCCCTGTGTGGTCTACGGCCTCGGGTCACCTACGAGGCTCAGGCCGCAATCGAATTGGAGGCGGCCTGTGCCGCCGAGCCCCTCGGCGCGGCGCAGGAGTGGGAGGTCGAGGTGTCGACCGACGGCGGTATGACCGTCGTCGACCCCTCACCGTTGGTGGACCGGGTCATCGCCGAGCGGGCACGAGGAACGGCGGTGAGCCGTATCAGCGCCGGGTTCCACGACGGCCTCGGTCGGGCCGTCGCCGACGTGGCCGCCGGCTTGGCGGCCGACAACGGGCTCGACACCATCGCCCTCTCGGGCGGCGTTTTCCAGAACATCCGACTCACTCAGGTCGTGGTCGACCGGGTTGCTGCCGCCGGGTTGGCCGTCCTGACCCACGAGCGCCTTCCGCCCAACGACGGCGCCATCAGCGTGGGTCAGGCAGCCATCGCCGCCCGGACGTAGGTCTGGGCGCTACTCCCCGCGGTCCAGGGCGCGGCGAGGGGGGTCGGGACGGGCCAGACCAGGAGGGGGACGCCAGGGGTTGTTCCAGCCCACCTTGCGGCGGGGCTTTTCGAAGCGGTTCCTGATCCGGTAGTAGACCGAGGCGTCGGTGCGGAAGATGTCGCGCTGGGACAGCGAGAGGCCTTCAGTGTCCTCGGGGTAGTCGTGCTCGGCCTCGCGCTGGGCGAGGGCCCGCAGGGCGTCGTCGGGCGTGGCCGCGTCGGGTACGGCATCGCGCAGGCCCATGAGCCCGGGCATGATGGCGGCCTGGAACTCGGCGGCGGCCTCGCGCTCGCGCTCCTCGGGGCTCGATGTCCCCGACTTGGTGAGCACGTTCTTCACGCCTCCCACCCAGTAGCTCACGGGCAGGTGCTCCTCGGCGCCGTGGGGGGTCGCCAGCGGCACCGCCTGGGGCTGGTACCGGGGACGGCTCTGCTTGGCTTCGGCCGGCGCGGTTATCAGGTCGTCGAACTCGACGTCGTCGTTGAGCAGGGCGGGCGGGGCGGCGTCGGCGGCGCGACCGGGCTCGGGAGCGTCGTCATGGGCCGCGTCATTCCGGGCAGGGTCGACCGATGCCCGCATGTCGGGAGCCCCTTCAATGACCGGCTCCTCGGCGGTGACGGGATCGGGGGCACCGACCTGCGGGTCAGGCGGGACAGCGTCGACAACGGCTGTCCCGGCTTCGTCGGGCGGTGCGGACTCGCTCTTCTTCTTCCGTCTGAACAACGTCGACCGTGCCTTTCTCTCAGGGGTGGGCAGGTAGCGATCGTCAGGGACGCATCGGGGCCATGCCGCTGATCCTGGTGCTGGCCTCGGGGCCCTTGCCCCAGGCCAGCAGCTGCTGGGCGGCCTGGTCGATGGCCATCACGTCGTTCACCAGGATGCCCACGTACTTGGGAACCGGCGTCACCTGGTGCACGATGGCCCGGACGCCGATCAGCACGGTTCCCAGCCGGAAGCTGACCCGGTTGAGCACGTAGGAGATCGCGATCAGGTACAGGGCGAGGGCGGCGACGATGATCGCCGTTCCCACCAGGGTGAGGATGGTTGCTAGGCCCACGGTTTCTCCTTCAGTCGTTCGGGTCGGGGTGCGGCGTCAGTCGGGGAGCAGCCGGGCGAGAGCCAGGCCGTATCGGGTGACGTTGAGCCGGCACGCGCCGGTGAGCTCGCAGCTACGGATGAGGTTGGGGACGGCGTCGAGCGTGCCGCTCAGCAGAACACCGTGCTCGAGGACGTCGTCGACGTACTTGTCGATCTCCATGATGGGCCGGATGACCCGGTTCAAGAACAGGAGGACGACGGGTGGGACGACCAAGATGAGCAGAATATCGGCGATGTACCACAGGACCATTCGACGCTCCGGGATCGGCGGACGGCCGCATTGTACGGAGTCTTGACGATCGGCGAAAGAGTGTCGAAGTCCTCTAGATGCAAGGCGGAGAGTGTCTAAAACCAGTAGCGGTAGCTCAACGCGACAGAAGAAGCCGACCGCAGATGGAGCAGTAGTAGTTGGTGTCGTAGAGCGTGGGTTCCCACCCTTCGGGTAGCCACTGGATGCTCTTGCAGTCCCGGCACAGGATCCGGTTGGTGTGGCGAGCTTCACCGATGCCGGCGAGCACGCCCGGTTCGCTCCTGGTCTTCGGTCGGGCGATGGCCTTGCCGTGGGTGGCCGACCGCTCCCGGACCGCCCTGTCCTCCTTGGCCTTGGCCTCGGCCTTGGCTCGGGCCCGGACCCCTTCCTGCCACGGCACGCCGCGAGCCGCGGCCGCCACCCGCTCTCGCGCCGCCGCCTCCCAGGCCTGCTCGACGACGGTGACGTCGGCCGACGATGACTGTTTCGAACCGCCCATCTTGGATGCGCCGCCGCCCTTGCGGGCCAGGGCGTACGCCTGGGTGAGGTTCTTCATCCGCTTCTCGGCCTCAGCCTTGACGTGTTCTGGGCTGCCCGAGAAACGGTCGGGGTGGAAGATCTGGGCGAGCGTCCGGTAGGCCTCGGTGATCTCCTTCGGGGATGCCTGCGGGGAGACCCCGAGGATCTCGTACGGCGTCAACGGAGGACCTTCCTGGCCAGCCTGGTCTTCACGCTGTCGTCACTCTCAGCCGCTGGACACCTCACCTCTCTGCCGGGACCGATGACGCCTGGTGTCGGCCACCCCATCATGGAGAGCATCAGTCTATCGCTGACAATTCGACCACCAAGCTGCCGTACCCTCACGGTGACGGCTGTGGCCGGATCCGTTCCCGGACGGAATGTCGGCCCGGGCGGGCCCGTCCTCGCTCCCATCACTCCATTCTCGCCGCGTTTTCGTTGCGTTCCCAACGTCCGTGCTCCGGTTCGAGGCCTCGTCGACACCCGGTGTTCGTAGCGGCACCGGTGCGGGGACGTCCGACCGGTTCCGTCGACATATCCTGGGCGTCAACGACCACGAGGAGGGCGGAAGCCAATGACCCCTGCGATCGATCTCAGCGGCGCGACCTGTGCCATCTGCGGCGCCGGTGTGCACATCGACGACCACGAGGGCCGGGTTGCCTGCGACCCGTGCGGGATGGCCACCGACAACTGCACCTGCACCGGCCAAGACCGCCAGGATCGTGCCGGCCGATCGTAATCTTGCGGCCGCCGGCATCGGGATGAACCGGCTCGAGCGATGACCGTGTGGTTCACCGCCGACCTCCATCTCGGCCACGCCAACATCATCGGATATTGCGACCGTCCTTTTCCCGATGTCGCCACGATGAACGACGAGCTGATCGGCCGGTGGAACGACACCGTTGCCGACACCGACACCGTCTGGGTCCTAGGCGACGTCGCCCTCGGCCCAATCGACCGGACATTGGCTCTCGTCGAGCGCCTGGCCGGTCACAAGCTGCTGCTCGCCGGCAACCACGATCGCTGCTGGGTGGGACACGGCCGAACCGCACAGGCCTGGACCGCTCGCTACGCCGCGGCCGGGTTCGAGGAGTTCCACCAGGGCGAGGTGGCGGTCCGGGTCGACGGGACCGGAGTCGAGGTGACGGCGTGCCATTTTCCCTACCGGGGTGACAGCCACGATGACGATCGCTACCCCGCCCACCGCCCGGTCGACCGCGGTGGCTGGCTCCTGCACGGCCACGTCCACGATCGGTGGCGCCAGAGGGGCCGCATGATCAATGTCGGCGTCGATGCCTGGGAGTACCGCCCCGTGAGCAGCCAGAGGATCG
Organism: Acidimicrobiales bacterium; assembly: GCA_038232455.1. GTDB lineage: Bacteria > Actinomycetota > Acidimicrobiia > Acidimicrobiales > AC-14 > DATAQC01. The sequence goes on from JBBSHU010000020.1 coordinate 16,511, forward strand.
CATCGCTGATCGCCGCAGGACCCACGGCCGATCCTTCGCCGAGCGCCACCTCTCAGTCGGGCCAGAGACCCCGGTAGCATTCGCCGTCGGCGGTTCGGGGGGAATGACATGCGAAATGTGCTGCGATGCCTGATCGGCACGGTCGTGCTGGTGGCCGCAGCGGGTGGGGACCGCCCCGGCGTGGCCCTCGCCGCTGATGCCGTGTTCAGGGTCGCCCCACGTCCGGGCCCCCGGGCACCGTCGTCGACGTGCGCTTCAAGACGACCTTTCCCCGTCCCTCGGGGAGCCGATCGGCGACTGCCACGGTGACGCTCTCACAGCCAGGAGGCCAGGTCGTGGCCACCGCCAGCACGTCGGCCAACAGAGCGAGCCGCTGGATCGCCCAGATCACCGTGCCCGCCGGGACGCCGGCGGGTGGCGACGTGGTCTTGGCCCGCTGTTCGACCTTCTCGGGCACCTACCTCAAATACGCCCCGAGCTCGTTCACGGTCACAGGTTCGCCTCCTCCTCGTCCTCCTCCTCCGAGGGCGGTCGTCACCCAGATCAGCTCGGATCCCTTCACCAACATGACTAGCCAGCATCAGACCCAGGTCGAGCCCGACACCCTCGCCGACGGCAACACGATCGTCTCGGCTTTCCAGTCGGGACGGTTCACCGACGGCGGCAGCTCCGGCATCGGCTGGGCGACGTCCACCGACGGCGGCGCCACCTGGACGCATGGCTTCCTGCCCAGCCTGACCGTCAACTCCGCTCCGGTGGGGCCCTACAGCAGGGTCAGTGACCCCTCCGTCGCCTTCGACCGTGGTAATGGCGTGTGGATGATCTCCGCCCTCGCCATGGTCGGCAGCCGGGGGGCGGCGGTCACGGTGAGCCGTTCCGGGGACGGGATCACCTGGTCCACCCGGTGGTGGTCGCCTCGACGGGTCCGGCAACGACGACCAGGAATGGGTGGTCTGCGACACCCACCCGACCAGCCCCTCTACGGCAACTGTTACGTGACCTCGACGACAACGCGGGCGGCGACCGGTTGCTCAACAGCACCTCAACTGACGGAGGGCTCACATGGGGGGCGCTGACGGCGACCGCCGACAACGCCTTCGGTTTCGGAGGCCAGCCGTTGGTACAGCCGGGCGCACGGTCGTCGTCCCCTTCCTCGGCCCCACCGAGGCGGCGGTGGGCGCCTACCGCTCGCTCGACGGCGGAGCCACCTGGACGGCCATCACCACGATCTCGCAGGTCTCGTTCCACCCCGAGGCCGGAGGCCTGCGTAGCTCGCCCCTACCGACCGCTGAGATCGACGGAAACGGACGCGTCTTCGTCGCCTGGTCAGACTGTTCGGTTCCGGAGCGGCTGTACGGCCAACGACATCGTCATGAGCACCTCCACCGACGGGGTGGGCTGGTCGGCGGTGGCCAGATCCCGATCGACGCCGTGTCCGGCCCCGTCGACCACTTCATCCCCGGGCTCGCCGTCGACGCGTCGACCGGGGACGCCACCGCCCGCCTGGGTCTCTCCTGTTCGTTCGCCACCTGCGAGCTCGATGTCGGATCGGTTCCGTCGACGCCGAGGAGCTGATCAGCTCAGGACCGGCTGGCTCGGGGACGCCGGCCCTTGCTGGCGGAGCTGGAATGGCCCGCGGCGGCCGGCCGGGGCGCAGGCAACCGGGCGGCTCGGGTCGTCCCGGCGACGGCAACGCCCGCCCCTCCCGTCGCCACGATCGGCCTCTCGAGCCGGGCGATGTCGTCCTTGGTGGCCAGGTGCAGGACGGCAAAGGTCTGAAGCTCGTCGCGGACGGCGGCCACGGCTGCCACGAACGGCGTTGCCCAAAAGCTCCTCCATCTGATCCTGGAGAAGTCCCTGAGGAGCAGCGAACCGCCCGCCGGATACAAGGTTCGCGATGGCCGGATCAGTCCGGGTGGGACCCGAGTCGGCGGGAGGCGATCCCCAGGGCCACGAAGAAGCCCACCGCACATGTTGCGTAGGCCGCGGCAAACAGCCACGCCCCACTGAGGACCTTCGACCCCGCCAGCACCGTCCAGCCCACGGTGACCACCCATCGGAAGACGATCGCGTTGCGCCGCTCGGTACGGCGGTGTTGGTCGGGTAACGGTTGCGCACTGGAATCGGCCTTCTCGAACTCCTCCCACCAGCGCCATTCCCGGCCCTTCATCACCGCCGAGGTTACCGACCGCGAGCGGTCTAGTTCGCCTCGAAACCCATGCGGCTGGCGGCATCGGCGGAATCGGCGTCGGTGTCGACCGAGCGATGGACCAACTCCCCGAGCTCGGCGGCGGTGAGGGTCTCGGCCACGGCCAGCTCGTCGCCGATGAGCTGGAGGTCGTCGGCGTTGTCGTGGAGGATCGTACGGGCCGCCTGCTCGGCCCGCAGCAGGAGCTCACGGACCTCCTTGCCCCCCTGGTCCTCGTCGGCGGTGAGGGGTCGCTTCGAGTCCTGGTCGTGGTCGGCCAACTCGAAGCGGCCGGTCATGGCCAGGCGTTCCACCATGCGCCGAGCCAGGGCGGCGGCGTTCTCGAGGTCGTCCTCCGAGCGGGTGCTGGGCTGGCCGAACACGTTCATCTCCGCCGCCCGGCCCCCGAGGAGGACAATGAGCTGGGCCATGAGCTCCCGCTTGGTGACCACCTCGCGATCGTCGGCGGACGACCAGGGCGACCGCTGGAACTGACCGGGGCGGTTGACGATCGATATCCGCGAGGGCGGCTTGACCCCTCGGAGAAGGATCGACAGCAGGGCATGGCCGGCCTCGTGCACGGCCACCAGCTGCTTCTCCTCGTCGGTCATGAGCTTGGCGCTACGGGTACCGGAGATCACCCGGGAACACGCCTCGTCGACGTCCTCGGGAGCCAGACGGTCACGGTGACGACGCGCAGCCAGGAGAGCGGCCTCGTTGACGATGTTGGCCAGCTCCGCCGCGCTGAGCCCGGCGGTGTTGGCCGCAACCTCGCTCCAGTCGACTCGGCGAGAAACCGGCCGGCGGTAGGCGTGGAGCTCGAGGATCTTCTCCCGGCCCTCGCGGTCGGGGCGGTCGACCTGGATGCGGCGGTCGAATCGGCCCGGACGCATGAGCGCCGAGTCGATGAGCTCGGGTCGGTTGGTTGCACCCACGATGAGCACGCCCGTGGAGCCGGAGAACCCGTCGAGCTCGACGAGGAGCTGGTTGAGCGTGTGGTCGAACTCACGGTCGCCGGCCGCCTCGGCACTGCGGAAGCGCCCGATGGCGTCGAGCTCGTCGATGAAGATGATGGAGGGCGCCTCCCGCTTGGCTGCCTCGAAGAGCTGGCGCACCCGGGCGGCCCCGAGGCCGACGAACTTCTCGACGAAGCTGGTGGCCGACACGAAGAAGAACGGCACGCCCGTCTCGCCGGCCAGCGCTCGCGCCAGCAGGGTCTTGCCGCACCCGGGCAGGCCGTAGAGCAGGATGCCCTTGGGCAACTCGGCCCCCAGGGCATAGAAGCGATGGGGGTCGGAGAGAAACTCCTTGATCTCCCGAAGCTCCTCGATGGCCTCGTCGAGGCCCGCCACGTCGGCGAAGGTGACCACCTGATGGGTGGCGGCCACATCGTCGGTCTTGCCGACCTGGAAGGGAGTCTCGGCCCCACCGGCGGCGACGGGTACCGCAGCCTTGGACCGTTTGAAGCGGCTGAGACCGCGCCGGGAATTGGTCATGCGCAGAGCAACGATAGCCGCGCCGACGATCAGGATCGACGACACCACCACCTCGGGCCGGGTGAACACACTGCTGGCGATCAGCTGGGCCATCCCGCCCATCTTAGGTTTCGGGGCCGTGATAGGAGTGGTTGGTGACCGTGACCGCTCCGAATCCCACCTCGGGGCTTCTTCTGTTCATCCGGTACGCCTTCATGCCCAACCACCTCGGCTATTGCGGGGGCGACGACGCCGAGGTGCTGTTCGAGCACGCGACCGACGGCCGCAGCGACAACCGGCTGGCGCCGCTGTTGGCCAAGTTCTCCGGCGCTCTCCCCTACCTGCGCACCATCGCCGCCGGCAACGGCATCGCCGATCCCTTCGACGATCGGGTGGTGGAGGCCTATTGGCTGGGAAACGACCTGCTCACCCGGGTAGAGGCGGCCGACCTCAACCGCTCGCTGGAAGAGCGTTTCGGCGCCCAGCTCACGCCTGCCCTGCGCGACCAGCTCATGCGAAAGGCACCGCAGGGCGCAAAGCCGTACCACCTGTTCCATGTCGTCGATGTGTACCGCCATCTTGAGAGCGACGCGGTGGGAATGGCGGCCATGGAGAGCTGCCGGGTCAGTTGGGGGCAAGTAACGGCGGTCGAAGGAGCCAGCCTGGTCGTACGACGCCGCCCTCTCGTGTTGAGGAACCAGCAGCTGGTGCTCGACGACGCCCGTATCGAACGGGTACAGCGCACCGTGTTCGACCGGGGCTTCGTCGACGACGTCGTCGTCGGTCAGTGGGTGTCGATGCACTGGGGCTGGGCGTGCGAGATCCTCGACGAACGCCGGCGGGCCGACCTCGAGCGTTGGACCTTCCACCACCTGCGCCTGGCCAACCAGACGATCTAAGAGCGTGCTCATCTATCCGCTTGAACAACAGTTGAGCGGAGCAAAGTGCTGCTCAGGCGTTCGGCTTCGAAGCGGTCGATCCATAGATCAGCACGCTTCTAGAAGCTGACGTGGCGCCCGATCAGTAGTTGACGGCGGCGTTCTGGTCGGGAGTGGCCGGCGCGGGGGCGTCGCCGGGGCGGGGTGCCGGGGCGCCCGCATTGACGATGGCCACGACGGTGCCGGAGTCGACCCGACCGAACAGGTCCTTCTCGTCCGCGGAGTGCATGCGGATGCAGCCGTGCGAGGCGCTGAAGCCGATCGAGGCGTCGTCGGACGTGGCGTGGATCAGGATGCCCGACGCGTCGAGGGCGAGGGCGTGGTCGCCGAGGGGGTTGCCAGGGCCGGGCCCGATGGTGGCCGGCATGCTGGTGGACCAGCTGCTGTTCGGGTTGGTCCAGGTGGGATTGACGATTTTGGAGATCACGTGGTACTTGCCGGTGGGCGTGGGGTAGGCGGCCTGGCCGGTGGCCACCGAGTAGGTCTTGGTGACCTGGCCGTTCTCGTACAGGTAGAGCTTGTTCTCTCCCGTGCGCACGAGGATCACCTTGCTCACCGCATCGGCGCCCACCTCGGGCTCGACAGTGGTGGTGACGAAATCGACCGACGACTCGCCGGACTTGGCCGCTTCGAGAAGTGCTTCCCGGGACTTGTCGACGTCGAGCCGGCGGCCGTTCTTGGGCGCCACGATGCTGACGAAGCCAGTGGAGGTATCGACCTTGGCGTTCTGAGGTTCGACGATGACGGCCTGGGCGGCCTGGTCGAGGATGCCCGAGACGGCCCCTGAGCCCCATTTCGGGGTCACCGTCACGGAGTTGGCTGGATGACCGAAGACCCGACGCCAGACCCGCTGGAACAGGTTGCCCTTGTGGGAATGGCCCATGGCCCCGGTGACGGCCGACGGTACGTCGACCTGGAGGCCTAGGTCCCAGGCGGTGGTGTCGGTGTCGAACGAGTCGGTGTGCACGTGGATCCTGCGGTGCAACGGGTCTTCGACCGAGGCTCGCACGGCGCCGATGGCCTGGGCCTCGTGGAGCCCGCCGACAGGCACCCCACCGACCACGGTGCCGGGCAGCAACGTCTGGACGGCTCGATGGTCGTAGGTGACGGCCCACGCCGTGGTCCCCGACACGACAGCGACGGCCGTGACCGCGGATATGACCACGATGGGGTGCCGACGGGCCCAGCTCATCGCCCGGATCCCGGGAACGCGTCACACCGACGGGGGACGTTGACGATCATCATCGATTCCGCCAACTGCGCCACTTCCATTCCGTAATCGTAGTCGACAGTGTCCCCCAGGTCATCGCGCGCCCAAACAGGTCGCCGAAGACCGCTCAACGCGCCGAAGGGGCCAGTCGGGACCGGAGCCTCGCGGGTAACAGGTCCATCAACAGAGCCAGATCCTCGGCCCCAACCGCCCTGGCGGCGCCGACGAACACGATCACCCCCAGCCCGCCCGCCACGATCACCTCGACCACGGCCCGCCCGCCCCCGGGCCCGATCAGCCCCCGCACGGCCGCCTGGGTGCCGAGCATGGCCCCGGCGGCCAGGAGCGTCGCCACTGCCACCTTCCCGAGCTCCCGCAGGGTGTGGAGCGTCTCCAGGCCACCCAACCGTCGCCCGAGCACCGCCCCGGCGACCAGGGCGGCCACCAGGTACGACAGCGAGTGGGCCAGGGCCAGGCCCCGTATCTCGAGGTGGGGGAACAGGATGAGGGCGAAGGCCACTTGGCTGCCGGTTGACGCAACGTTGACGGCGACCGGGGTCCTGGCGTCCTGGCGGGCGTAGAACGCCCGGAGGAGTACCAGGAACGCGGAGAACGGCACGAGCCCGAGGGCGAACATGTTCAGCACCGACGAGACCACCGGCGTACTGGCCGAGCTGGCCACCCCGTGCTGGAGCAGGGCCTGGATGAGCGGCCGGGAGAGCACCAGGTAGCCGGCCGTGGCGGGAAGGAGGACCAGGAAGGTGGCCCTCAGGCCTCCGGCCAGGAACGAGCGGAATCCGTCGATGTCGCCCTCCACGTGGCGCGCGGCCAGGGTGGGCACCAACGCCGTCATGATCGAGACGGCCACGATCCCGTAGGGGAGCTGGAAGAAGGCAAAGGCGAGGACGAAGGCGGAGGCGCCCCCCTGCACCCCGTTGGCCAGAACGAGGATGATGCCGAAGCCGATCTGGTTGATCACCACGTAGAGAAGGGTCCAGGACGACAGGCGGCCCAACTTGCGCACGACCGGATGGCCGAAATGGAGGCGCAGCCCAAGACGTCCGGGCAGGCGGCGGACGAAGGGCCAATGGGCCAGGGCCATCACGACGACACCGGCGGTGGTGCCGACGGCCAGGAGGACCTTGGCGCCGGTCTGCGAGCTGATGGAGGCGTCTGTGGGTGTGCCGTGGACGACGGCGGAGAAAGCGAGGCAGGTGGCGATGACGACCAGGTTGTTGAGGATGGGAGCGAACATGGGGACGGCGAAGCGATCGTGGGCGTTGAGGAGTGCTCCGGCGATGGCCGCGAGTCCGTAGAAGGCCACCTGGGGAGCGAAGACCCGCAGGAAGAAGGTGCCCACGTCCTGCTGGCGGGCTGCGTCGACGTCGGACAGGCGGAGGGTGAAGAGGTGAATGATGGCGGGGGCGGCCACGACCACCACCACGCTGAGTCCGACCAAAACCGTCATAGACACACAGACCAGGGCCGACACCGATTCCCAGGCCTCGTCCTGGCGGCGGGTCCTCAGCTCCTGGACCACGACAGGGATGAAGACCGAGCTCAAGACGCCGCCCAGGACGAGCTCGTAGATCACGTTGGGCAGGAGGTTGGCGATGTTGTAGGAGTCGGCCAGGCGCGACTCGGTCACCCCAAGGGCGAACGCCACGGCGATGAACTTTCCCAGCCCGGTGAGGCGGGACAGCGTGGTCCCCACGGCCATGACCAAGGCCGAGCGACCGAGGCGAACAGGGGCGGCCTCCCCGACCCCTCGGCCCGAGGGCGCCTCCTGGCTCATCGCTGCGGAGGCTACCTGCCTGGTCCCGGTCGACCTATCCCAGACCAAGGGTTGAAGAACAACCGAGCGGGGAAGCCCTACAGCGGAGTCATGATTTGTCGCCAACGAGATCGTGAGCCGTCGATGTCGGTGCCAACCAGCCGCCACGTCGCCCGGAGCCGGTGAGACAGGTGCAACTCGTACTGGCCGTCTCCCTTCCCCGGGACAACATGAGCATCCCTGTCTCGCGCCACATCGTGATGGACGCTCTGCGTGAGCTGGGCGTGGCCGAGGAGTGCATCAACGACATCGCCATCGCCCAGAGCGAGGCCTGTACGAACGTCGTCGACCATTCCGGGCCGGGTGACGAGTACGAGGTGAAAGTGGAGATCTGGGACGAGCGCTGCGTGATCAGCGTCGTCGACACGGGGCGGGGGTTCGATTCGTCCCACGCCCGAGGGCCGACCGACCTCGGTTCCGAACGAGGTCGGGGCATCCAGCTGATGCGGGCCCTGGTCGACGAGGTGCATTTCGTGTCCGACCCCGAGTCGGGCACGGCCGTACGCCTCGAGAAGTGCCTCGCGTTCCGTCGGGACGCCGTGTTCCGGGACAGCGCTTCCTCCGGCTCCTGGGGCCGGTCAGTCCGGCACCAGGTAGCCACTGATGTCAACGAGCAGCTGGGCACCGCAGCCGGGGGGGCCGGGCGACAGGTGCAGGCTCAACCGGGCGTGTCCCCGTCCCCGACCGAGAGCGGTGATGAGGTTGGCCGATGTCGGCCGGCGGTCGTCGCCGAAGTAGACGTGGGGAAAGGCCTGGCCTGAGGTGCCGTCGGTCGGATAGGCCGTGAGGAAGCCGTTGTAGTCGGGGTCGACGACACTGATGGTGGCCACGACCCCGGTGGCGTTGTCGGCGATGCCGGCGGTACCGCCCAGTCGGAGCACGACGACATCGTCGGCCGGCACCGGGCCGGTCGGGGCGTCGACCAGGCCACTGCCATCGCGGGTGTCCAACACCCGAACCGGCGGCAGGGCCACGATCCGCCCCGGCGACGGCACGGAGCCGGCATTCCGTTCGGGCACGGAGCCGGCATTCCGTTCGGGCACGGAGCCGGCAAAATGGGGTGCGGTGGGGCGGGGGCCCTCGTCGACCACCTCGACCTCGACCCGAAGGGCATCAGCGCCCCGGCTGGAGAACCAGGCGACACGCTCGCACAGCATGTCCCAGGTGAGCGTGTAGCGGCCCGGCTGGCGAGGCGTCCACAAGCCGGCCAACACCTCGGAATCGTCGCCGGGGGCTACGGCGTGCTCGAGCAGAGAGACGTCGCCGAGGGGCACCTCCGACCCCCACCCCTCGGCGTCCCACCGATGGGAGAGCGCCACCCGACCGTGCACGGTCCCAGGACTGCGCCAGGTGCCTCGACTGGTGTTGCGCATCCGGACCCGCACGGCATAGCCCCGATTGGTGAGCAGCCGGGTCGGCGTCTCGTGCCCCAGCCACGCGACCGACCAGATCGGCGGGTCGTCGCTGATGTCGCGGTTGTGCTCGTCGAGGACGGCCAGGGTCACGACGGGCACGTCCCGGGGAACACCGCCGGGGTGGCCCTGCCCGGGCTCGATCAGCAGGTCCTCCTCGGCCGGGACGGCGATTCGGGCGAGGGTCGAGGCATAGTCCTCGTAGAGGTAGTGCTCCTCGCCTGTCGGCCGGTCGGTGCCGGCGGCGATGCGGTAGCGGGCCATCTTGGCCTCACGGGCCGGGCGATCGCGCCACAGCAGATCGAGATGGTAGAGAGCCATCGGCCCGTCGGGTGACAGGGCGCAACCCTCGCCTCCGACCTCGGGCACCGCGTGCATGAGTGGTTCAACCCTGAGCAGGCCGCCGAGGTTGCGGGCCAGGCGGACCCAACGGGGGCTGTGCCACGGATGCTGGGCCAGCCAGGCGAGGTCACCTCCGGGGCCCCGGACGACCCAACGAACGGGCAGGCTGTAATGGGTGTACCGCCGGTCGGCCAGAAGGGGGGGGAGCCGGGTGTCGGCGTCGAAGGGAAGAGCCTCGTCGTCGTCGAGCATCAGGACCCAGTCGCCCCCGGCCTGCTTGGCCAACCAGTCCTTCGACGGTTCGACGATACCGGCCAGCTCCAGCACGTGGACCCGGTCGGCCCCGGCCTTGGCCAGGTCGTAGGTGTCATCGGTGCTGCTGCGGTCGACCCCCACGACGATCTCGTCGGCGTAGCGGCGCACCCGTTCGAGCCACCACCCAAGGTGGCCCCCCGAGTTCCTCGTCATCAACACCACCGACAGGGTCACGTCCGCAGTCTGGCGGACCGGGAGTACGGGTGTCGGCAGCCGATCAGCTCAAGCGCTGGATGTACCGTCGGCGAGGAGCCACATGACGTTGATCTGGGCCGGAGCGCCCGGTATCAGCGAGCTGTCGCCCGCCGGCAACGGTCAGCGATACCCGTCATCCGGGCGAGGGCTCCGCTCGGGTCGATGAGCATTGGCCGGACCCGTACTACGGACGGCCGACGCGGCGGCTCGCTGAAGCCGAATCCCGTCGGACGTTGGAAACGACAGAGCGACCCGAGGTCTGTCCCGGTCAGCGATGCGTGGCCCTCGACCACCGCCCGGTACTGATCGGCCCGGTACCACTCGAAGATCCCCGTCGGGCTGGTGCCGAAGGTCCGCACGCCGAGAAGCCACCGGGCCAGCGGCGCCTCGATCCAACGGACCGCGGCGCGCTTGCGCAAGGCTGCCAGTGGGATCGTCCATTCCCGCCCGAGGGTCATGGTGAGCAGCAGTGGGCCGGCGCTCACCCGCAGATGCGGACCGTCCCAACCGGTTTCGAACGGCACCCGCTCGACACCGTCGAATTGGTACACGGCCGAGATGAACTCTCCCACTTCCGGCCTGGGGACGAGGAGCGCACGCGTGCCGTCAGGCCGGGCCCACATCACGTCGTTCATGGGCCCGAGGGGCGACTCGTGCCAAAGCCCGACGACGAAGCGGTGACCGGACGTGAAGGCGGCGCTGGCGATGTGTCCGGCGAGGTCGCACCTGAAGCCTGGTGGCGGCCCCAGGCGGGAGATCGTCGACCTCATGGAGCCGATCGGCTCCACGGCCAGTGACCCTCCAATTCGACTTCGAGGCTGAAGCTCAAGAAGGTCCGGATGACGACGATGATCCCCAGCACGCCGGCAGACTCGAAGGTGGGCGTGACCGCGACCGTGCGGATGATGTCGGCGGCCACGAGCAACTCCAGACCGAGCAGGATCGCACGACCGAGGCGTTGCCGGTACAGGCGGTAGGCATCGGCGCCCGACCGCAGCGTGGGCACCGACATCACCGTGGCCAGCAGCACCCCCAGGACCAGCGTGGCAACTCCCGCACCGTCGACCACCTTGCCTACCGTCTCGACCGCGTCCTTGAAGCTCACCACTGCGTTGACCGACACCATGGTCGTTGCTCTACCCCCCTTGGCTGTGCCACCACCGTCGGCTCAGCGGAAGTCGCGCGAGCGGGTGACGGCCACGGACAGGGAGAACGCCTCGATGCCCTCGGCCACCAGGTTGGTGGCCCCTTCAACCTTTTCCAGCCGGCCCCGGACGAGAAGGGCGGGGGCGGCCCGGGCCACCCGGCGGTAGCGGGCCCATACGCCGGCCGAGCAGATGACGTTGAGCATGCCGGTTTCGTCCTCGAGGTTGACGAAGATCGTGCCCTGGGCCGTAGCCGGCCGCTGGCGGTGGGTGACCACGCCGCCGACCAGCACCCGCTTCCCGTGGGGAACAGCGTCGAGGGCGCCCACCGTCACCGCTCCGATGCCGACCAGGTAGGGCCGAGCGAACTGCACGGGGTGACTGTCGGGTGACACCCCGGTGGCCCACAGGTCGGCGGCCACCGTCTCCACCTCGGACATGCCGGGCAGGGTGGGCGCATCCGATCCGCACACCACCCCGGGAAGGCGGCCGGCGCCACCTTGGCTGACCGCCCCCGCCCCCCAGAGGGCGTCGCGCCGCTCGAGGTCGAGGGACGCGAAGGCCCCGGCGGTGGCCAGGGCCTCCACCGCCGGGAGAGTGGCCCCGGTGCGTCGCACGAAATCGTCCATGGAGGTGTAGGGCCGGTGTTCGGCGATGCGGGCGGCCAGGTCGTCGCCCACGCTGCGCACGTACTCGATGCCCAGCCTCACCCCTGCCCGTTCTGGCTGGGCCGGGTCAACAAGCACCGCTTTGGTCTCGCTGTGGTTGACGTCGGGGCCGAAGACGGTGACGCCGTGGCGGCGGGCGTCGGCCACCAGGGTGTTGGGTGAGTAGAACCCCATGGGCTGGGCGTTGAGGAGGGCGGCACAGAAGGCGGCCGGGTAGTGGAGCTTCATCCACGACGAGGCGTAGACCAGGTAGGCGAAGCTCACCGAGTGGCTCTCGGGGAAGCCGAAGTCGGCGAAGGCGGCCAGCTTCTCGTAGATCCGGGTGGCCACGTCGCCGACGATGCCGTTGGCGGCCATGCCATCGAACAGGCGCTCGCGCAGGGCTTCCATACGGGCATGGCTGCGTTTGGAGCCCATGGCCTGGCGGAGCTGGTCGGCCTCGCCGGGGCTGAAGTCGGCCACGTCGATGGCCATCTGCATGAGCTGCTCCTGGAACAGGGGGACGCCGAGGGTCTTCTTCAGCGACCGCTCGAGGAGGGGGTGCAGGTAGGTGACGGGCTCGGTGCCGTTGCGCCGGCGGATGTAGGGGTGGACCGAGCCCCCCTGGATCGGCCCGGGGCGGATGAGAGCCACCTCGACCACCAGGTCGTAGAAGGTGCGGGGCTTGAGGCGGGGCAGGGTGGCCATCTGAGCCCGGCTCTCCACCTGGAACACGCCCACCGAGTCGGCCTTGCACAACATGTCGTAGACCTCAGGCTCCTGGGGGATGGTGGCCAGGTCGACGGTGACGCCGTGGTGGCGGGCGATGAGGTCGACGCCGAGGTGCAGGGCGGTGAGCATGCCCAGTCCCAGCAGGTCGATCTTCACCAGGCCCACCACCGCGCAGTCGTCCTTGTCCCACTGCAGCACCGAGCGGCCCTCCATGCGCCCCCACTCGACCGGGCACACCTCCACCACCGGGCGGTCGCAGATGACCATGCCCCCGGAGTGGATGCCCAGGTGTCGGGGAAAGCCCTCGACCTGGCGGGCCAGGGCTACGACGGCCTCGGGGATACCGGTGTCGGGGGCCAACTCAGCCAGGTGCCAACCCTCGACCTGCTTGGACCAGGCGTCGAGGGCGCCGGGGGGATGGCCCAGGGCCCGGCCCATGTCGCGCACGGCCGACTTGGGCCGGTAGGTGATGACGTTGGCCACCTGGGCGGCGTTCTCCCGGCCGTAGCGCTCGTAGACGTACTGGATGGCCTCCTCTCGCCGGTCGCTCTCGATGTCGACGTCGATGTCGGGGGGGCCGTCGCGCTCGGGTGACAGGAAGCGCTCGAAAAGCAGGCCCAGGCCCACGGCGTCGGCATTGGTGATGCCCAGGGCGTAACAGACCGCCGAGTTGGCCGCCGACCCCCGGCCCTGGCAGTAGATGTCGTTGCGCCGGCAGAACTCCACGATGTCCCAGACGATGAGGAAGTAGCCGGGAAAGCCGAGATCCTCGATGACCCCCAGCTCGTGGTCGATCTGGGCCAGGGCCTTCGCATTGCCCGGGGGCGGGTAGCGACGCTCGACACCTTGGCGGGTGAGCTCGCGCAGCCAGGTCATCTCCGTGTGGCCCGGGGGCACCGGATAGCCGGGCAGGTTGGGGGCGACCAGGGCCAGGTCGAACGCGCAGTTCCGGCCCAGCTCGGCCGCCCGCTCCACCACCCCGGGATAGCGGGCGAAGCGACGGGCCTGTTCGGCGCCGGAGCGCAAGTGGGCCGCGGCCGCCGCCGGCAGCCACCCGTCGACCTCGTCGAGCGAGCGCCGGGCCCGCACCGCGGCCAGGGCGGTGGCCAGCGGGCGGCGGGCGGGTGTGGCGTAGTGGACGTTGTTGGTGGCCACCACGTCGAGGCCGGCTCGGGCGGCCAGTGCCGCCATGGCGTCGTTGCGGGCGGAGTCGAGCGGGTCGCCGTGGTCCCAGAGCTCGACGGCCACGTGCTCGCGTCCGAAGGCGTCGACCAGGGCGGCCAGCTCCCGGGCGGCGGCGGTGGGACCGGCGGTGACCAGGGCGCCCGGGACCGATCCCTTGCGGCAGCCCGTGAGCACCTGCCAGTGGCCGCCGGCGAGGGCGCCCAGCTCGGCCACGGTGGTGCGGGTCACGCCCTTCTCCCTTTCTGCCATCTGGGCTGCGGAGATGGCGCGTGACAACCGGGCGTAGCCGGGCGCATCGCGGGCGAGGACCACCAGGTGGCGACCACCGGGGTCGGGAACGCCGGCCTGTGGTTTCCCTGGCCCTTCGAGAGTGAGCTCGGTGCCGAAGACGGTAGGTACGCCCAGGGCGGTGGCCGCCTCGGAGAAGCGCACGACTCCGTAGAGGCCGTCGTGGTCGGTGAGAGCGAGAGCGGTCAGGCCTCGCCGGGCCGCCTCCTCGGCTAGCTCCTCAGGCGCAGACGCACCATCGAGGAAGCTGAAGTTGGAGTGGCAGTGGAGCTCGGCGTACGGAGTGACGGCTCGCCGGCGCTCGGGCACGGAGCCGGCATTCCGTTCGGGCACGGAGCCGGCATTCCGTTCGGGCACGGAGCCGGGCGCAGGTCGGTCGGACAATCGGCGCTCCAGTTCCGACCACGGGACGGGATCGTTGTGCCAGCCCACTGTGGCATTGTATCGAACTGGTGTTCGATCTCAATCCGGCCCTGTCCCGTCCTAAGATCTGTCGGCCCGCACGTCCCCGTCGAACAACAGAGGGTCGCCCATGAGCACACGAACAGCACGGACCGCCGTCGCACTTGCTGTTCCGCTCCTGATCCTGGCCGGATGTGGCGGAAGCAGCTCCAAGGCGGCCACCGCCCAGCCGGGCGACGCCTCGAAAGTCGACCGCACCGTCGACATCAAGACCACCGACGACCTCAAGTTCGATCCCACCACCGTGAGCGTGAAGCGGGGGGAGACGGTGGCGTTCCAGGTCGCCAACCCCTCCAAGGTCGACCACGAGTTCGTCGTCGGCGACGCCAAGTTCCAGGATGGCCACGAGAAGGAGATGCGGGCCATGCCCGCCGGCGACATGACCATGCCCGACGAGGCCACGAGCATCGACCTGCCGGCGGGACAGACCAAGACGATCACCCTCACCTTCCCCACCGCAGGCACCCTGGTCTACGGCTGCCACGAACCCGGCCACTACCCCGCCGGTATGAAGGGTGCGATCAAAGTCGGCGCCGGATAGAGGACCAAACGTGACAAAGACAATGTTTGTGGCCATGGCGATCGGCCTCACCGCCGTTGCCTGCGGCGGTGGTAGCGGCAACTCCGACAATCCCACCATCGGCGCCGCCGGCGCCACGTGCACCGCCTCCGGCAACCAGGTGTCGATCTCGGCCGACAACCTCAAGTACGACAAGACGTGCCTGGCCGTGCCCGCCAACCAGGACTTCACCATCAACTTCGACAACTTGGAGGGCCTCCCCCACAACGTGGTGATCCTGAAGGACAAGGGCTCGTCGGCCTCGTTGTTCTCCGGCGACATCGTCACCGGGCCCAAGAAGACGGCCTATCAGGTCAAGGCCATGGCCCCCGGCACCTATCGTTTCAACTGCTCGGTGCACCCGACCCAGATGAAGGGGACGTTCATCGTCCAGTAGGCCTTGAGGGTCCTTGAGGAGGCTGAAGGCGCGTGTGGTTGTCGTGGAGGGCCGGCGCCGTCGTCTGCGGGTGCCTGGTGGCAGTCGCTCTCGCAATTCGGCCCGGCCTGGTGGTCCGGATGGGGTGGCGACGCCGGCGGTGGCTGGTGGTCACCCGGGCAGTGGCGTCGGAGGCGGCCGTGGTCGTGGGTCTGTACTCGGTGTGGCAGCTGGCCGGCACCGTGTCGGTGATGCAGGTCACCGGTGCGCTCGAGCGGGCCCGTTCGATCTGGGACGTCGAGCGTTGGTTGCACCTGCCCAGTGAGGTGACGGTGCAGCACCTCGTGGTGGCGCACCCCTGGTTGGTGCAGGGCCTCAACCGCTTCTACGCCATCGTCCACGGTCCTTCGATGCTGGTGTTCCTCGTCTGGCTGTTCGTCCGCCACCGAGACCGCTACCCCCGGGCCCGCAACATGGTGGCCGTGGTGACGGGTGCCTGTCTGGCCATCCAGCTCGTGCCCGTGGCCCCGCCCCGCATGCTCGAGGGGCTGGGCGTGGTGGACACCCCCCTGCTCTACCACCAGTCGGTGTACGACGCCCTCGGCCGGGGTTTGGCCTACCAGTTGTCGGCCATGCCGTCGGTACACGTGGCTTGGGCGGTGATGATCGCCATGGTCGTGATCGGGGCCAGTTCGAGCCGGTGGCGGTGGCTGGTGCTGGTCGACCCGGTTCTCACGGTGTGGGCGGTGGTGGCCACGGGCAACCACTTCTGGCTCGACGGCATCGTGGCCGTGGCTCTCATTCCCGTGGCGGTGCTGGTGCTGACCGCGGTGTCGTCGTGGGGCTCCCGGCTGGCCGAGGCGAGGGGTGGTGGCCGAACGGGCGACGAGGGCTCGGCTCCACCGCCGGGCGAAGCCGGGCTTTCGCCCGAACGGGGTGACGTGGTGGTCGTGACGGCCTCGGTACCGGCGGCGATTGATCAGTCATAGGTGGCCTCGACCGACCAGTGGCCGGACTCGACAGCCAGGAGATGGGCGGTACCAGCGACGGTGACCACCTGCCACCGGGCCCGCCGACGGTGTTCAGAGGGGTCCCACCAGCGTTCGTCGAACGGCCACGGGCCGGCCCAGGCGGCAATATCGGACCAGGGGCCTCCGGCGACCGACAGGCGGCTGGGGGTGCCGGTGGAGCCGCCACGGCCGGTGACTCCCACCGGCGTACCCGAGGCATCGACCACCTCGGCACCCACCGGCCGGGGATGGACGTTGGCCGGAGCCGGCGGCGGAAGACCACCCGGCCAGGGTGGCGCATCCCGACTCCTCGGCTTCTTGTCGCGCTCAACCACGGTAGGCGTGGTCGAGCGCGCCAAGTTCGATGGTGGTGCATCACCCCAGGGCACCAGGTGGGTGCGCTCGGCCGGGCCCCGGGCTCCTTCGACCACCGCGATGGTGACCGCTTCGGGACCGAGCATTCCCTGCAGACGGGCCAGGGCCCGACCCGCCCGCTCCGCTCCGGCTCCACTTCCTCCCCAAAAGCCGTCCTGGCTCCCCCGGTCGGGGCCGATCTCGTCGGGGACCAGTCGCAGCAGGATGATCCCGCCCGTGGGCACCTCGGTGGCGCCGGCACGTGATTCCCCGCCCAACCATCCCTCCAGCTGCCAGCGGACCCGTTGGGCGAGGGCAGCAGCCGACAGTCCACCGCGGTGACGCCAGACGCGACTCAGGCGCTCGCCGTGCTCGGTCTCCGCCTCGATGCCGACGCAGGTGACGGCCAGCCCGAGCTCACCCAACCGGGCACAGAGCCGGTCGGCCAGTGACTTGGCCACGAACGCCGCCGTCTCGACCGATTCGACCGGGGGATCGAGCTCGGCGGTGACCGCGAGGTCGGGGGGCGGGGTCCGGGCCGACAGAGGGCGCTCGTCGAGACCGCGGGCCAGGCGATGGGCGATGGAGCCATCGGGCCCGAAGCGGGCCACCACCGCCGCCGGTGGCAGGACGGCCAGCTCACCGAGCGTGCGGATGCCCAACCGCCCCCAGAGATCGGCCAGCGAAACAGCGTCGGGAAGCACCGACCCGAGCGTGGCCACCGGGAGCGGGGCGAGGAAGGCGGCACTGGTTCCCGGGGCGACGATCCCCCGCCCCAGCCGGGCGGCCTGTTCGGCGGTGAAGGGACCGTCGGCAACGCCTACCCGGCAGGCACCCGGTCCGCCCAGCACGGCGTCGACGGCCTCGGCTACCCGGGCAGCCAGTACGGCGTCACCTCCGAAGTACCGAGAAGGCCCGCGGGTGGCCACCGAGCATGTCCCGGCCCGGGTGATCTCGACGCGGGGGGTGAACGACGCAACCACCGCCACCACCGGTTCGAAGGCGCGAGCGTCGCCGCCGGCATCGTGGTCGATCACCACCAGCGACGGGCAGCAGGATTCGGCTTGGCGGCGGCGCATCCCGACCTCGACCCCTTCGGTCCGGGCAGGTCCCGAGCAGGCCAGGACCCGACCGCCGCTCAGCACTGCGGTGGCAAGCTCAGGCGGGACAGCGGCGGCCACCACTGGCCAGTCGGGGCACCACACCACCAGAGTGCGAACGGGCATGCGTCGCAAACCCGCTCAGCCGGCGGTGCCTCTTGCGACTTGGGGGGGAGTCACCTCGGACTGGGGGGCCTCAACCACCCCCCCGCCGCGGGCCGGCAGCCACAGGGTGCAGCGACGCTCCCGGGCCGCTGCTCCTCGTCCCGTGGCCGCCACCTCGACCCGTCGGGCCAGAAGACGGCCGTGGCCGTGGCCGATCCCCTCCCACGTCGACGTCACCACGGTGAGGCGCACGTCGACCGCCTCGGTCCAAGCCGGCTCCGTGCCCGAACGGAATACCGGCTCCGTGCCCGAACGGAATGCCGGCTCCGTGCCCGAACGGAATGCCGGCTCCGGCCCGGCGACGACGAGAACC
>JBBSHU010000021.1:0-34235 GCA_038232455.1 Acidimicrobiales bacterium
CGCCAGGGGCCATCACAGCTAAGCTGTGTTGAAACGATCCTCCTCCGACCACTGCCGAGGCTTGCCGCAAATGCCCACCTACGAATACGCCTGCAAGTCCTGCGGCGAGCACCTCGAGGTCGTCCAGTCGTTCACCGACGACTCGCTCACCGAGTGCCCGGCCTGCGGCGGACCGTTGCGAAAGGTGTTCGGCAACATCGGCATCTCCTTCAAGGGCAGCGGCTTCTACCGCACCGACAGTCGGCCTGCTGCCGCCAAGAAAGAGAACGATCAGGAAAAGGCCAGGGAGAAGTCGGCGGCCTCGGCCAAGGACGGCCCATCGGGCAAGGACGGCTCATCGGGCTCCGACGGCGCCAGGAAGGAGACGGCCTCCACGGGCTCGTCGTCGGAATCCTCGTCGCCCAAGTCGGACTCGTCGTCGTCGAAGCCCGATTCGCCTTCGTCGAAGTCGGGCGGCTCCGACAAGGCTGGTGGCTCCGCCGAGAAGGCCAGGGCCGCTGCCGCGCCGGGCTAGGGCTGCTGAGCGCGCCTGATGGGCGAACCCACGGCCGAGATCGGGATCTTCGGCGGGACCGGTTTCTACCAATTCCTCGACCATCTCACCGAGGTCAGCGTCCAGACGCCGTACGGCCCGCCGTCGGCCCGCCTGGCCGTGGGCGACGTCGACGGCCGCCGGGTGGCGTTCCTGGCCCGCCACGGCCTCCACCACGAGGTCCCCGCTCACCGGGTGAACTACCGGGCCAACCTCTGGGCCCTGCGGGCGCTCGGGGTGCGCCGGGTCCTCGCCCCCTGCTCGGTCGGCTCGCTTCGACCCGACATCAAGCCTGGCGAGTTCGTGCTGTGCGACCAGCTCGTCGACCGGACCCGCGGCCGGGCCGACACGTTCTTCGACGGGCCCGTTCCCAACCACGTGTCGTTCGCCGATCCCTACTGCCCCGAGTTGCGGGCGGCGGCGGCCGAGGCGGCCGACGCCGAGGGGATCGTTGCCCATCCCCGGGGCACGGTCGTGGTCATCGCCGGCCCCCGCTTCTCCACCCGGGCGGAGTCGCGGTGGTTCGCCTCGGCCGGCTGGGACGTGGTGAACATGACCCAGTACCCCGAAGCCATCCTGGCCCGGGAGCTGGGCATGTGTTACTCCGGCATCGCCCTGGTCACCGACTTCGACGCCGGCCTCGAAGGCGTCGACGGCGCTGCCGTCACCATGGAAGCGGTCTTCCGGGTGCTGGCCGACAATGTGGAACGGGTGCAGCGGCTCCTGCGCCGGGTCATCCCTTCCGTGCCCGCCGGACGGGCGTGCGCCTGCGGCCAGGCCGCCGATCCGGGTTCGCTGCCCACCCTGGACCCGGAGCAGCCGCTCACCTAGGCTCGCCCCGTCGTCGGCGTTTCAGCTCTTCCCCCTCGGTCGTGTCCTTCCCCACCGAGGAGTCGTCGTGCGCCTGCACCGCCTCTCACGTTCTCCACTTTTGTTCTGGGCCGTTGTCGCCCTTCTCGCCCTCCTGACGGCCACCGTGGTCGGCCGCACCATGGGCCGGGCCCGGGCCGAGGCCGCTCGCT
Source organism: Acidimicrobiales bacterium (assembly GCA_038232455.1). Taxonomy (GTDB): domain Bacteria; phylum Actinomycetota; class Acidimicrobiia; order Acidimicrobiales; family AC-14; genus DATAQC01. The sequence goes on from JBBSHU010000021.1 coordinate 1,555, forward strand.
GGGGCTCCGTGCGTTCGGCGGCGGTGGCCACCAATGCCGTGGCTGCGGGCACCGTCGTGCGGGGCGGTGATGTGGCCCTGCGGTCGATGCCGGCCGCGTTCCTCCCCGAGGGGGCGGTGAGCTCGATCGACGACGTGGTCGGGCACACCACCCTCCTTCCTCTCGTCCGGGGCCAGGCCGTCGTACGGGGCGACCTGGCCCCATGGGGCCTGAAGGGCCTGGCCGCCCTGCTCCCCAGCGGGAGCCGCGCCGTCGGTGTGCCCACCGGGTCGGCCAGCCCGCCCCTGCACAACGGCGACGTGGTCGACGTGCTGGCCACCTTCGACCCCCAGACGGCGGGTACCGAACCCACCTTCGCCGTCGCCCAAGCGGCGCTGGTGGTCGACGTGGGCAGTGAGTCGGCCACCGTGGCCGTTAGCCCGGCCGCGGCCAACAAGATCGCCTACGCGGTGACCCACGGCAGCGTGTCGCTGGCCGTCACCGCCGGCCCCGCCGGTGCCCCGGCGGCACCGCCTACGAGCCGCTGAGAGACATGTCGGCCACGACGAGGGTGACTCCGGCGGCTGAGCCGGGGAGCCACTCCAGGTCGGCACCGACGGCAGCGACGTCGTGGAGCATGCGCTGGAGGGTGGACGCCACCGTGGCCTCCCGCACCGGTTCGGCCGCCGCACCTTCACGCACCATGAGGCCCTCGATGCCCACCGAGAAGTCGCCGCTCACCGGGCTTGACCCCGAGTGCATGCCGGTAACCGACTGCACCAGCAGGCCCTCACCGAACTTGGCCAACAGCTCCTCCTGGGTGAGGTCGCCCGGGGCCAGGCTGAGGGCCCGGCTGCCGACGCCGGGTGTTCCCTTGAACCCGCCCCGCACGGCCGAGCCCGTCGACGCCCTGCCCGATCGTCGGCCGGTATAGCTGTTGTGCATGAACCCGGCCACCACCCCGCCGTCGAGGAGAAGGTTGCGCCGGGTGGCCAGTCCTTCGGCGTCGTAGCGTCCTGCGCCGTAGGCCAGGGGGTCGGTGGGGTCGTCGACCAGGGTGAGCGAGGCCGCGCCCACCGCCTCGCCCTCCCGGTCGGCGAACATCGACCGGCCCTTGAGCACGGCCTCGCCCGACAGGGCCCGGGAGAGCAGCCCGAGCAGCGAGGCCGTCACGATCGGGTCGAAGAACACCGTGAGGTGACGCGAGGGCGGCTTGCGGGCACCCAGGAGGCGGGTGGCCCGGTGGGCGGCGTCGGCCGCCGCCTTGGCCACGTCGAGGTCGCCCGGTCGGCGGGCAACCGAGTAGCCGTAGCCGGTCTGGGTCTGCTCTCCGTCGGTGGCCATGGCGTCGACGTAGACCGAGCACACCGTGCGCCGGGTCGAGGCCCGGATGCCTGCGCTCGAGGCCACGGCCGCCTCCGAGCTGACGTCGTCGTAGCTCGCCGTCTCCACCCCTTTGATGCGGGTGTCGGCCGCCCGGGTCACCCGCTCCACCTCCATGGCCAGGGTCACCTTGTCGGCCGTGGGGAAGTCGGCCAGCTCGTCCTGCCACAGGTCGATGTCGGCGGGAGCCACACCATCGGGGGTGGCCAGGCCGGCGAAGGGGTCGACGGTGCCGAACGTGGCGTTGTCGCGTGCCTCGTCCAGGGTCTCGGCCATGATCGCCTCGTCGAGGGTGGCGGCGTAGGCGAACCCCTGGCGGCCTCCGGCGATCACGCGGATACCGATGCCCTCGGTCTCGGCCGACGACAGCGATTCCACCTCGCCCTCGTAGGCCCTCACCTCGGTGTGTTGCGACCGGGCCACGTAGGCCTCGACCGCTTCCCTTTCACCGGCCCAGCCCGCCACCCGTTCCACCAATGCCAGCAGGGTGCCCGCGGTCATCGAGCGGTTCCGCCGACGGTCATGGCCGACACCCGGAGCGTCGGTTGGCCGGCCGAGACGGGGACACCCTGGCCGTCCTTGCCGCAGGTGCCGGCCCACGTGTCGAAATCGTTGCCCACGGCATCGATGGCCTTGAGCACCTCGGGCCCGTTGCCGATGAGGTTGGCGGCCCGGACAGGCTCGGTGATCTCGCCGTTGGAGATCATGTAGGCCTCGGTCATGCCGAACACGAAGTCCCCGGTGGTGGTGTTCACCTGGCCGCCACCGAGCTGCACGCAATAGATCCCGTGGGGCGTCTGGCGGATGATCTCCTCGGGGTCGTCCTGGCCGGCCAGGACGTAGGTGTTGGTCATGCGCACCATCGGGAGGTGCTGGTAGCTCTGGCGACGGCCGTTGCCGGACGAATCCCGCCCCTCCTTGCGGGCCCGCAGGAAGTCCCACATGTAGTCGGTGAGAGCACCTTCGGAGATGAGGGTGTTGCGTTGGGCCCGGTGGCCTTCGTCGTCGATGGCGTAGGTGCCCCACTCGCGGCCGTAGGTGCCGTCGTCGACCAGGGTGACGAGCGGGCTGGCCACCATCTCTCCCACCTTGCCCCGGAAGACCGATGCGTCCTTGCCCACCAGGTCGGCTTCCAAGCCATGACCGCAGGCCTCGTGGAACAGCACCCCGCCTGCCCCCTTGCGGAGCACCACGGGCAGCGTGCCGGTCGGGGCGGGCCGGGCCTTCAGCATGGCCAGGGCCCGACGGGCGGCTGTGCGGGCCACCTCGGTGACGTCGACGCCGTCGTACATCTCGAACCCGACGGTGGCGCCCGGGCCCTCGTAGCCCGTCTGCATCCCCGTGTCGCCGGTGGCCACGGCCTGCACCATGAACCGGGTGCGCACCTGGTCGTCGGTGGCGAGGAGGCCGTCGCTGTTGGCCACCAGAATCTGGCGACGGCCGTCGGCGTAGGAGACCGATACCTGGCTGATGGCCCCACCCTGGGCGCGAGCGGCGTCGTCGGCTGCCTGGAGGAGGTCGACCTTGGCCGACTTGGGCACGTCCTGAGGCAGGATCTCCACGTCGGAAGGCCGGCTCGGGTCACGGCGGGTGAGGGCGACCTCCCGCACTCCGCCACCGCCCCCTCGTGCCGCCGCGCCGGCCGCTGTAGCCGCGGCCGAGAGGCCGCCCTCGGTGAGGTCGGACGTGTGGGCGAACCCGGTGGTCTCGCCCCACACGACGCGAATGCCCGCCCCCCGGTCACGACCGGAGCTGAGCTGTTCAACCCGGCCGTCGTCGAAGCGGGCGGCCGACGATCGCCGGTCCTCGGCGAAGATCTCGGCGAAGTCGCCCCCCGTGCTCAGGGCCGTCCCGAGGACGCGCTGGGCGACGGTGTCATCGATCATGTCGGCGTCTCCCGGAACTCGGGGGCGGTATTGGCCCGTTAGAGGTTTCATCCTACGGGACCGGCCACTCCTACCTGATCGGGGGCGCCTAGTCTGGATGTCTCTGGACGAGCGACGAAAAGACCGCCGGCGGCACTGGATCCTGGCGCTGCGAATCATCGTGAGCGCAGCCATGCTGGGCTTCTTGTTGACGCGCATCCATCTTTCATCGCTGCTGCCCGAGGGCCGGGCGTCGACCGTGCCCTGGCTGGTGGCCGCTCTCGGCGTATGGGTCGTCGTCGTAAGCCTGTCGGTGCTGCGCTGGCAACGGGTGCTGATCGGCATCGACCTGCCGGCGCCGGTGCCTGCCCTGGCATCGCATACGCTCGCCGCTCTGTTCGTCTCCAACTTCCTCCCGTCGACCATCGGCGGCGACGTCCTCCGGGTGGTGCGACTGTCGTCCGACAACGGCGACGCGCCGGCATCGTTCGCGTCCGTCGTTCTCGAGCGCCTCACCGGCTTCGTCGTCCTGCCCGTGATCAGTCTGGTGGCCCTGGCCCTGAGCCCCTCGCTGCTGCACCTCGGCACAGCCAGCCACCTGGCCCTGGCCCTGTCGTTGTTCACCCTCGTCGCCCTGGCCGGGATCCTCGCGGCCACGGCCAGCACCAAGCTGGGTGGTCGTCTCGCCGGCCATGAGAGCTGGCCCCGCTTCGTGGGGGCCGTGCACCTGGGCATCGAACGCATCCGCCGTAACCCCCGGGCCGCCGCCACAGTCATGGTCAGCTCGTTCGCCTACCAGCTGGCAGTGATCACGGCCGCTTTCGTCGCGTCCCGGGCCCTGGGGATCACCGTGGGCTGGTTGCCGTTGCTGGCTTTCATCCCCGTCGTGGCCATCGCCCAGGTGCTGCCGATCTCCGTGGGTGGCCTCGGCCTGCGCGAGGGGGCTTTGGTGCTGTTGCTCGGCCCGCTCGGCGTGGGCGCGGCCCAGGCCACGGCCCTGGGCCTTCTCCTGTACGGGATCAACCTGGTGGTGAGCCTCCTCGGGGCTCCGGCGTTCGCCATGTGGACGCGGCCTGCCCGGGCCGTGGCCATGGCCGAATGACCGAGGCCCTCCCGGCGGAAGACGCCCTCGTCCCCGATCCCCTCGACGACGGCATCGTCGACACACCCGTCCCGAGGTCCTACCCGCGCCTGCGGTGGTGGAAGGAACTGGTGGCGGCCACCGTCTTCTACGTGGTCTACAGCTTCATCCGCAACACCCAGGGCTCGGCATCGGTGTCCAAGGCGCTGGCGTTCCGTAACGCCCGGCGGCTGATCGACCTGGAGGAGTTGCTGGGCCTCTACCACGAGCGGGTCTTTCAGCACGCCTTCCTGGGGTTCGACACTTTCATGTCCTTGTGGAACCTCTTCTACGGCACGCTCCACTTCGTCGTCACCGTCGGGGTCCTGGTCATCCTGTTCCGGAAGTTCCCCGACCGGTACCGGCGGTGGCGAACGGCACTGGCCGCCACCACCGCGTTCGCCCTGGTCGGCTTCGCCCTCTACCCGCTCATGCCGCCCCGGCTACTGCCTTCGTCCTACGGCTTCGTCGACAGCCTCAAGGCTTACGGCAGCCTCTGGTCGTTCGACTCGGGCGCCATGAACAAGATCTCCAACCAGTTCGCCGCCATGCCCAGCCTCCACTTCGCCTGGTCGATGTGGTGCACGTGCGCACTGCTCCCGGCGCTGCGCCGCAACTGGACCAGGGCCCTCATCGCCTTGTACCCCCTGGTGACCCTGGCCGCCATCGTGATCACTGGCAACCACTTCGTGCTCGACGCCGCCGGCGGCGCCCTTGCCCTGGGTGCCGGAGTGACCTACTCGTTCGTCGGCACCGACATCTGGTCGCGCATCCGCCGGCCGCCGTTCGCCGGCCCCCGTGACTTGAGACGCCGATGAGGGTCGTCGTGGTCGGCGCCGGGCTGGGCGGCCTCTCGGCCACCTGCCAGCTGGTCGGCCGGGGCCACGAGGTGGTGGTCCTCGAGCGGGCCGACGTGCCCGGCGGTCGGGCCGGGCTCTGGGAGGAGCAGGGTTACCGCTTCGACACCGGCCCCAGCGTGCTCACCATGACCGGCCTCATCGCCGACGCCTTCACCGCCGCCGGTGCCGACATGGCCGACCACCTCACGTTGATGCCCGTCGACCCGATGTACCGGGCCTGCTTCGCCGACGGTACCGAGATCCGTGTCCGCCACGGCCGTGAGGCCATGACGGAGGAGATCCGGGTCACCTGTGGAGCCGGTCAGGCCGCCGCCTTCGGGCGATTCTGCGACTGGCTGAGCGGGCTCTACCGCCTGGAGCTGCCCAACTTCATCGACCGCAACTTCGACTCCATCTTCTCCATCGCCCGCCCGATGAAGCCCCTTCTCGCCCTGGTGAGGATGGGGGGGTTCCGCAAGCTGGCCGGGGCGGTCAACTCCTACTTCTCCGACGAGCGCCTCCAGCGCCTGTTCTCCTTCCAGGCCATGTATGCCGGACTGTCCCCGTTCGACGCTCTGGCGCTGTACTGCGTCATCACCTACATGGACACCGTCGAGGGCGTCTATTTCCCCGAGGGCGGCATGCACGCCGTCCCCCGGGGACTCGCAGCGGCGGCTACCGCCGGAGGGGCGACCTTCCGATACGGCATCACCGTGGAGTCGGTCAACCGCTCCTCGACGGGTGTCACCGGCGTGACCCTGGCCGATGGCGAGACCCTCGCCGCCGACGCTGTCGTCCTGAACCCCGATCTGCCCGTCGCCTACCGCGACCTGCTGGGTGACCTGCCTGCTCCCAGGGTGGCCCGTAAGGGCAACTACTCCCCGTCGTGCGCAGTGTGGCTGGCCGGTGTGAAGGGTCCCCTTCCCGACGGTGCGGCCCATCACAACATCCACTTCGGCACGCAGTGGGCCGAGGCCTTCGGGTCCCTGCTCGACCGGGGCGAGCTCATGCCCGATCCCTCGATCCTCGTCAGCAGCCCGAGCCTGTCCGATCCGTCGCTGGCCCCCGAGGGGCGCCGGTCGCTCTACGTGCTGGAGCCCACCCCCAACCTCGAGGGTCGGGTCGACTGGGCCAGCCGGCGGGACCGGTTCAAAGACGACCTGGTGGCCCGGGTGGGCGCGCTGGGCTATCCCACCGACGTCGAGGTGGAGCGTTTCGTCGACCCTTCCGACTGGGAGCGCCAGGGGATGTCGAGGGGAACCCCCTTCGCCCTGGCCCACAACTTCTTCCAGACCGGCCCTTTCCGGCCCAACAACGTGGATAAACGGATACCGGGGGTGGTCTTCGTGGGTTCGGGAACGGTGCCCGGCGTGGGTGTGCCCATGGTGCTGCTCTCCGGTCGCCTGGCGGCCGAGCGGATCGACGAGTTGGCCCGGCTCCGTGCCTGAACGGCGTGACCGCACCCGTTCGGCCTGACGCGGTGACCGTCACCCTGGAGGAGTCCTATGCCCGGTGCCGGGAGCTGAACCGCCGCTACGGCACCACGTACTACTGGTCGACGGCGCTGCTGCCCAGGGTCAAGCGCCACCACGTGCACGCCCTCTACGGGTTCTGCCGCTACGCCGACGACATCGTCGACGACCTTGGCTCCACGGCCACCGTCGAGGAGCGCCGGGTTGCCCTCCAGGCTTTCGGCGACGGCTTCTTCGTCGACCTCGAGTCGGGCCGGTCCGACGATCCCGTCCTCAAGGCCGTGTGCCACACGGTGCGGGCCTTCGACCTCGACCCCGAGTGCTTCCGCCGGTTCCTGAAATCCATGACCATGGACTTCACGGTGGAGACCTACGAGACCTTCGACGACCTGAACGTCTACATGGACGGCTCCGCCGCGGTGATCGGCGAGATGATGCTGCCCATCCTCGAGCCCACCAGTCCCGAGGCGTTCGACCACGCCCGCGACCTCGGCATCGCCTTCCAGTTGTCCAACTTCTGGCGCGACGTGGCCGAGGACCTCGACCGGGGCCGGGTCTACATCCCCCAGGAGGACCTCCGGAACTTCGGCGCCGATCCCTGGGCTCGGCGCGTCACCCCCGAATGGCGCAGGTGCATGGCGTTCGAGATTGCCCGGACCAGGCGAATCTTCACCTCCGCCGACCTGGGGATCGCCATGCTGCCCGACCGCTCGGGGCGTTGTATCCGGGGGGCACGGGCGCTGTACTCGGGGATTCTCGACCGCATCGAGGCCGTCGACTACGACGTGTTCAGCCAGCGCGTGCGCGTGCCTACCTGGCGCAAGCTGGCCGTGGCCGCCCGGATCTCCCGGCCCCGCATCACCGGGACGTGACCATGCGGGCCGAGACCCGTCACCGGCTGGTTGCCTTCGGCGTGCTTGTCGCCGTGGGAATTCCCGCCTTTCTCGTCGGGGGCCGTTACTGGGTCGATGCCATCGACCCATCCGAGGCGGTGGCGCGCTTCCGCGCCGCGGGGCCGTCGGCCGCCGCGCCCGTTGCCGGCCTGCCCGTGCCGGGGGTCTACCGGTACCGGACGACGGGAGGTGAGCGCATCTCGTTGTTCGACTACCGGCGCCACTATTCCCCTGTCACCGTGCGCATCGTCACCCGGTACGGCTGCGGGGTACGCGAACAGCAGTGGTTCCTCGTCCAGCACCTAGAGTACTACGACCGCTGCGCGGCGGCCCTGCCGTCGTACGGCACCGACATCGCCTACTGGTGGACCCACGGGACCCAGGCCTTCACGTGCACGCCGGGGTCGTTCGACGGAGCCGACCTTGCCCCCGGGGGCCGCTCGAACTGGGAGTGCCGGGACGAGGACACCAAAGCGGCCCAGACAGTGGAGTACGTGGCCGACGAGCCCGTCGAGGTGGCCGGGAGGACGACGATGGCCCGCCACACCCGGTGGACCACGGTCTTCTCGGGTGCCACCGATGGGGGAGCGGCGGTCGACGACTGGTTCGCCCCGACCGACGGCCTGGTCCTGCGCGAGGAGCGCCACATTGGCCTGCGCGTGGGCTCGCCCTTCGTCGGGCGCCTCACCTACGCCGACAACTCCACCTACGAGCTGCTATCGACCACGCCGGACCGCTGACCGGCGCCCTCTTACGCCAGAACGTCAGGGGGCAGCGCGAGCGAGAGCGCCGCGCACAACTGCGACAACCTCGGCGCCGCTGACGCCACCATCATTGGCAAGGCCGCTGCCAGCCGGGGCTGATCCGTCAGGGCATGATCGGGCGGCCCTTCCATACCAGGGGCCGACCGGTGCGGGCGCGCCAGCGGCTCTCCACGTAGAAGCCGGCGAGGGTGGTCCGGGCGACGGGAGCGAGCAGGCCGTACAGCGGGTTGTGGCCCGACGCCGCCCGACCTCCCGCGCTGACGACCATCGCCGCCCACGGACGCCGGGAGGCAATCGGCGCCAACAGGCTCACCAGGTGGCGCACGCTCCTCGGGTGCAGGGCGGCCTGGTTCTTCACCAGCCCGGCGCGGATCCCGGCCAGGTCGCGGTACATCCGCGCCTTCATGAGGCGGGGGGCCAGGCGGGCATCGTGGCCATCCAGGGCCCGGGCCAGGTCGCGGTCGTCGATCACCGATCGCCGCACCCCGGGGTGGCCATGGCCCCCGACAGCCTCGTAGTGCTCCCGGCGCACCAGGAAGCACTGCCCGCTGGCGAAGTCCGACGGCAGGCCCTCCTGAGTCAGGGCCAGACCCAGCTCGGGGAGGAGAAGGTGCTCCCAGAACGAACGGCAGTCGAGGCCTCCGGCGATGCTCGTCGAGCCGGCCGCCGTCGCCGCCGCCATGGTGGGAAGTGCGCGAGGGTGCAGCACGACATCGGCGTCGACGAATGCCAGCCACTGGGTGGTCGCCCCCCGGGCGCCGGCAAGGCAGGCCCGGGGCTTGCCCAGCCAGGTCGGATCGGGCTCGTCGTCGAGGCGGACGACGGTGGCCCCAGCCGCTGTTGCCGTCTCGCCCGTACCGTCGGTTGAGTTGTCGTCGACCACGATCACCTCGGTGGCCTGGGGAGCGAGGTGGGTCACGCAGCGGGCGATGGTGGTGGCCTCGTCGCGTGCCGGCACGATCACCCGGACGTCGATGGGCGGTGCATCGGGATCGGGGCTGAGGAAGCGCGTCGCCGCCAGCCCCATACGAGCGAGGCCGGCCAGGCTCGCGGCCGTCGCCGGCGTGACCGACGGCCTCATCGGTGCTTCGACCGGCGCGGGCGGGCGGCCGTGGCCCGGCGGATGGGGGAGGATCTGGGCGTGGGCCTGGGCCGCAGCGGCGACGAGCACCTCCGGGAGTGGGCCGGGTTGCACGGAACCGAGGCTCCCGGCGGGTTTGTGGGCGGGTGGCTGCGGGCGGCGGCCACGGTGGCACGTCCCCTGGCGCGCGCTGGCATCTCCCCAAATGCCGTGTCGGTGGCGGCCCTGGTGTCCGCCCTCGCAGCCGTGGGCCTGGTGTTCGTTCCCGGCTGGCCGGGGCCTGCCGCGGCCTGCGTGGCCGTGACCGTCTCCGGCCTGCTCGACTCGCTCGACGGGGCGGTAGCGGTGCAAGCGGGACGTCCGACCACGGTCGGGTTCCTCCTCGACTCCATCCTCGACCGCGTGGCCGACGTCGCCTTCGGCGCTGCCCTGGCCGTCGTGGCCGGCGGAACTGCGGCCTGGGTGGCGGTGGCGGCCGTGGGCGTGGCCTGGTGGCTCGAGTACGTGCGGGCTCGGGGCACCCTGGCCGAGGCCGACCTTCCACACCGTGAAGCCCAGGTGGCCACACCGGGTGAACGGCCCACCCGCATCGTCCTGACTGCGGTGGGACTGGGGCTCCCGCCGTTGGCCCTGGCCGCGCTGTGGGGGCAGGTGGTCATCGTCGGGGGGTCGGCGGGGTTTCTCCTCGTCCATTTCCTTCGGCGCCTGCACCGCCACGATGTGGACCCGTCACCCGACCCCGGGGCCCCGCCCACTCCCACAGCATGATGGTGAGAGCCACGAGGGCGAACCCGAAGGCAAAGTCCTCGACGGGGATGTCGAACGGCGCTCTCCACCCCGAGTAGTACCGGTCGCCGTAGACAACGATGGGCGCCGAGAGCTTGGTGAGCCACCCGTCGACCAGGCATTGGAAGAAGACCACGATGGCGTAGGAGATCCAGAAGGTGGCGGTGGAGAAGATCCCGGTGCGCAACCAAGCCAGCTCGACGGCCACCACCACTGCCACCGCCACCAGCGAGGCCACTGTGTACTCGTTCACGGCTTGCGCAGGCTCCGGCCCACGGCGCCGTAGGTGAGCAGACCGCAGATGGGGATGACTATGAAGAAGACCAGTTCCTCGATGGGAAGGTCGACGGGCAGCTGGAACCCGGTGATATAGGCCGGGTTGTAGGTCCAGTGGTGACGGGCGATGGCAATCTCGTCCCACAGGGTGAAGATGGCCACGGGCGGGACCAGAGCGATCAGTAGACGCCGGGGTTGGCGCCAGACCCTGGCCCCCAGCACGAGCTCGAGGGGCAGGGTGAGGACCAGGCAGGCCCCCATGAGGGCCAGGTACTGGAAGCGGTCGAGGTCCACCGACGTCACCGTAGTGGGGGCCCGACTGTCTGAACCCGTCATGACGCGGGTAGGTTCAGACCGGACGCGTGACCCAGGGCGCGCCCTGGATGCCCTCGGAGGAGACGCCCCGCTCGGATGCTGCTGGAATCGATCAACACCCCTGCCGACCTCCGTCCCCTGGACGAGGACGAACTCGTGGCCCTCGCCGGCGAGATCCGGCAGTTCATCGTAAAGTCGGTATCGGTCACCGGGGGCCACCTGGGTTCGAACCTGGGCGTGGTCGAGCTCACCCTGGCCCTCCACCGGGTGTTCGACTCCCCGCGCGACCTCCTCCTGTGGGACACGGGCCACCAGGCTTACGCCCACAAGATCGTCACCGGTCGCCGTGACCAGTTCACCACCCTGCGCCAGCCTGGGGGCCTGTCGGGCTACCCGGCCCGGCGGGAGTCCCCCCACGACTGGGTGGAGAACAGCCACGCCTCCACGATCTTGTCCTACGCGCACGGCATGGCCACGGCCCTCCGCGTGCGCCACGAGGATCACCGCCGGGTGGTGGCCGTGATCGGCGACGGGTCGATGACCGGGGGCATGGCCTTCGAGGCGCTCAACAACCTGGGTCACAGCCAGGCCCGGGTGCTCATCGTCCTCAACGACAACGGGCGGTCCTACGCCCCCACCGTGTCCCGGCTGGCCGCCGGCCTCACCCGCCTCCGCCTGAGCCCGGCCTACGTCAAGAACCGCGACCGCCTCCAGCGAATGCTGCGAGGGGTGCCCCGGATCGGCGAGCACCTCGAGTTGGGCGTCGAGGGCGTGAGGGCGGCGTTCCGTGAGGTCCTCGAACCCGACGGCTTTTTCGAGGCCCTCGGTGTGCGCTACATCGGGCCGGTCGACGGCCACGACATCGCCGGCCTGGAACGGGTGCTGGCCCAGGCGGCCGAGCACGACGGGCCCATCATCGTCCACGTCCTCACCCACAAGGGACGGGGGTACGGCCCGGCCGAGGACGACGACGAGAAGTGCCTCCACGATGCCCCCGTGTTCGACCCCGCCACCGGGCCGCCACCGTGGGCCCCCGCCGGCTACACCCAGGCCTTCGCCGAGGCCGTCGTGGCCGCGGGCGACGACGACGAGCGGGTGGTGGCCATCACTGCGGCCATGCCCGGGCCCACCGGCCTGTTGCCGTTCCAGGCCCGTCACCCCGACCGGTTCCTCGATGTCGGCATCGCCGAACAGCACGCCGTCACCGCCGCCGCAGGCATGGCCATGGGCGGACTCCGGCCGGTGGTGGCCGTCTACTCCACCTTCCTGTCGCGGGCGTTCGACCAGGCCAACTTCGACGTGGGCCTGCACCGCCTCCCCGTGGTGTTCTGCATCGACCGGGCCGGCATCACCGGCGACGACGGCCCCTCCCATCACGGCGTGCTCGACATGGCCCTGCTCACCAAGGTGCCGGGGATGACCGTGTTCGCCCCGTCGTCGGCCCAGGAGGTCGAGGTCATGCTCGGGGCCGCCCTGGGCCGCCTCGACGGACCCACCGCCATCCGTTGGCCCAAGGGCGCGGCGCGCCAGGTCCCGTCGGACCAGGTTGGTTCGGGATTCTCGGCCCGTCTCGTGCGCCGGGGTACCGACGTGTGCATCCTCGCCGTGGGTAAGCTGGTCGAGGCGGCCGAGGAGGCGGCGGCGAAGCTCGCCCTCGATGGCGTGTCGGCCACGGTGTGGGACGCACGGGTGGTCAAGCCTCTCGACCCCGCCATGATCACCGATGCGGCATCGCATCCCCTGGTCGTAACCGTCGAGGACGGCATCCGCGACGGCGGGGCGGGCTCGGCGATGGCATCGGCCGTCGCCGCCCTGACTCCCGGGCGGCCGGCGGCGCCAGTCATGGTCCTGGGCATCCCCGACCGCTACATCCCCCAGGGCAAGGCCTCGGTGATCCTGGCCGACCTGGGCCTCGACGGAACCGGCATCGCCCGCACGGTGAACGAGGCGCTCGCCGGCGCCGATCGCCTGGTCGGCCCCGATTCGCTGGCCGGTACGGAGGCCGGTTCGGCCCTGCGGTGACGCCTCTCCGGCAGGCGCGGGTACTCCGAAGCTAGCGTCGAGCCGGCGACGGCTCTGGCGGCCGACCTCGATCCGAACAGCAGCGGCGTCCCCCGACAGATTGGATGGCCCCATGAAGGGTTTTCGAACCACGCTGATCCTGGGATCGGCACTCGGTCTGGCATTCGCCGGGTCGGCCATCTCGTCGGCTGGCGCGGCTACACGGGTCCGGTGCGGAGAGTTCATCAGCCGCACCACCAAGCTGACAGCCGACGTCGGGCCTTGTCGCGGGGACGGCATCGTGGTCACCGCCAGCAACATCACGGTCAACCTCAACGGGCACCGCGTGTTCGGCAACGCGTCGCCCGAGGCGACGGGTGATTTCGCCGGTGTACGCCTCCAGAACACCCGCGGCGTCAACGTGACCGGGGGCATCGTCGACCACTTCGCCGCCGGTGTCGTGGTGCAGCGGGGGAGCGCCAACCTCATTCAGAACATGGTCGCTCACGACAACGTCGCGCCCTGCGAGCGAGAGGTGCACACCCAGTCACCGGGGCTGCTCGGTGACGGCATCGTGGTCTTCTCCTCGGTCGGGAACCAGATTCGCAACAACCGGGCCGAGCACAACGGCCCCTTCAGCGGGATCAGCCTCGTCGCCGAGACGAACCGCATCACCGGGCAGCTCGCCGGGCCCGTGCCCAAGGCCAACGTGGTCAGGAACAACACGGTGAAGGACTCCATCACCTGTTTCGGCGACATGGGTATCCGGGTCGAAGGTCCCGGCGCCACCAGGAACGTGGTCCAGGCCAACACGGTGTCGGGAAGCCTGAACGAGGGCATCGCCGTGCTGTCGGTGCTCGCGCGCGACATCAGCGGCTTCGGCGTTACCTGCGCCGACCCCATCGCCGACCCGTCTCTCCCACTGTGCCCGGAGTTCGTGCCCCCCAACCCGGCGAACACTGGCAACCAGATCCTGGACAACTTCTCGTTCGAGAACGGCCAGGGACCGCCGGTGTCGGGAATCTCGCTGATCGCCTTCCCCTGGGCCAACAACCCCTCGGGCAACGTGATCAAAGGCAACCGGGCGGAGCGGAATCGCGGTAGCGGGATCTCCGTCATCGGGGGCGACGTGGGGCCTCCCGCCTTCTACGGCGCCACGAACAACACCATCGTCGCCAACACGGCTGTCAACAACAACACGGCCGGTCTGCCTGACCGCTTCGACCTCATCGACGACAGCACCGACCAACCGTGCGACCACAACCGCTGGCTTGCGAACGTCTACGGCACGGCGTTCCCGGCATGTACGACTGTCGGTGGGACCCAGGTCCCCACGGGAGGCCAGGCGGCGACGGCAAGCGCCAACAAGGACGTGTCTCAGCCACCCACCAGAGCCGCCACTCGACGATAGAGCTCGGCGGCCTCGGCCGGGCTGTCGGCGATACAGGTGGCGCCCAGCTTGCCGTAGCCGGGTACGGCGCCTAGCAGGTGGAGGGTGGTTCCCGTCGCCGACCTGGGGTCGAAGCCCAGGCCGGCCTCGTCGACGGAGTCGATGACCGACGCCGGTGATCGACCAATCAACGACGGCGACTTGAAGTTGTCGGTGGCCACGTAGGACTTGGTCCTGCCATCTGCCACCAGCGAGCCGCTGGTGGCGTCGTAGGTGGCGCCGGTGGCCAGGCGGGCCATCCAGAAGGGATGTGTCGTGCCCCCCATGCGCAGGTTGATCTCACTCAGATAGATCCGTCGGCCATCGCCGTCGGGGACCACCAGGAAGTCGATCCCGAAGGATCCGATCACTCCTTCGGCGGCCAGCAGTTCCGCCACCCTGGCCGCCGCGGCCTGGATGGCCGATCGGTAGGACTCGTCGGCCGGGAAGCGACAGCCGATGTACACCTGGTTTCCCGGGCCACCCAGGACCTGGTCGTGGGTCGACACCACCTCGAACGATCCGGCCGGGGAGACGTGGAGCTGAACGCTCGGCGACACCGTCCCCGGCACCCGCACCAACTCCTCGACGATGGCGCCCTCGGCGGCCAGCGTGGCCGAGTAGCCGGCCCACGATTCACCCGAGGCGCAGAACGTCGTCGGTGCGGCGCTGATCGGGGCGATCGGCCCGTCCAGGTCGATCATGGCGCTGCCCTGGCCGGAGAACCCGTAGTTGAGCTTGGCCACGACAGCCTCGGCATCGGGACACTTCGACGTGATCACTCCGACGGCGGCCTCCAGGTCGGAGAGGCTGAACAGGTCCTCGGCCCCCTCCAGGATGGGTACGCCGGCGCGGCGGGCCACCTGGCGGGCCCCGCTCTTGGACCCCAGCCGGACCAGGTCGGGCGCCGGCCCGTAGAGGGGCAGGCCCAGCCGGCGGCATATGTCCCCCTCGAGCGGGGTGACGTTGAACGTGACCACGCAGGCGTCGGCGGGGTCGCCGGCCAGGGCCCGTACCTGCGCCAATACGTCGGGCCGGGCCAGGATCTTCTCCGACAACGGCGACGTGGCCGGGTCGTCGAGGCTCACCAGGTGCAGGCGGTCCCGGGCACCGGCGGCATCGGGGACGAAGCGCAGGTAGTAGTCGACGATGGCGGGGTCGATCGCCGTCGACGTGACGAAGACCATCCGGAGGTCGGGCCGCCCCAGGAGCAGGGCCAGAAAGAGCGTCCGCTCCTCGTAGTACCGGGCGGCCACGATCTTGTCGAGCTCGACGACCGGGAAAGTGATCGACGGGACCACCACGATCGTGCCCGACTCGAGGTCGGACACGGCCCGGTGCCCGAGCCGCTCGACGAAGGCCTGTTGGAGAGCCCCCCAGTCCGACGACAGGGCCGAACCCTCAGGATCAGACAGAGCTGGACCCTCAGGGACCGACAGCGTCGCCCAGGGCCTCGTCGATGGCGACGAGGACGTCGTCGTCGAGGGTGAGACCCGATGCTGCTGCGTTCTGGTCGACCTGATCGGGCCGCGACGCCCCGGTGATGGCCGACGCCACGTTGGGCTCGCGCAGCACCCAGGCCAGCGCCATCTGGGCCATCGGCACCCCGAGGCCGGCGGCGATGGGACGCAGCCGGTCGACGGCGGCGAGGACCTGGTCGTCGCGCCACCGACCCATCATCGAGCCCATGGTGTCGCTGGCGGCGCGGGAGTCGGGTGGAGGGGCGGTGCCCGGGCGGTACTTGCCCGTGAGCGCGCCCTGGGCCAGCGGCGACCACACCACCTGGCTGATGCCCTCCCGGGCGCACAGCGGGATCACCTCGGGCTCGGGCTTGCGGTACAGCATCGAATACTCGGGTTGACTGGAGACGAACCGCTCGACCCCGGGCAGGGCCAGGGCGGCCTCGATCTGAGGCGCCGTCCACTCACTGAAGCCGATGTAGCGCGCCTTGCCGGCCTCGACCACCTCGGTGAGGGCACCCATTGTCTCGTCGAGGGGGGTGTTTTCGTCGTAACGGTGGCACTGGTACAGGTCGACGTAATCGGTGCGCAGGCGCTTCAAGGATGCGTCGCACTGCTTGTGGATCTGGATCGCCGAGAGTCCCCGGTCGGTGTCGGACATGGGGAAGTAGGCCTTGGTGGCCAGCACGTACGAGGACCGGTCGACCCCGCTCAGGGTCTCGCCCAGGAACGACTCGGCCGCCCCCCGGCCGTACACGTTGGCGGTGTCGATGAAGTTGATGCCCACCTCGAAGGCGCGGCGCACACAGGCGGCGGCCCGCTCGGCCTCGACGCCAGCTCCGTAGGTGAGCCAGGACCCGAGGCCGATCTCCGAGATGTCGAGGTCGCTGGACCCCAGTCGTCGGTATTGCATCCCCGTTACCTATCATGCGCAGGCGGTGTTCTCCTCGTGAGCTTGTTCGATCTGCTGCTCGTCGGCCTGGTGGCGTGCCTGGCCGTCGGCGGGTACCGGCTGGGTTTCGTGGCCCGCGTGCTGTCGTGGGTGGGCCTCGCTTTCGGGATCGCCGTGGCCGCCTGGGCGGCCCCGAAGGTGCTCGAGACTCTCCCCCGGCTCCTCGGTTTCGAGGGTGAGCTCGACTCGTTCTCGCGTCTGATCGTGGTGGGCGGGGCCTTCGTGGTGATCGCCAGCCTGGGGGGCGCGGTCGGGGCCGCCCTGGGAGCCAGGTTGCGGAAGTTCATCCCGATCGGACCGGCCCGCCAACTGGACAGGGCAGCCGGTGCTGTCGCCGGTGCCCTGGGCGCACTGATCCTGATCTGGTTGTTCCTCCCCGCCATCTCCGAGGTACCGGGGACCATTTCCCGCCAGGCCCGTAACTCGGCCATCGCCCGGGCCATCGACGGAGCCGTTCCCCGTCCGCCCAAGTCACTCCAGGCTTTGCGCCAGGCCGTTCGCGACGCCAACTTCCCCCAGGTCTTTGACGAGCTCGGTCCGTCGCCCCGCACGGGAACGCCTCCTGCGCCCGACGTGCTCGACCCGGCCGTACAGGCTCGGGTGAAGACCTCCACCGTTCGGGTGAGCGGCGTGGCATGCGGGCGCCTGATGGAGGGCAGCGGCTTCGCGCCCGAGGCCGACGTCATCGTTACCAATGCCCATGTGGTCGCCGGCGAGCGCGCGACCCAGGTGCTGCGGCCCGACGGCAAACGGCTCTCGGCCCGGGTCGTGGTGTTCGATCCCCAACGAGACCTCGCCGTCCTGGCGGTGCCGGGTCTGAACCAGGCGGTCCTCCCCGTAGGCTCGGCCAAGGTGGGCGACAAGGGGGCCGTGTTCGGCCACCCCGGGGGCCAGATCGAAGTCGACGTCCAGCCCGCCCGGGTCGACGGCCGGCGCACGGCCACCGGGCGTGACATCTACAACTCGGCGGCCACCCGCCGTGACGTGTTGTTCCTGGCCTCGCAGCTGGCCCCGGGCGACTCCGGGGGGGCCCTGGTCAATGAGGGCGGAGCGGTGATCGGAGTGGCCTTCGCCATCGCCCCCGACGAGCCCTCAACCGCCTACGCCATCTCCGACCGGGAGTTGCGCCCGGTCCTGGCCGAGGCCCGCGGCGAAGCCGTCAGCACCGGCCCCTGCGTCGGGTAGCGGGGGCCGCCCGGCCACTACGTCAGTTTGCAGGAGGATTGGCCTCGCTTCTCCAGGTACTGCTGGTGGTAGTCCTCGGCCATCCAGAAGCGGGGGGCGGGCTCGATCTCGGTGACGATCGACCGGCGCCACTTGCCCGACTTCTCCAGGGCATCGCGCGACGCTAGGGCGGCGGCCTTCTGCTCGTCGTCGTGGACGAAGATCACCGATCGGTACTGGTCTCCGATGTCGAAGCCCTGGCGGTTCTTGGTAGTGGGGTTGTGATTGGCCCAGAACACGTCGAGAAGCTGGTCGTATGAGACCCGGGAGGGGTCGTAGTCGACTTCCACCACCTCGGCGTGGCCGGTTCGATGCGAGCAGACGGCTCGGTAGTCGGGGTCCTCGGTGGTGCCCCCGGCGTAACCGACGGCAGTGGCGGTCACACCCGGGACCTGCCGAAACGCCGCCTCCACCCCCCAGAAGCATCCGGCTGCGAATGTCGCCTTGCTGGTTGTCATGATCAGGCCTCCGTGCTGGTAGGGGGGTCGTTCGGTTGGTGCTCGAGGGAACAGGAGTTGATGCAGTAGCGCTGGCCGGTCGAGCCCGGCCCATCGTCGAAGACGTGGCCCAGATGCGAGCCACAGCGCCGGCAGAGGACCTCGGTGCGGATCATCCCGAACCCGATGTCGCGCCTGGCCTCCACCGCCTCGGCCACGGCCGGCTCGGTGAAGCTGGGCCAGCCTGTCCCCGAGTCGAACTTGGTCTCGGCCGAGAACAGCGCCGCTCCGCAGGCGGCGCAGTGGTACATGCCGTCGTCGTGAGTGTTCCAGTACTTGCCGGTGAACGCCCGCTCGGTCCCCGCCTTGCGCAGCACCTTGAACTGCTCGGGAGTGAGCTCCTCGCGCCACTGGGCATCGGTCTTGGTGATCTTGTCCAACATTCCTCCTCGGTTCATGATGTGAAACCCCGGAGGGCGCCCGTTTGGTCCCGGAAGGGGAACTTTTCCGATCCTAAGGAGTCGGCCATACTGGCGGCGGCGGATCAAATCGATCCTGCGGGAGGCACGACCTGTGAGATTTCGACGTCTGATGCTCGGCGCGCTGTTGCCGCTCGCTCTCGTGGCGGCCTGCAGTAGCAGCAGTAGTAGTAGCGGCAAGAGCGCCGTCGGCGCGGGTGGACCCGGCGAGGCTGCCAAGGCGGCGCGCACGGTCACCGTCGAGATCGACGCCAAGGGGTACAAGCCACCCACCATCGACGTGACCAAGGGCGAGACCGTCACCTTCAACGTGGTCAACAATGATTTTACCGTGCACGAGTTCGTCCTCGGCGACGCCAAGGTGCAGAACGCCTACGACAAGTCGATGGCGGCCATGGGCAAGTCCCCGATGGACAACATGCCCGACACGGCCAACACCATCGAGGTCAAGGCCGGCCAGTCCAAGGCCATCACCTGGACCTTCCCCGACGGCAGGACCACGGTGATCTACGGCTCCCACCAGCCGGGCGACTACACCAAGGGCCTCAAGGGGACGATCACCGTCAAGTAGCACCATTAGGGTCTGGCCGATGAGCGAGATCTCGGATCGTTACCGTCGGCGCGCTGCGGGGTTCACCGAGCGGGTCAAGGACGTGCCTGCCGACCGTTGGTCGAGTCCATCGCCCTGTGCGGGCTGGACCGTCACCGACCTGATCGCCCACGTGGCCGAGGCCGCCGGCCTGTTCTTGGAGCTGGTTGATCGCCAGGCGCCACCGGGTCCGTCGGCCTCCGACGACCCGGTCGGGGCGTGGGAGGCCTCGCGTGACGCCATCCAGGCCGGCCTCGACGACCCCGCGGTCGCCGGTCTCGAGTACGAAGGCGAGCTCGGCCCGGCGACGTTCGAGATGGCCATCGACCGGTTCGGCTCGCCGGATCTCGTCATCCACACCTGGGACCTGTCCCGCGCCGCCGGCCTCGACGAACGCCTCGACGCCGACGACGTCCACCAGATCTTCGAGGCGATGAAACCCGTGGACGAGATTCTGCGAGCGTCGGGCATGTTCGGACCCAAAATTGAGCCTCCTCCCGATGCCGAAGAGCAGACCAGGTTCCTCGCCTTCCTCGGCCGAGCTGTGTGACGGGTACCATGCGCCCATGGTGGCGGTGATGGCAAAGCTACCGACTTGACGGGACGACGGTGAAGGGTGTCGAGGTGACCAGGCCGGATGCGGCCGGGCCCGCCCTGGCCGCTCGAACCTGTGCCCGGCGCTTGGCCGCCTTCGACGTGGGAGAAGATGCCGCCGGGTGCGACATCTCCTGGTACGGCCCGGCCCAACTGAGACCGGCCCGGCCGGGCAGTGACGCCGTCGTCCAGGCCCTGAGCGGCCTGATGGCCGTGCACGGTCGAGACGAGGGCCGACCTCGGCGCCTGGGCCTGGAGGCGGGATCGGTCGCCGCCGGCCTGCTCGCCGCCCAGGCCGTGCTGGCCGGCGAGATCGGCCGCTCCAGGGGACGGCCGGTCGCCCGGATGCAGACCTCGGTACTCCAGGGCACGCTCCTGCTCCTCTCCCATTACCTGGCCGCCGCCACGGCCGTGGGCGACGTCGCGCCCCCCTCGGCGGGCACCGCTCCCGGCCCTCCCTTCCAGACGAGCGACGACCACTGGTTCGAGATCGAGGTGTTCGACGCCGAGGCGTGGAAGGGATTCTGGTTGCGGCTCGGGGCACCTGCGGACGAGCTCGGCCGGGCATGGACGGCGTTCCGGGCGCGCTACTACCGGGGTACCTGCCGGCTCTCACCCGGACTCCACCAGGCGTCGCGCACGCACACCGTGTCGGAGGCGGCTGCGGCCGCCGAGGCTTTCGGGGTGAGCCTGTGCCCGGTGCGGTCCTACCCCGAGGTCCTCGAGGATCCCGGACGAACGGCGGGCGACCCGAGTATCTCCTTGGCCGTCGACGGCCCCGAGGGGCCGGCGATCACGGGTCAGGCACCGGTGCCGGAACCGGTGACCGGTCTGCCGTTGGAGGGTTTACGGGTGGTCGAGGCCACCAGCCGCATGCAGGGACCGCTGGCCGGGCTGTTGTGCCAGATGCTGGGCGCCGAGGTGGTGAGGGTCGAGCCGCCGGGTGGCGACGTCGGTCGGATGGTGCCGCCCTTCGCCGGTGACGTGGGCTCGTTCTTCTTGTGCTTCAACCGGGGCAAGCACACAGTCGAGGTCGACCTGGCCGGGCCGGGTGGCCGTCGGGAACTAGCCGACCTGGTTGGCGACGCCGACGTATTCCTGCACAATTGGCGCCCAGGCAAGGCCGCGGAGTGGGGCCTCGACGCCGACGGCGTGGCCCCCCGCAATCCTGGCCTGGTCTACGTGCAGGCGTCGGGTTGGGGCGGCCGGGACGAGGACCGCCGGCTGATCGGCACCGACTTCCTTCTGCAGGCCTTCACCGGCGCCGGCAACGGTCTGTGTCCCGAGGACGAGCCGCCCGTACCGACCCGGGTCCTGCTCGCCGACTTCATGGGGGCCCTCGTCACCTGCGAAGGCATGCTCGGCGGCCTCTACCAGCGCGAACGTCGAGGGCGGGGTGGGCGGGTCGAGACGTCGCTGCTCCAGGGGGCGATGGCCGTCCAGGCCCACGTGCTCGACGGCGTGGCCGACCCCAACAACGACGTCGGCGGGCGCCGCCACCACGGGCGGCCGGTCTGGGGCCCCCTCGACCGTCCCATCGAGTGCCCCGACGGCACCCTGGTGGTGAGCATCGACGACGATGGCGCGTTCCGGCGGCTGTGCGAGCTCGTCGGCGTGGGTGCCGACCACGGCCCTCGATCTGTGATCGAGACCCGCCTGGTCGACCACCTGCGGGCCGGCCCCGCCGGCAAGTGGGAGGAGCTGTTGACCGAGGGCGGCCTGCCCGCCGCCGTGGTGTCCACCGACCTCTCGGCGATGCACGCCGACTTCCGGTTCTCGCCGTTGTTCGAACCGCTCTCCGACACCTGCTTCGCGCCCGGCGGCCCGTGGGCACACCGACCATGAGCACCCTGGCTCGCTCGCTGCGCCAGGCCTGCGAGCAGTGGTCCGAGCGGCCGGCCATCACCTTCCGGGGGACGCGCACGATCACCTACGGCGAGCTCGGGCGCCAGATCGACACCCTGGCGGCCGCCTACCGACGCATGGGCGTCCGGCCCGGTGACCGGATCGTGTGCCAGTTCCGCAACTGCCCCGAGTACGTGGTCGTGGTGGCTGCCGCCTGGGAGTGCGGCGCCATCCACGTGGGCACCGACAACGACCTCACCGGCTCCGAGCTGGCCTGGCTCGTCGACCGGACGGAGGCCGCCGTCCTGGTCTTCCAACCCTGGTCGGATGCCGGCGACGGTCTGGACCCGCTGGGCGACGTCCGCCGGGCCCGGCCCGAGACCAAGGTGGTCCTTCACGAGGTCTGTCCCGAACACGAGGGCCACGACTGCCTGAAGGACCTGCTCGAGGTCGAGGCTCAGGGAGAGGCCGCTGGTGGCACCGCCCTCGGACGCGACGACACCGCCGTGCTGCATCTCACCTCGGGCACGACGGGTTACCCCAAAGCGGTCAGGGAGACCCTCCCTGCCTTCTGGGCCAAGATGCAGTTCTTCGCCTACGCCTTCGGCCTGGGCGCCGACGACGTCATGCTCCTCTTCCTGCCCATGGGCCACGTGTTCGGGGTCCGCCTGGGCCTGATGACCCTGCTCACCGGCGGCCGCCTGGTGCTGATGGAACGGTTCTCCCCGAGCCTGGCCCTCGACGTCGTCGCCCAGGAGGGTGTCACCGTGTTGCCCGGCATGCCCACCCACCTCAACCTCATGCTCGCCGCCCTCGACGGGGGTGAACACGACGTGAGCTGCCTGCGGTGGGTCGTGTCGGCTGCCGCGACCCTGCCTCGCGGACTTGCCGAGCGGGTCTACGAGCGCCTGGGCGTCGAGATCCTCTTCGTCTACGGCTGCAGCGAGAACTTCACGACCTGCACGGTCGATCGCGACGAGATCCTGTCGGGGTCGGTTGGCAGCACGGTCTTCAGTGGCCCCGAGGGCACACCTCCCGACGGCTCGGTCCGGGCCGTGAACCCGCTCGACCACAGCCCGATGCCGGCCGGCGAGGTGGGTGAGCTGGCGTTCGGGGCGCGCCAGCCCGTGCACTACTGGAGGGCACCCGACGCCGCCACCGACGGCTGGTACTACACAGGCGACCTCGGGCGGGTCGACCCCGACGGGCAGGTCTACGTGCTCGGCCGTCTCAAGGAATTGGTGAACCGGGGAGGTCTGAAGGTGTCGCCCACCGAGATCGAGGCTGCCGCGGTGCGCCACCCGGGAGTCGCCGACGCCGCCGTGGTCGGTACCCCCGACCCCGTTCTGGGGGAGGCGGTGTGCACCTGCATCGTCCCCGCGGGCGACGCGCCGCCGACTCTCCTCGAGTTGCGGGAGTTCCTCGGACAGTCGCTGGCCCGCCACAAGCTTCCCGACGAGCTGGTTCTGGTCGACGGGATCCCCCGGACCATCATCGGCAAGGTGGACCGGCCCGCGTTGGTTGCCAGCGTTCTCGCCGACGAGCCGGCGCGCCAGCGCCTTCGGCCGAGGTAGCGAGCCGATGGTCGAACGCGAAGGCCGCTACGTCATCGCCGTGCTCGAGGAGGCCGTCAACCGATCGGGCCTCTGGGACTGGGGCGACATGGCGTTCACCGAACCCCTCCGGCTCTTCACCGAGTCGGCTCGTCGCACGGGTGCCCTCAACGCGGTGGGGCGCGACGTGCTGCACAAGGTGGTCATCAGACACCTGCGTAACCGCCTCGCCCTCCAGGCGTTCGTCAAAGCCCACCCCGAGGTACGCACGGCGCCCGTTCGCCGGCCCCTGTTCATCACCGGCCTGCCTCGCACCGGCACCACCTTGTTGCACAACCTCATGGCGTGTGACCCGGCCAACCGGGTCCTGCGGTTCTGGGAGGCGCTGCGGCCGTTCCCGCCCGACAGCGGTTCCCGGGGGCGCCACGAGGAGACGCTAGTGGCCGAGGCCGAGGTGTGGCTGGAGCGGCTGTACGCCCTGGCGCCGTACTTCCGGGCCATCCACGCCTCCACTGCCACCGGCCCCGAGGAGTGCGACGCCCTCTTCCAGAACTGCTTCGCCAGCCAGCACTTCGACGACATGTTCCGCGCCGACGACTATTCCTCCTGGTTGGTCGACGCGCCGCTCACCGCGGAGTACGACAACTACCGGCTGCAACTGCGGGCCCTGCAGCTCCAAGCCCTCCGCCTCCGCAGCGGCGAGGGTGGCGATCGCCGTTGGGTGCTCAAGTCGCCCAGCCATCTTGGGTACCTGACGGCGCTCTTCGAGACCTTTCCCGATGCCACCGTGGCGGTGTGCCACCGCGACACCGACGAGGCGGTGGCGTCGTACGCCAGCCTGGTGATGAACGTGCGCCAGCCCTACAGCGACGACGTGGAGGCCGATGCCGTCGGAGCGCATGCACTGCGCCGCTGCCGCGGGACCATGGGCAGGGCATTGGCCGCGAGGGATGCCGTCGGTGAGGAGCGGTTCATCGACATCAGTTACCGGGCCCTGGTCGACAATCCCATCGGGGTCGTCCGTGGCCTCTACGCGCGCGTGGGGAGCCTGTTGGGCGAGGCCGAGGAGGCCGCGATGCAGGCCTGGTTGGCCGACAATCCGCGCCACCGACACGGTGCCCATCGCTACGGCCTGAGCCAGTTCGGCCTCTCGTCGGCCGAGGTAGCCGAGGCCCTGGCCCCGTACCGCGACCGTTTCGGGGCCGAGTTGGCCGCTCGCTGACGGTCTTCTGGACCGGGAGGAGGGATGGCCGGCCCCACCGACGTCATCGAGACCGTGACCGCGGTCTTTCAGCGGATCCTGGGTCGCGACGCCATCGCCGTCGGTGACAACTTCTTCGACACGGCCGACCAGATGGCGGCCGTCAAGGCGCTCCGTCTTCTCGAGGACGCCTTCGGGGTGCGGATCAGCCTGACCGCCTTTCGGGAGTCTCCGACCGTGGCGGGTGTGGCCGCCCTCGTGGAGCAGACGGACGGGATGGGTGCGACCGGCGCTCGGCCCGACGTTCCGGCGGCCTTCTCCCAGGAAGGCATGCTGTGGCAGGAGCAGTTCGTGCCCGGGTCCCAGAACCTGCCTCCGCTGGTCCGCCGGTTCCGCGGGCCCCTGGCCGTAGAGGTGCTGGAGGCGGCCCTGAACGAGATCGTCCGCCGTCACGAGCCAATGCGCACCCGCTTCGAGCTGCGCGACGGGTGGCCCGTGCAGATCGTGGCGCCCCACCGACACCAGGCGCTGCCTGTCCGCGACCTGGTCGATCTGTCCCCGGACGATCAGCAGGCGGCGCTGGCTGACGCCTTGACCCACGCCGGCCGCCCCTTTGACCTCGCCGCCGGGCCGCTGTTCGAGCCCGCCCTGTTCCGCTTCGCCCCCGACGACCATGTCGTCGTGTTCAGGGTCCACCACACCGTGTACGACGACTGGTCGGTGAGCGTGTTCCGTCGCGAGCTCTCCGTGCTCTATGGCGCCCTGCTGGCCGGGGAACCCTCACCGCTGGCCGACCTCCCGATGGGGTTCGCCGAGTTCTCCCGGGGCCAGCGCCGACGACTGGCCGGCCCCGCCGGGACGGCGCAGCTGTCGTGGTGGAAGCACCGGTTGGCCGGTGCGCCCTTCTGCCTCCAGTTGCCCATCGACGACCCCGTGCGGGCCGAAGGCGCGCCCCAGGCGAGTGCCCGACCGGTATCCGTGGATCTGGCGCCGCCGCTGCGAGACGCAATCTGGGCGCTGGCCCGCAGTCAGCGGGCCACCCCGTTCATGACCATGCTGGCGGCGTTCGAGGCGTTGGTCCAGCGCTACACGGGCCAGGCCGACCTGCTGTTGGCCTCGGTCGTCGCCAACCGCAATCGCCCCGAGCTGGAGCCGATGATCGGCTGCTTCACCAAGAAGATCCTGCTCCGCCAGGACATGAGTGGTGACCCCACGTTCACCGAGGTGCTGTCCCGTACCCGCGAGAGCGTCCTCGGAGCCCTCCCCAACCAGGACCTGGCCTTCGAGACCGTCCTGCAGGAGACGGTGGGCCCGGACGCGGCCGAGCACGGCCTGGTTCCCTACGTGGGCGTGATGTTCCAGGGTGTCACCCCGCAGCTGGACGAGGTGGTGCTCGCGGGAGTGGTCACGAGCGGCTACGACACGAGCGCCACCACGACCCGGGCCCACTTCTCGGCCGGCGCGTCGGAAGCCGGCGACGAGGTCCACGATACCGACGACGAGGCGCCGGCCCGGCCGTGGGGACAGGGCCTGTACCTCGGGACCTTCCTGATCCTGTCGTTGCTGGAGACGCCCGACGGCGTGTCCCTGACCGCCCGCGGTGCGTTCGACCGGGCCGCCGTCGAGCGCCTTCTGGCCAACTTGGTGGCGCTGCTGGACGAGATCGTCGCCGACCCCACTCGCCCGGTGTCCGAGCTCGGCATGCTCGACGACGACCAGCGGGGCGAGCTCGAGCGGTGGAACGACACCGACGACGGAATTGCCGTCGATCGGTGCGCGCTCGAGGTCTTCCATGCCCAGGCTGCTCGCACGCCATCGAAGGTGGCCGTGCGGACCGATGGCGTCGAGCTCACCTTCGCCGAGCTCGACGCCATGGCGGACGGCCTGGCGGCACGGCTGGCCGACGCTGGCGTGGGACGAGAGTCGCTCGTCGGGGTCTGTCTGAAGCCATCCGAGCACTGCCTGGTGGCCGTGCTGGCGATCTGGAAGGCGGGCGCCGGATTCGTGGCACTCGATCCCGACGACGACGCCGACCACCTGACCCTTGTTCTCGACGACGCCTCGCTGGCCGTGGTGATCACCCGCCACGGCCTCCGTCCGGGAGGCCTGCGGCCAGGCCTCCGCCTCGTCGATGTCGATGTCCCTGACGCCGTGCCGGCGGCCTCCGAGGCCACGCCGGCGCGCCGAGGCGGCATGCTCCCGGGTCCGGGGGCCGCGGCCATGGTGTTCTACGGGTCGGGGCCCTCGAGCGTGGAGCAGGGCGTCGTTGTCGAGCACGGCAGCGTCGTGAACCTCCTCGCCGGGTTGCGCCGCGATGTCTGGCCGCCGGAGTCCGACCTGGTGGTGTGCCTTTCCGCCAAGCCGACCGACGAGGCCTTCGTCCGCCAACTCATGTCGCTCATCGGCGGCCACACGCTCCGCGTCGTCGATTCCTCGGCGGGACCGGCAGCGCTGGTATCGCTCCTGGCCGGCGCCGAGGTCGATGTGGTCGATGTCGGGCCCGGGGAGTTTCGTGCCCTGGTCGGTGCCGGGCTCCGGGAGGAGGCACTCGCCGCCCGCGAGCCGGCGGCCGTCGCGGCCACCCTCGTCGTCGGGTCGCGGGCGGCGGTCGACGACCGGACATGGTCGGCTCTGGGAAGAATGGGAGGGGTTCGGAGCCGCGTGGTCTTCGGGCCGCCCGAGTGCGGGTTCGGGGCAACCGTCGACCCCACTCCGGGGATGGGTCGACGGGTCACCATCGGGCGCCCCATGGTCAACGTCACCGCTCAGGTATTGCACCCGTCCGGCGCGCCTCTTCCGGTACAGGTCACCGGTGTGCTCCACCTGGGGGGAAAGGGTCTGGCGCGCGCCGAGCTCGGCTTGTACGACACCGCCCAGCGAGCTCGATTCCTGCCCGACGGCAGGATCGAGTTGGTCGGGGCGGTGGCCGACTCCGTGGAGCTCAGAGGCTTCGACATCGACACGGCCAGGATCGAAGCCGCCCTGCGGGAGTGCCCGGGCGTAGCCGACGTGGAGGTCATCGTTCGCAACGACATCCGGGGCTGCCCACGGCTGGCAGCTCACGTCGTGGCCGAGGGGGACGAGGCGTTGCCGCCCGGCCGGTTACGGGCCTTCCTGTGGTCCCGACTTCCGGGCTATGCCTGGCCCGCCGACCTGGTCGGCCCGGATGGTGGCGATTCGTCCGGTGAGGCCGAGGAGGCGATCCTGGCTGCGCTGTGGGCCGACGTGGTCGGTGTCGACAGGATCGCCCCTCAGGAGAACTACTGGCAGTCGTTCTCCTTCCTCGACGTGGTGTCGCCGGCGGCCGGTGAGGATCTCCCCATTGCCGGCGAGCAGGTCACCCGGAACCGCACCATCGCCACCCTCGCCGCCGACCTGGCGGCCGAACGCCTGGCCCGGTCATCGGCCGTCCCCCCAAGTCCCGGTGCGAAGCAGGAACCGGCGTAGCTTGCCCGTCGGGGTCCGGGGTAGTGCATCCACCAGGTGCACGGCGCGCGGAACCTTATGGGGCGCCAGGGCCTCCCGGGCCAGGGCCACCAGGTCGTCGGCCACGCCGTCTCCGTCGGCCGCACCTGGTGCCACCACCACGAAGGCCTCCAGGCGGGAGGCGCCCATGGGATCGCGTACTCCGGCTACCGCCACCTCGGTGACCGCCGGGTGGGCCACGAGTACGGCCTCGATTTCGAGGGGGGCCACGTTGATGCCGCCGACGACTTCGATGTCGTCGACGCGTCCGAGGTGGTGGACGAAACCGTCGGCGTCGATCGCCGCCCGGTCGGCCGTGCAAAGCCAGCCGTCGCGCATGACCTGAGCGGTCGCCTCGGGCCGGCCCAGGTACTCGACCAGCACGGTGGGCCCCTTGACCCAGAGGGCCCCGGCCTGGTCGACGGCGACGTCGGTACCAGCGTCGTCGGTCACCTTGAGCTCGTAGGGCGGAAGGGGGCGCCCGACGGTGGCGTCGCGCTGGAGGTCGAGCGTGTTGCTGGCGAAGGTCTGTCCTACCTCGGTGGAGCCCAGGCCGTCGAGGATCGGGCAACCGAGAACCCTGCGGGCCCGCTCGGCGAGGACAGCTGTGAGCGCTTCGCCGGCCGACACCGCGACCCGCAGCGACGAGAACGCGTTGGCATCGGCGGCGGCCACTAGGCGGGCGTAGAACGTGGGGACACTGAACAGGACGGAGACGGCGTGACGCTCGACCAGGCCGGCCACGGTGTCGGGACGGGGCGGGCCGGGGTCGAGGAGGGCACGGCATCCGGAGAGCAGGGGGAAGAACAACGAGTTGCCCAGGCCATAGGCGAAGAACAGCTTGGACACCGAAAAGGCGACATCGCCGCGGTCCATCCGGATCGCCCCTTCGGCGAATGCCCGGAAGTACACGAGGGGATCGGCGTGGCGATGCACGGCGGCCTTGGGTCGTCCCGTCGTGCCCGACGTGTACTGGGCATAGGCCGGCTCGTCAGCTCCGACATCGACAGGCGGGGCGACGTCGGAATCGCCGGCACCGGACTCGGAAATCGTCGCGGCAAGATCCTCGGATTGCAGCACCGGTGCACTGCTGGTGAAGCGGCCGGCCAGGTCGGCGGAACAAACGACCAACCCCGGGCGCGCGTCGGCAGCCATGCCGGCATGGTCGTCGGGCGTGAGCCGGGGGTTGACCGGAACGGCGATGGCGCCGAGGCGGACCGTGGCCAGGAACGCCCACACCGCCTCGATGCCGTCGGGGACCACGATGAGCACCCGATGACCCCGCGCCACGCCCGCGGCGGCCAGCAGGGTGGAGGTGTGGGCCGCTCCCTGGTGAACCTCGGCGTGGGTCCAGGTGTTCTCGTCCACGACGAAGGCAGGAGTAGGCCAGAAGCCCTCACGGCGGGCCCGTTCGGCCATGACCGAAGCCAGATTGGCCATTTGCCGTCAGGTCGTCGCCGTCGTCAACGGGAAGCCCGGCGGCCGCCATGCCGCCGACGTGGTGTCGACGCCCACCACCAGGCGGCCGTCGACGGGCCCCACCGGCCAGATCCCGTAGGACACGAGGTCGGCCCAGGCTTCGAACGGGTCGACGTCGGTGTCGGCGAGGTCTCGGCCGGCGCCAAGGAGGGCCCAGGCCACGGCGCCGCCCAGCAGCCAGACCCGGGCCCCCGAGGCCACTCTCTCTTCGGCCGGGAGGCCTTCGTCAATGGGCCCGGTGGCCACCAGCATGGCCAGATGGAGGGCAGCCTCCAGCTCGGTGCCCCGGCCCGCGGCGACCAGCGGGGCGCGGGGCGCCGAGCGGCATCCGTCGACCGCAGCCAGCCATGCCTCGTCGACACGGGCGGTGGCCTCGACCGCCTCGGCCAGGCCGACGGCCGCCAGTGGGGCGGGGACAGGGCCAGCCGGCGTGGCTTGAGCCAGGGCGGCGAGGTCGAGGTCGGCGGGCGGCGGGGGCCGAGTGGCGAGGCGCTCCAGCAGAACGGCTACCCGTGCCCCGCCCGGCCCGAGGGCATCCGCCACGTCGACTCGCCGGCCGTCGTCGGCCACCGTGGTGATCGGCCAGGTGGCCACCGGGGCTGCGGCGAGGGCGGCTGCCGGCGACGTCGCCCCGGGAGGCTGCGGAGGGCGGCCGGTTGCGAGGGCGAGACCGGCACCGTCGACGGCGTGCCAGGTCACCGGGTCACGGGTTCCAGGTCGTGCTGACGTCGGGAAAGTCGAGGCCGAGGTCGCGGGCGAAGCTGTGGGCCCGCTCGATGAACCGGGCGCGGGCCCCGTCGTTGGTGTCGCGCTTGATGCCCCAGCGCCGGAAGGCCTCGTTGTTGGCCGAGACGCTCCTCCCGAAGAACGGGAGGGTGAACCGGACCAGGTCTTCGAGGGCACGCTGGACCTCGGGTCGCCGCCCGGGATCTTTCAAGGCCTCGGTGGTGCGGGCTCGGCCGAAGGACACGTGAAACCGCTCCTCCGGCAGCAGCTTGGCCGCCAGGTTCCGCAGCGGCAGGTAGGTGCTCTGGAGCAGGTCTTCCATGAGCACGACCTCGGCCAGGTCGACGACGGCCTTCAAGACGATGAACTCGACCCAGGACTGCAGCTCGAACTCGAACACCGAAAGCGGACGTCCGGCCATGGGGTCGGGGAGGCCGAGCTCGTTGGCCAGGCGGTTGAACTTGAGGTGGTGGCCGTACTCCTCCATGGCGATGCGACAGGCCAGCCACTTCTCCTGGGGCCCGGGCGCCAGAGCGATCGCCGGCTCATCGAACACGGTGGCGCCGGCCAACTCGTTGCGGACGTGGCTGGCGATCACCTTGCCTACCGCGATCACGTACTCGTCGCCGAGAGCCTGGGCCTCGGCGGCGTCGGCCACCGTGGTGGTGAAGGGCTGCTCCGTCGTGAAGGTGCTCATGACCTCTCCTTCGTGTCGGCGACGGCATGGGGCGGTCCGCCGAAGAGGTCGAACTCGGATTCGAGTGGGGTCAGATGTACTTCGAGGGCGGGTCGGGCCGTGGATGTCAGGTTGGCGACGTCCCACCCCGCCGGTTCCACCAACTCGATGAGGGGCCGGGGCTGCGACCACAGCGTGACGGCCGCTCCCCGGGCCCCCACGACCTGGCCGGTGACACCGGCCGCGGCCGGCGAGCACAGCCACTCGGCCACGCCGGCGATGTCTTCGGGCGTGGCCTGGGGCGCCGACTCGAGATAGGCCCGGAGCTCGTCGGTGGCCGGCGGGATGGACTCGGTCATTCGGGTGTAGGCGAACGGCACCAGGTAGTTGACGCAGACGTCGCGCCCGGCCATCTCCAGGGCCACGGCCCGGGTCAGCCCGAACAGCCCTGCCTTGGCCGCGGCGTAGGCGGCTTGACCGACGCTGCCCACCAGACCGGCGGCACCACCCACGTACACGATGCGGCCGTACCGGCCCGACCGGATGGGCCCGGCCATGGCCCGGGTGAGCTGGACGGCCACGCCCAGGTGGGAGTCGAGCACCTCGGCCACGTCGTAGTCGGAGGCTTTGTGCACCATGGCATCGCCCAGGGTGCCGGCGGAATGCACGAGCACGGTCGGAGGGCGACCGGCCCAGGCCTCGACCTCGGCCACCAGCTTGTCGGCCCCGGCCCGGGAGCGGGCATCGATGTCGGTGGGCATCGCCGAACCCCCGGCGGCGCGGATCTCCGCAGCGACGGTCTCGGCCGGCTCGGGGTCGGGCTGCGAGCCGTCGAGGGCAACGCCGGTGTCGTCGACACACACCGGGTGACCGGCGGTTGCCAGGACCAGAGCGATGGCCCGGCCGATGCCCCGGCCACCGCCGGTGACCACCGCGACCGGCCCCTGTGCCTGCGTTCCTGCCATGTTCCGATGCTACTGGCGTACCGGAAATTGTGGTTTAGGCCAGGGAGGAAGAAGGCGTGATGCGGGTCAACTCTTGCGGTACAGGCGCGTCGTCAGTGGCGCGAACACCGCGGTCAGCCCGACTGCCACCGCGAGTACCAGGGCGATGTCACCCGCCTCGGCGTTCCCCGCCATCAGGCTGCGCGACGCGGTGGCCAGGATCGAGACCGGGTTGACGTCGACGAAGACCTTGAGTCCCGAGGGAAGGGTGTCGGGGTTGACGAAGACATTCGACAGGAAGGTGAGGGGGAAGATTCCCATGAAGCCGGCGCTCATCACCGCGTTCGGCGAGCGCATGAGCAGGCCGAGCGTGGTGAAGAACCACGAGAGGCCGAAAGCGAAGACCACCACCAGGCCCAGCGCCTCGACCGCGCCGACCACTCCGGCCCCCGGGCGGTAGCCGAGGATCACGCCGAGCACGATGATCACCGTGCCGGCGACCAGATAGCGGACGCTGTCGCCGAGCATTGAGCCCACGAGGGGAGCGGGTCCCCAGATGGGCAGCGAGCGGAAGCGATCGACGACGCCCTTGGTCAGGTCGGTGTTGAGGGCGATTCCCGAGTACACGGTGGTGAAGAGCACCGACATCACCAGGATCCCGGGGAGGATGTAGTCGAGGTACTGGGCAGTGGAGCCGCTGATGGCACCGCCGAAGATGTAGGTGAACATGAGCACGAACATCACGGGCGTGATAGTCACGTCGAGAAGTTGCTCGGGGACGTGTCGGACCTTGAGCATCCCCCGCCAGGCAAAGGTGAGAGAAGCCGACACCGCGCTGGCCCGAGGTGGGCGCG
>JBBSHU010000022.1:0-33895 GCA_038232455.1 Acidimicrobiales bacterium
GGGAAGCGGCCCATTCAACGTTTCCTTAATGCGCCGATTCCAAGGCCGGCTGGGACGGGCCGACGCCGGGCTGCTCCTCGCTCCTCTCGGCCTGGTGGCCTATTGCGCCTATCTGGGGGCGCGCTTCGGCCGGCCACTAGCATTCGTGGACGTGGCCGGAGCCCCCGGTTGGAGTCAGGCACCCGGACCGCACACGTGGCTGAAGGTAAACTGGTTCGAGGCATTGTCCACGCCACCTTACGTCAATGGCCACCATGCCCACCTGCTGGGCAACGCCGTCGCCACCATCGTGGTCGTTGCCCTTCTGCCCCTCCGTATTCCGCCGGTTTGGCTTGGGTTATGGGGTCTTCTCGACGGTGGCAGTGCTGGGCGCCGCGGTGTCGACGAAGGACTTCGTCGGGATGGGACGGTACTGCATCGCCGCCTTCCCCTGTTTCGCCGCTGCGAGCGAATTGCTGTTTTCCGCGCGGCGTCGCGTCGCGCTCGCGGCTATGGCCGGATGCAGCGGGACGCTCCTGCTGCTGGCCGAGCTTCACGCCCGAGGAACGATGGTTTCCTAGCCGCGGGTTGGCCGATGAGGTACTACAACAGGTGAACATTCGACCGTTGGCCGGTCGCAGCATCGGCGCGTGCGACCGTTGTGCGACCACCGCCCCATGGAGGTTCAAAACTGGCGACGATCTGGCTTGTCGAGGATGACCCCTCGATTGGTCCCGGGTTGGTCCGGACACTGGAGGCCGAGGGTCACGACGTGGACTGGGCGCGCAGCGTGGCCGAGGCGCAGGCACTCGTCGGCGAGCCCGAGTTGCTTCTTCTCGATCTCGGTCTGCCGGATGGCGACGGCCTCGACCTCTGTCGCAGCCTCTCGAGCATGCATCCCCGCATGCGAACGATCATGCTCACGGCCCGCGCCGGTGAGATCGATGTCGTCTTGGGCCTGGACGCGGGGGCCGTCGACTACGTCGGCAAGCCGTTCCGCCTGGCCGAACTCCTGGCGCGAGTCCGGGCTCAGCTGCGCGACCGGACTCTCACCGACGACGCAGCGCTCGATCGAGTGGTAGTCGGTGAACTGGTCATCGAGCCGGGTCCTCGGCGAGTCAGCCTCGCCGGCCGGGAGATCGATCTCCGTCCCAAGGAGTTCGACCTCCTCGTCCGCCTGGCTGCGGCTGCCGGCTCAGTCGTCCACCGTCAGGTCCTCATGACTGACGTTTGGGACAAGCACTGGTTCGGCGACACGAAAACCCTCGACGTTCACATTGCCGCGTTGCGGCGGCGCCTCGGTGAGGCGCCCAGCGAACCGAGTCGGATCACCACCGTCCGGGGCGTCGGCTACCGGCTGGAGGCTGACCATTGAGACGGAGAATCATCTTCGCCATGGTGGCCGTGGCCGCTCTCGCCGAAGCGGTGTTCGCCCTGCCCCTGGCCGTCGCCGTGAGGCATCGCGAGTCCGATCGGGATCGCCGTGAGCTCACTCAACTCGCAGCCTTAGCCGCCGACGGGGTGGTCGATGGCCGGCTGGTGATAGCTGGGCTTCCCCGCCCTCCCGAAAGCGATCAGCAGCTTGGCCTCTACGACGCCACAGGACAGCGGATTGACGGGCAGGGCCCGTCGACCATCGGGCCGGCAACAAGGAAGGCTCTCGAGAATCGAGTCATCGATACGAAGGAAGACGGCTGGCGCGTGGTATCGGTGCCCGATGTTGATCGTGGGCAAGCGGCCGGTATCGTCCGTGTTGCCGAACCTCTCACTGCGGGGGCGTCACGAGTACACGACGTCTGGTGGCGGATGGCAGCACTGGCCGGGGCCAGCATCGTGTTGAGCGGGGCAGCCGGGTTTGAACTGGCCCGCCGGTTGACCCGGCCGCTCGACCGCCTCGGCCTCGATGCGATCCGCATAGGGGAGGGCGACTTCACGGTGATTGCCCGCCGGACGGGCATACCCGAGATCGACCGCGTCGGGGTGAATGTCAGTCGGACGGCGGAACGGGTCAGTTCCTTGTTTGCTCGGGAACAGGCGTTCACGGCCGATGCGTCCCATCAACTGCGGTCTCCGCTGACCGGGCTCCGCCTCACGCTCGAAGGCGAGCTCACCCATCCGCGCTCCGACCACCGGGAGGCCGTCAGCGAGGCCCTGACCGACGTCGAACGGCTCGAGACCACGATCGACAGCCTTCTCGCCCTGGCGCGTGATACCGCGGTTGAGCGTGCACCCGTCGACCTCGTCGCCCTCCTCCACGGCCTCGCCGATCGCTGGCAGTCCAGCTTCGCTGGGACTGGCCGGCACATCCAGGTCGAACCAGGCGAAAGTGTTGCTTTTCCGACCGTTTCGGGCGCCGCCCTGTCCCACGTCCTCGATGTCCTCGTCGACAATGCCCGCCTGCACGGAAGCGGCAGCGTGGTGGTGCGGGCACGCGGGCGCGCCGGTGCCGTCATGGTGACGGTCACGGACGAGGGCCCCGGCATCAGTGATCCCGTGGCCGTGTTCGAGCGTCGTCGACCCGGGGCGGGCGGAACGGGTATCGGCTTGGCTCTTGCGCGTCGCCTCACCGAGGCTGAGGGTGGCCGTCTGGTTGTGCGCCCCGACGAACCGGGGACGACGTTCGAGGTGATTCTGCCTATTGACGTTGCCAACACGACGGAGCGCGGATAGCACGCCGGGTACGACGAGAGGCCGGACCCCTTACCGCTGTGTACCCGGCGGACCCGTCGGCTGGGGATCTGTCAGGGGCCGGACCGGTCGATCCTCGACCCTGCCAGGCGCCTGGTCCACGCCCTCGATGTCGATGCCGTCGAGGGACAGTTGGGCAAGGGACACAAGCTGGGCGAAGTCGCCTTCCCGTCGGCACAGCTCGTCGAACGTCCCCACGTCGGCGACGCGGCCTGAGCGAAGGAAGTAGATCCGGTCGCAGTGCTTCAGCGTGCTGAGGCGGTGCGAAACCGAGATGATGGTCAGAGATCCGCGCAGGGATGCGATGGCGCTCATGATGCGGGACTCGGTGTCGGAGTCGAGTGCCGAGGTCGCCTCGTCGAGCACCAGCACGCTGGGCCGGTGGTAAAGGGCGCGGGCCAAACCGATCCGCTGGCGCTGACCTCCCGACAGCCGGACCCCGCTCTCGCCCACGAGGGTGTCGAGGCCTTCGGGCAGCGTGGCCACGAAGTCCTCGAGCTGGGCTGCTCGCAGGGCGTGTTCGAGTTGGCCCGGCTCGATCTCCAGCGGCCCCACCCCGAAGGCGACATTGGCCCTGATGGTGTCGTCGATGAGCACGATCTCCTGGGGCACGTAGCCCATCGACAGCTGCCAGTCGGTGCGACACGTGGACAGCGGCTTGTCTCCGACCAGCACCTCGCCGGCGGTGGGATCGAGCAGGCCGAGCATGATGTCGATCATGGTCGTCTTGCCCGCTCCCGAGGTGCCGACGATGCCCACGTCGTCGCCGGCATCGATACGCAGGCTCACGTTGTGCAGCACGTCGACGTCGGTGTCCTCGTACCGGAAGCCCACCTCCGCCATCTCGAGGCGCCCGGGCTCCAGTCGGCCGGTGGCCCGGTCGGCTCGCTGGCGGCTCAGGCCCTCGAGCATGGCCAGGTCGGCGATGACCTGGTCGATGGCCGGCTCGGCGGTGCGGGCCAGGGTGAAGGTGGCCATGACCCTGTTCAGGGGCGCCACCAACCGGAACGTGGCCGCCAGGAACAGACCGACGGTGGCCAGGGCGACGTCCGTCGACTGGGTGGCGAAGGAGAAGGCGGCCACGATGGCAGCGCCGAACACGAACGCCATGTCGAGGAAGTGGCGCGGCATGAGCTGGTAGAACACCAGAAGGCGCTGGGCCTCCACCAGCTCGAGCTTCGTCTGGTAGAACTGATCCACGAAGTAGGACTCGCGGTGGAGGATGGCGAGCTCTTTGGTGGCCCGTACCGCCTCTTGAACCTGCCGGTAGCGGGCGGCCACTTCGTCGTGGGCTCGCTTGGCTGCCACCTTCTGGCGTCCCGAGATGAAGCGCTGGTACACGAACCCGACCACGGTGAAATACAGCACCCCCACGACGGCGACGCCGGGGTCGTTTATGACGATCACTATGCAGATCGCCACCAGCGAGAAGGCGTCGCCCGAGGCGGCGATCACGAAGGGCAGGGCCCTGCGGAAGACCAGCACCATCGACTCGTTCAGGGTGCGCTGGATCTCGGCCGAGTGGTGCTTGACGTGGAACGCGTGAGGTGCCAGCAGATAGCGGGAGAAGAGCCGCTGGGCGATGCGAGCCTCCTGTTGGAGGGAGTTGGTGATGCCCCATCGCAGAAGGGCGATGGCGGCCAGGCCCTTCACCGTGAAGGTCACCAGAACCATCCCGGCGAGGATGGCCGCCGCCTGTTCGGTGGACTTGAGGTCGACGAACCGGGAGAGCCAGTGCAGACCCTTGGTCGGGTTGGAGTTGTTGCCCTCGACCATGAGTTGGGTCAGGGGAACGACGAGCGACACGCCAATCGCCTCGAGGGCGGCAATGAACACCGACCCCAGCCCGTAAACGGCGAACCGCATCCGCGCCCTGCGATCGATGATCGAGAACGTGCGCCTGAGGAAGGTGATCATGAGAAGGCGTTGGGGGTCGGGAGCACCACGCTGCGACCAGGGGTATCTGCCCGGTAGCCTACCGGAGCACCGCCATGGCCAGCCTCGACCTCATGATCGCCGGTGCCCAGAAGTCGGGGACGAGCAGCCTGCTGGCGTGGCTCGGGACCCACCCTCGGATCGTCGCCCAGCGGCGACCGGAGATGACGTGGTTCACCGATACCGATACGTCGGCCGGCCCGTTTCCCGACGACTTCTACTTCGACCGGACTACCACGGGCTCGCGCCTGCGTCTGGGGAAGCTGGCCGGGCTGATGTACAGCGATGCGGGAGTCGACCGATTTGTCGGTCACAGTCCGCGGGCCATCACCATCGCCGTGCTGCGCAATCCGGTCGAGCGGGCCTATGCCTCGTACTGGTTCGCCCGTCGGCGAGGCCGGGAACCTGTCGGGAACTTCGAGCAGGCGATCGATGCCGGCCTGGCACGAGTGGCTGGGAACGACGGCTGGACCGACACCGGATGCCGGTACCTCGACTGGGGCTGCTACGCGCCCCACATCGAGCGCTTGTACGAACGCCAGGGACAGGGTGCGGTGCACGTGGTCATTCTCGAGGAGCTGATCTACGCCGGACACCGGGAGATAGCTCCCGTTTTCGACCGGTGTGGCCTCGACGTCGATGCGCTCCGGGGCGGGCTCCCTCGCGAGAACAGCGCCGGTGCCGTCCGCTCCGAGGCGCTGACCCGGGCCCGCCGGAGCGGGTCCCTCGCCGGCACGGCGCGACGCGTGCTTCCACGGGCCACTCGCGGGGTGCTGATTCAGGGTTACCGACGGGTGAACGAGAGGTCTGGCGCTTCCCCGCCGATGAGCCCAGCCACCAGGGAAGGTCTGCAGGCTGCCTTCGCCGGCCCCAACCGTCGCCTCGAGGCTCTGCTCGGCCGGTCGCTCGGAGTGTGGGCATCCCCGACGTGACCCTCGGGCCCGATGACCGGTGCTGTCGGGGTCAACTGCGGGCGGCGGCGGCAGTAAGGATCTCTTCGAACCGACGGGCAATGGCGCTGATGTCGAAGGTCGCCTCGGCATAGCGTCGTCCGAGCCGGCCGTAGCGGTGGCGCATCCCAGGATCGCTGAGGAGCTTGTCGGCGGCGGCCACCAGGCTCTGCTCGTCGTCGGCTGGTACCACGATGCCGGCGCCGGCCTGTTCGATGGTGCGGGCGCCGAGATTGGCCCCTGGCATGGCCGCCAGGATCGCGCGACCGGCACAGAGGTTGCTGAGCACCTTCGAAGGGACCGAAAACACGCCGGCCTCGTCCTGGAGCACGACCAGGAGTACGTCGGCGGTCGCCAGGACCTCGGGCAGGCGTTCGTAGGGCTGGTAGGGGAGGAGCACGAGGTTGTCGAGGCGGCGAGTGCGGAGCTCCTCGTGCAGCCAGTCGATTCCCCTTCCCTGAGAAACGACGACCACGCGCACGTCGGGCTCGCCACGGAACCGCTCGGCCAGGGCCACCAGCAGCCCGGGGTGGTGCTTGAGCCCCAAAGTGCCCGAGTACAAAATGACGCGCTGGTCGTGGAGCCCATGGGCGCGCGACCAGTCGTTGTCCTTGGGGCGGGCGTCGATCTCGGGCAGAGGGGCCCAGTTCTCGATGACGTGGCACTTGTCTCGGGCGATGCCCCATCTGCGCAGAGGGCGCTTGAAGTCGTCGGTGATGGCCACGACGGCCGAGGCTTCGCGGAGTAGCCGCCGTTCCAGCGCCCGGAAGCCGGCACCGAGGGGTCGGCCGGCGACCCCGAACCGCTGCTTGGCATGCGTGGACATGGCCAAGCTGTAGAGGTCCTGGAGCCAGAACACCCAGGGCGTCGACGTCAGCCGACACCAGCCGGCGGCCACCGATTTGGCGAAGAGGGGATCGTTGCTGGACAGGATCACGTCGGGGCGGTACGCCGCCGCCCGGCGGGAGAAGGCGATCCCGTACGCCACCTCCTGGCGCAGCCGCCGGACAGAGGAGTAGCGATCGAAGGCCCGGCCCAGGTCGATGGCCTCGATGCGCAGGCCGGATGGGTCGCCGGGGCGAAGCGTCACCGCACCCTTGCCGGTCTGGTAGGACGCGCAGTGGATGTGGAGCACCTGGTGTCGGACGGCCAAGGCCCGGCTCAGCTGCATCTGGAACGGGTGCCCCGAGTAGTCGTGGACCAGGATGCGCATCAGTGTCTCTTCGGCCGCTGGACCCTGTGAACCGGCCTGCGACCTCTCCCTACTTGTCGGCGCTCACGCGGGTCTTCGGGCCGGCGGGCTCACTGCCGTTCTTCGTGGGGGCCGATTCCGCGAGGTACGGCGAGTCGTCGGAAGCCTGGCGTCGCCCGCGCCCGAAGAAGAACCGGCGGCGGCCCTTACGATCATGGGTGCCGTTGAGGATGGTTCCGACCAGCGGCGTATCGATGTACTCGAGCAGGGCAAAGGTTTCGGCGAGCTCTGAGCGCGGCGTGCGATTGAAGTAGGCAACCAGCAGCACCCCGTCGACCCGGTCGGCCAGGATCATGGCGTCGGGAAGGGGCAGGGGCGGGCCGTCGAAAATCACGAGATGGCCCTCGAAGCGCAAGCGGGTGATCAGATCACGGAAGCCTTGGCCGCCGAGCAGCTCGGCCGGGTTCGGTGGTATCGGACCCGTCGGAAGCACCCGAAGGCCCGGCTCGTCGTAGACCCCGACCAGCGCGTCGGCCAGGGGGATCTCGCCCCTGAGGACCGATGTCAGGCCCTGATAGTTCCCGAGGTCGAAGAAGCCATGGAGGCGGGGCCGGCGCAGGTTGGCGTCGACCAGGACGACCTGGCGTCCTCCCCGGGCGAGGGCGATTCCCAGATTGGCCGCGGTTGTGGTCGTCCCATCGCCCGAGTGGGCGCCGGTGATCTGGAGAACCTGAACCCTGGCCACACCCTTGAGCTCGAGAACGGTGCCGAGACGGGCATAGGCGTCGGCGGCCGGCGCCTGTGGCATGGCGCTGCTGACCAGAAGCGGCGGGCCGGACCGATCCCAACCACGGACGGCGGGTACGACGCCGAGTATCGGCCGGCTGGTGCCATTCCGCAGGTCCTTGTCCGACTTGATTCGGTCATCGAGGTGGTCGCGGACGAAGGCGAGGGCGATACCACCCAGTACGCCGAGGGCCAGGGCCAGGGCCAGGTCCGTCGTCTTCTTGGGACTGATCGGATCGGTTACCACGGCCGCGTTGGACACGATCGCGACACCACCGGTCTTGGTCACGGTGGTGTCGAGTTGGAGGCGGTCGAGGCGTGACTGGAGGTCGCTACGGCGGGTGTCGAGGCTCTGGCGCTGCTGGCTGACCTGGTCACGCTGGGCTGTGATCGGCGCCCGGGACGTGAGGACCGCCGTCGAATCGATGCGGCTGTTCAGGTCGGCGAGCGATTGGTCGAGTGGGACGATCTGAGCTTCGATGGCTGCGATCTGGGTCGCCAGCGCGTCGGTGGTGATCTTCAGGTCGTTCAGAACCTGGGAACGGTGCATGTCGACATAGGTCTCGGCGTAGGTCTGGGCAATCCTGGCCGCCTCTTTGGCAGAGTCGGCCTCCACAGTGATACCCACCACGTTGCTCGTGCCTATGGCGGCGACGGTGACGCTGGGGTCATCGGTGAGATGCAGGGCCTTCTTGGCCGGATCCCTCACGGACGCCGACTGCATCACCGCCACCTGGCTGGCCACCTGGGGACTTGCGCTGCCGGCCGAGCCGGTGCCGGTGGCGGAACCGGAGGCGCCCGAGGCCCCGGCGCTGCCGGAGCCCTTGGCGCCCCCTGAGTCGGCGGAGAAGACCTGTTCGGCCAGCGACGGCTGAAGCAGCACCTGGGCCGTCGACTCGTACACGGGCGGGGTCACTGTGAGGAAGGCGACACCAGCCAGCAAGGCGATCACCGTCGTGACGATGATGATCAGCTTCCGCCTGAACAGGACCTCTATGTAGTGACGGAGCTCGAGGTCTTCCTCCCCGGCGGACCCGTTCATGGCCTGGATGGTAGCGGGTTCTTTCGCCGCCACAGTCGGCTCAAGACCGGGGGACGGATCTAGGAATGATCATGTCATCTGCCGGTAGACCCACTCGTAGGTGTCGGCCAGGCCCTCCTTCAGGGTGGTCAGCGGCTCCCAGTCCAGCTCGGCGCGGATACGGGTGTTGTCACTGCAGCGGCCCCGCACGCCCTGCGGAGCGTCGAGAACGTAGTGGCGTTCCAGGCGAACGCCGGCAATCTCCTCGCACGTGCTGACCAGCTCGTTGATCGTGACCAGCTCCGAGCTGCCGATGTTGAGCGGCTCGGCACAGTCCGACAAGGTGAGGCGCAGCGTGCCCTCGAGGCAATCGTCGATGTAGGTGAAGCTGCGGGTCTGCTCGCCGTCGCCCCAGATCTCGATCTCGTTTGAGCCCGACAGTTGGGCAGCCACCACCTTGCGGCAGATGGCCGCCGGCGCCTTCTCCCGGCCACCGTCGAAGGCGCCGTAGGGCCCGTACACATTGTGGTAGCGCCCCACCCGGGCAGCCAGCCCGAAGTCCTCGCCGAAATGGCGCGCCATACGCTCGCTGAACAGCTTCTCCCAGCCGTAGCCGTCCTCGGGCATGGCGGGGTAGGCGTCGGGCTCGGCCAAGCCGTACACGTCGGGGACCGACTGCTTGTCGGCTGCGTAGACACACGCGGAGGACGCATAGAACAACCGCTCCACGCCCTGGTCGCGACAGGCCACCATCATGTTGGTGCTGATGAGCACCGACAGCATGCACAGGGCCTTGTTGGCCTCGATGAAGCCGATCCCGCCCATGTCAGCGGCCAGATGGAACATGGTGTCGGCCCCCGCCGCCGCCACCTGGCAGTCGTCGTGGCGGGACAGGTCGAGGACCAGGTTGTCCACGTCGTCGAAGCGCTGGTGCCACTGATCGAGTGGCGCGCGATCGACGGCGCGTAACCGGGTGCAGCCCTCGCGGCGCAACCTGGCCACCAGGTGTCCACCGATGAAGCCCCCACCACCGGCGATCACGTGGAGCTTCGAGGGATCGAGCGCTGCGTTCGATGCTGATGTCATGTCACCTCCTCCTGAGCGTGGACCCGTTTGCCGCCGGGTCTGCCACGACCAAATCGGGCCACATCATTGCAGAGCGCCAGCCGGGTTGGGAATCCACGTCCTCACCCGCCGATGGAGGGGTTCAGGGGGTCGGCGCATCCGACGGATGCGAAGAACACCTCTGGGATTCTCGGCTCGGCGGCTCGCTCAGCCGCAGTTGGTGGGGGTGTTGATGCACGCGTCCACCAGGTGGGAAAGCTGATCGGGGACCCAGGCGTTCCAGAAGTCGGCGTGCCCCGAGAACTGGCC
Organism: Acidimicrobiales bacterium; assembly: GCA_038232455.1. Classification (GTDB taxonomy): domain Bacteria; phylum Actinomycetota; class Acidimicrobiia; order Acidimicrobiales; family AC-14; genus DATAQC01. Next base: position 9,926 of record JBBSHU010000022.1, read on the forward strand.
GCCCGACGACAGCGTCACCGTGGGGCCACCGAGTGTCGGGTACTCCACCTGCAGGCCCACTTGTGGCACGGCGGTGGGGTGGGCAGGCGGGCAGTGGCGGAGCCCGTCGGCTGCCCGCTCGCTCACGGCCATGTGGCTGCGATGGTCGGGAGAGTCGAGGTTCACCCCGTCCCAGCAGTCCGGGAAGCTGACGCGTAAAAGCAGGTGCGAGGCCGCGTCACAGGTGGGGACCTGTCCGGGGGCGGTGGCGGCGGCGGGCTTGGGCAGACAGGTCCAATCGGTGATGGTTGCCGGCTGCGCCGCGGTGGCGCCGCTGTCACCGGTGATCATGCGTAGGCCGGTGGGGAAGGCGACGATGGTGCCCGGCTGACGGCCGTTCAGGCTGTAGTAGGCCGCGATCTTGAGGGGAGCGACTCTTGCGCCGTCGTTGTAGAGCGACGGGACCCAGTAGGCCGAGCGGTCGGCCAGGGGCATGCAGCTGGTGGCGCCCGCTTGGAGGGTCTCCGTGGTGGTGGCGGCGTCGGTGGTCCGGTTGCCGAAGAAGTCGTGGAGATGGGAAGTCCCGGGGTCGCCGGGATGCACGATCGGGTCGTCGGGCAGCGATCGGGTAAACCCGCACCGGGCCTTGAACCGCCCGGCCACGGCCTTCGACTGGGCGCTCGGAGCGGTGCCGACGAGGGCCAGGGTGGCGAGGATGACTCCGGCAGCGAGGCTCCTACGGTTACGTCGGTGCACCACCATGGTCTTCACGATGAACCTCCGGTACTTGTACGTTCACGCCGGGCCGGAACAGTTCAAAGACACGAAAAGACCCTCGATCGCCACTCTAGGTCGTTCGGACGCCGTCACGGGGTTGGGCCCGGGAGAGTCCTGATGGCGGCGGGTAGGGGCAGGGGCACGTCGTTCGGCGCGCCGTACTGGGTCTCGAAGAGTCCGCGCACGAACCAGGTACCCGAGTCGGGCCTCCACGCGGCGATGTCGGTCGACCCGCTGCCGTCGTAGTCGCCGGGAACGGGAACGGGGACATCCCCCGCCTGGCCCCGCGCCGGGCCCTACCCGAGGGATAATCGACAGCCAGACCGAAAGTGAGGCACCGTGAGCACCGAACCGAGCCAGGACGCCGCCGAGGAGCTCCACGAGCTCCACGAGGAAAAGGATGCCCAGGTGCTCGAGCGTGAGCCCATGGAGACCGAGCTCATGGACGACGACCGCTCAGACACCGGCAAGGACATCGAGGGCGTCGACGAGGACTAACAGGCCTTCTCGTCGATGAACCAGCGGTCGTCCAGCTTCAGGTAGTGCGACGTCTGGGCGGTGTCGAGAGGCGAAGGGTCGGCAGGATGAACTGGTAGTCGACCGAAGCCCTGATCTCCTTCTGGGCTCCCGGGCCGGCGCTGTGGAACGAAGGCTGGTCGACGCCGTAGGTGGTTTGGCTGCGCGCAGAACCGGCGGCCGCCAGCCCGACCAGTAACGTAGCGACGACCAGGGGCCCTCTTCACTCGGCCACCGGGGCGATGGCAGCCGCCGGTCGGGCGTACTGGGTGGCGTAGAGCTCGGTGTACGGGCCGCCGGCGGCGAGGAGAGTGTCGTGGGTACCACGTTCCACGATGCGGCCCTCGTGGAGCACGAGGATTTCGTCGGCCGCCTGCACGGTGGACAGGCGGTGGGCGATCACCAACGAGGTTCGCCCGGTCAGGGCCTCGGCCAGGGCCTGCTGCACGAGCAGCTCGGTCTCGGAGTCGAGGTGGGCGGTGGCCTCGTCGAGGATGACGATGGCCGGGCTTTTCAACAGGACCCGGGCCAGGGCCAGGCGCTGCTTCTCTCCCCCCGACAGGCGATAGCCGCGTTCGCCCACCACGGTGTCGTAGTCGTCGGGGAGGCTGGCGATGAGGTCGTGGATGCGTGCAGCCCGGCAGGCGGCGACCAACTCGGCATCGGTGGCCTCGGGCTGGGCGTACCGGAGGTTGACGGCGATGGTGTCGTGGAAGAGGTGGGGATCCTGGGTGACCATGCCGATGGCGGCGTGCAGGCTCTCGGCGGTGAGGTCGCGCACGTCGTGACCGTCGACCCGCACGGTTCCGGCGGTGACGTCGTAGAGGCGGGGCACGAGGTGGCACAGCGTGGTCTTGCCTGCTCCCGTGTGCCCAACCAGGGCCACCATCTGGCCGGCCTCGGCGGTGAAGGACACGCCGTTGAGGATGAACCCCGACGGGTCGGTGGACAGGGGGGCGGAAGCGTCGGCTTCCAAGGAGGCGATCGAAACGGTGGACGCCGCCGGGTAGCGGAACCACACGTCGTCGACCTCGACGCGACCCCTGGGGTCGACCAGGTCGTAGGCGCCGGGAGCGTCGTCGACGATGCTGACGGCGTCGAGGACCTCGAACACCCGCTCGAACGACACCAGGGCGGTCATGATCTCGACCTGGGCGTTGGTGAGCAGCGTGAGGGGCGAGTACAGGCGGGCGACGTAGACGGCCAGGGCGGTGAGGGTGCCGATGGACAGGGTGCGTTCGATCACCATGCGTGCCCCCAGCCAGTAGATGGCGACGGTGCCCACGGCGCCGAGGAGGCCCAGGGCAGCGAAGAAGATGCGTCCGTAGAACGCCGTCTTCACGCCGATGTCGCGAACGGCGGCGGCCTTGGCGGCGAAGTCGGCGGACTCGCGCCGGGGGTGGCCGAACAGCTTCACCAGCAGGGCGCCGGACACGTTGAAGCGCTCGGTCATGTTGGAGTTCATCTCGGCCGACAGCTCGAAGGAGCGCTTGGTGAGCCGTTGCATGCGGCGCCCGACCCGCTTGGCCGGGATGATGAACGCCGGAACCACCACCAGGGCGAGCAGGGTGAGGCGCCACTCCAGGGCGATCATGACCGACAGCGTCACGATGACGACGACGGCGTTCTGCACCACGCTGCCCAGGGTTCCGGTGAAGGCCTGCTGGGCCCCGAGGACGTCGTTGTTCATCCGGCTGATGAGGGCGCCCGTCTGGGTCCGGGTGAAGAATGCGAGGGGCATGCGCTGCACGTGGTCGTAGAGGGTGGAGCGCAGGTCGAAGATGAGGCCCTCACCGATTCGGGCCGACCACCAACGTTGGGCCACGACCAGTGCGGCATCGACGAGGGCCAGGCCCAGGGCCAGCAGGGCCAGCCAGTTGAGCCCGGAGAGCCGCCCGGGCAGGGCGTGGTTGTCGATGATGGCCCGGAACACGAGGGGCGGGAGGATGCCCACGATCGAGTCGACGACGATCGTGGCCAGCAGGCCGATGATCATGGCCCGGTAGGGACGGGCGAACGACCAGACCCGGCGCATGATCGACCGGTCGACGGTCGCGCCGGTCAGCAGGTCTGGGTCGCGCCACAGCGCCCCGTGCCAGCCGTGCCCGAATCCCGATCTCACCTCTCACGAGGGTACCGTTCAGGCGCGGCCCACCTCGGCCGCCTCGATCCGTCCATCTCATGTTCTCGGCAACCATCCTCGCCTCGATACCCAGCCCGTCGCGGGGCGTCCTGCACCTTGGCCCCCTGCCGCTGCGTGCCTATGCCCTGTGCATCCTCGGCGGTGTGTTCGCCGCCGTCGCCCTGGCCGGGAAGAGGTGGGTGGCGCGCGGGGGCGACGAGCGTACGATCGGCGACTTGGCCGTGTGGGCCGTGCCCGCCGGACTGGTGGGGGCTCGGCTCTACCACGTGGTCACCGACTACCAGCTCTACACCGACGATCCCCTGGGTGCGCTCAAGGTCTGGGAGGGGGGGCTGGGGATCTGGGGCGGGGTGGCCCTCGGCGCCGGGGTCGGGCTCTGGGTGGCCCACCGCCGCCACCTCGACCTCGCCGTCCTTCTCGATGTGGTGGCGCCGGCCATCCCCCTGGCCCAGGCCATCGGGCGCTGGGGCAACTGGTTCAACCAGGAACTGTTCGGACGGCCGACGTCGTTGCCCTGGGGCCTGCGCATCGACGTCGCCAACCGTCCCGACGCCTACGCGCAGTCAGCCACCTTCCATCCCACCTTCCTCTACGAGTCCCTGTGGTGCCTGGTGGTGGTGGCGATCGTGCTGGCCGTCGAGCGGCGCCGCGTCCTGCGCCCCGGGCGCCTGTTCGCCTTGTACGTGGCCGCCTACACGTTCGGCCGCTTCTGGTTCGAGTTGCTGCGCATCGATTCCGCCCACCGCATCGGGGGCCTGCGTATCAACGACTGGGTCAGCGTGGTGGTGTTCGTGGCGGCCATGGCGGTGGTGGTCACCGGGCGTCGGCGGCCGTCCTCGCTAGGCGTCCCTTCGATCGATGAGCACGACGCCCACCACGAGGGCGACGGCGGCGTAGGCGCAGAGCACGGCGAAGCCCGCCCAAGGCGACAGGGCCGTGGAGCTCCGTCGGACGACCTGGAAGATGGCTCCGCCGGCCTCGCCCGGGAGGTACCCGGCGATGTCGTCGTTCCAGGGGGACGGCAGAAAGTTCACCAGGATGGGCAGGACGAGGAGCAGGCCGACCAGGGTGGCGATCGCGCCCGCGGTACGGCGGAGGATCACGGCGAGTCCGACGCCCATCAGCCCGACCGCAGTCAGGTACAGGGCGCCTCCCACCACGGCGCGCAGGACGCCGGAGTCGCCGAGCGACACGCCGGCGTTCTTGGCCGTGAAGATCGCCTGCCCGATACTGAAGGCACTGACGCACGCGACCAGGCCGACGACCATGACCACCGCCGCGAAGACCAACGTCTTGGCCGCGAGCATCAGGCGCCGCTGGGGGATGGCGCCGAGGGTGGCCCGGATCTGGCCGGTGGCGTACTCGGAGCTCATGACCAGCACGCCCAGCACTCCGAGGGCGAGCTGGGCCAGGAAGATCCCGTTCAGGCTGAAACCGGTCGGGTCGAAGCGGAGGCGCTCGCCGGCGTCGACGCGGTCCCAGCGACTGACGCGGGCGGCACAGAAGAGGGCGCCCAAGCCGACGATGATGGCGTAGGTCACGAGAAGTGACCACACCGTCGAGCGGACGCTGATGAGCTTCGTCCATTCCGAGCGTGCCGCGGCGCGAAACAACCGGAGCCGCGACGGCGGCACCGGCCGGGAGGGCCGCTGTTCGGGGGCCGTGACCGTCACGGGCGACTCCCACCCGACACGTGGGCCTCACCCAGGAACTCGGCGCTGTCGCGGGTCATCTCCATGAACGCCTCTTCCAAGGATGCCTTCTGGGGTGACAGCTCGTGCAGGATGATGCCGGCGGCCGCCGCCATCTCGCCGACCTCGCGGCACGCCAGTCCGGTCACCGTCAGGACATCGTCGCCCTCCAGGTTGGCCTTGGCCCCGGACTTGTCGATGAGGTCGCCCAGGGCGGCGGCCTGAGGCGAGACGACGCGCACGTGGTTGCCCGAGCTCGACCCGATGACCTCGGCCACGCTGGCGTCGGCGATGAGGTTGCCCCTTCCGATGACCACGAGGTGATCGGCGGTCAGGGACATCTCGCTCATGAGATGGCTCGACACGAACACAGTCCTTCCCTCGGCGGCCAGTGATCGCAGGAGGGCCCGCACCCATTGGATGCCCTCGGGGTCGAGGCCGTTCACCGGCTCGTCGAGCAGCAGGACCTCCGGGTCACCCAGGAGGGCGGCGGCGATACCGAGGCGCTGACCCATGCCGAGGGAAAAGCTGCCGGCCCGGCGCCGAGCCACACTCGTCAGCCCCACCTCTTCGAGCACCTGGTCGACGCGCGCCCGGCTGATGCCGTTCGAGTCGGCCAGCCATCGCAGGTGTCCACGGGCGCTGCGGCCGGGATGCACCGCCTTGGCCTCCAGCAACGCCCCCACTTCGTGGAGCGGGAACCGCAGGTCACGGTAGGCACGCCCGTTCACGGTGACCCGGCCGGAGTTCGGAGCGTCGAGCCCGACGATCGTCCGCATGGTTGTGGATTTGCCGGCACCGTTGGGGCCGAGGAAACCAGTGACCCTTCCGGCCCCGGCGGTGAACGTGAGCTGATCGACGGCCAGGGTGGATCCGTAGCGCTTGGTCACGCCGACTGCTTCGATCACCCGGTGATCCCCTCGTTAGTCAGGAGCCGCCGAGCGTACCGGGCCCTAGCCGGGCGCAGCCTGTGAAACCACGAAGAAACCCTTAAGAGTCGAGGCCGGCTCCGGCGTCGTCGATGGACTTCCCGGCTGGGCCGGAGTGTCGAGTCAGGCTGCGGAGTTCATGCTCCTGGCGGCCGACGGCGCCGAAACCCGGGGCGCGTCGACGACGGCCGTGGGCGAGTACACCGGCACCGAGAGGCTGTGGGGCCTGCGTCTGGGCAGGGTGTGGGCCCGCCACCGCCCGACGGCGATGCTGGCGGGCACCACGACGGCGGCAGCCACCAACGGTGACAGGAGAACGGCCAGGATCACGAAGGCGGCGGACAGGCCGATGGCGAGGCCCACTTCCACATGCCCTGATCCCGTAGCCGTGGTCTGTGTCTCGGCCATGCCTGCCCCTCCCGATCGGATTCCATCCTCTGGATGTATCGATCACCGGGGACCGCAACTTGATACCGAATTTCCTGCGGCCCCGCTACGGGTTGGGGATGCTCGCGAAGTAACTGTCCTGGCGGTGACCACATCGTCCGGCGACGCAGACGTCGTTGCGTAGGTCGGTCCAGTAGGCGACCACGGCGTCGGGGGCTACCGCCAAGCCCGGATAGTCGCCGATGCTCACGGCCGGGAAGGGGAAGGCGGGATTGATGGTGCCCCGGCTGGCCAGGTTGTCGCGGGTGGGATCGGAGAGGGCGGTCGAGACCTTCCGGAACGAGAACTTGAGCGTACCGGGGGCCTTCTCGGAGGCCAGGGTGAAGCCGTACCTGTGGTTGTCGGGGTCGTACGACCGGTCGTAGAACCCCACCTGAAGCAGGCCGTGGGCGTCGTAGGCGGCCCAGGGCATGAACTGGTCGTTGCGGCGGGCGATGGCAACCGGTGCGCTCCAGGTCTGGCCGCCGTCGTAGGTCTGGCTCACCACGATGTCGGCGTCGGTGATCGCCTTGTAGGGGTCGGGATCGACGGGGTGAGGAGCATTGCGGTCGTCGTACCACACGATCGCCAGGTGGAGACCGCTGCGATCGGTCTGGTCGCCGGTGACGTTCCCCTCGCCGTCCAGGCCGAACTGGCTGTCGTGCACCGTCTGGGCCCCGCCCGCGCTCATCGGGTAGTCGTGCTCGTTGAGGCCGTCGTAGGCCTGACCGATGAGGTAGGGACCGCCCGTGCGCTTCCCGGTCGCCGGGTCGACGGTGACGGCCAGGTACTGGTTGCGGCCGGGGGCGCCGCCGGCATCGGGCGACTCGTCGTAGGTCTCCTGGAAGGTGACGACCGCGCCGGCGCGAGTGACGGCCACCGAGTTGCCGAAGGTCTGGTCGCAGGCATCGTCGCCATGACGGCCCTGGCAGAACGGTGCCCGCCCGGAGAGCTTGACCGGATCCGACCAGGTGATGCCGCCGTCATGGCTCATCGAATCGACCACGTTCGCGCTGTCCAGCACGGCGCCCAGGTTGAAGGCGTCCTTGATCCAGGTGACGATCACGTTGCCGGCGCCGAAGGCGGCGAGCTGGGGGTGGTCGTTGAACACACTCCTTTCCGGATTGCTGACCACGGTCACCGGCGAGGACCAGTTCCGACCGCCGTCGCTGGATTGGGCCACCACGATGTCGCTGACGCCGCCGCCCGACCGGGTGGTGGCCAGGTACACCTTGCCGGCGGCGTCGAAGGCCACCGACGGGTCGACGGCGGCGTTGCCCGGGGCGTAGTCGAGGTCGTAGGTGGTCCAGGTCCTGCCGCCGTCGAAGCTGACGTGGGGGTGGGTCACGAGCGACCCGAAACCGCCGCCGGGAGGACGCACGAGCTCGATCGCCGCACCGACGATGTTCCGGGGGTTGGTGGGGTTGACGGCGATGGTGGTCTCGAAGTTGGTGCCGGCGACGTTGCACAGGGTGTCGACGTTGGCCGCCCTCGACCGCGCCGTTGTGCATTCGGGCTTCGAGGCGGTGGCCGCCCCGGCGCCACCGACAGCGACCATCGGTGCAGTGAGCGCCGTCGCCATCCCCACCACTGCCAGGACTCTCATCTTGTTCATGTCCACCCCCGGAGCTCGTGCGACATGTGCGTCGACGTCGGAGGCCCGTCGCCCGGCCCGCCGTCAGCGACGATACCGCGTGGGCGGTCGACGGCGAGGTGTCGGCCTCACCGTCATTCCGCTCAGGGGGCCGCTCGGGCCGAGGGCCTACCGGTTGCCGACAGGTGCCGGTCGCGGTATCGTTCGTTCGAACAAGCGTTCGTTTCCGGGGGCTGCGGCCGGTAGGCCGGCGGCGCGCGTCGAGCACGGTCTCCGACCGGCCAGGAGGTTCACATGTCAGAGGGTGAAGGGTCAGAGGTCAAGGCGATTCCCGAGGGATACCCTCAGGTCATCCCGTACCTGTGCGTCGACGGTGCGAACGAGGCGATCGAGTTCTACCGAAGCGTGTTCGGGGCCACCGAGAGGATGCGCATGCCGATGCCCGACGGGCGAGTCGGCCATGCCGAGCTCCAGATCGGCGATTCGGTGGTGATGCTGGCCGACGAGAGCCCGGAGATGGGTGTCCGGGGGCCGAAGGCCATCGGCGGCTCTCCTGTGACCATGAGCGTCTACGTGGAGGATGTCGACCAGGTGTTCAGCCGGGCCATCGCTGCCGGCGCCTCCGAGTTGCGGGCCGTCGAGACACAGTTCTACGGCGACCGTTCGGGTCAGTTCGAAGACCCCTACGGTCACAGGTGGAGCGTGGCCACCCACGTCGAGGACGTCTCGCCCGAGGAGATGGGACGGCGTGCGGCAGCGATGGGCGGTGGCTGAGGCCGGCCGGCGACGGCCGCTTTCGACGATGGGCGGCTATCTGGGATCGCCGGCGTGAAGCGCCTGATCGTCACCGTGGCCATCGCCTTGACGGCAGTGTTGCTGCCGTCGCCGGCGGCCACCGCTAGGACCACTCCCTCCGCCCGAGTGCCCGACCTGGGGATGGCGCCGCTGCGCGACTTCCAGATGGACACCTCCACGGGCAGGCGGCTCCTGCGCTTCACTGCCGAGATCGTCAATGTGGGCACCGGGCCGTTCGAGCTCCGGGGACGCAGGTCGGCGACGGGCACCGAGATGTCGGTGATGCAGCGGATCGTCAATGCCGACGGAACGAAGTCGATGCGCCCTACCGGAGCGTCGATGATCTACGCCGGTGACGACCACAACCACTGGCACGTCAAGGACCTCGAGCGGTACACGATCCATCCGGTCGACGGCGACAGGGAGCTCGGTCGTGGCGCCAAGGCCGGCTTCTGCTTCTCCGACAACGCCGCCTACCGCCTGGCTTTGCCGAGGGCACCCCAGTCGTCCGCCTACCGGAGCTGCGGCCTGCCCGGTTCCACGATGGTCACGATGGGCCTGTCGGTGGGGTGGGGAGACGTCTACGGGTGGAACCTGGCCTGGCAGTGGATCGACGTCAGCGCGCTGTCGCCGGGCGACTATGTCGTGCGGGCCCGCGCCGACCCGCAGGCCATGTTCACCGAGGCCGACACGTCGAACAACACGACCTGGACGAAGATTCGCATCGCCGCCACGAACGAAATCACCATCCTCGAGCAAGGCCCCGCTGCCTGAAGTGAACAGCCGACGGCTCACGGGTCAGGGGCACCCGGGAGCCGGGCACCCCTGAGCCCGTTGCTACGTGCCTGAGGTGAGTCCGATGCAGTTGCCCTCGGGATCGGTGAACTGGGCGATCTTGGGCCCACCGGGGATGTCCATCGGGGGCATCACCGTCTTGCCACCGGCAGCCTCCGCCTTGTCCAGGGCCGCCTGGAGGTCGTCGACCTGCACGTAGAAGGTGACCATGGTCGTGCCGTCCTGGCTGGCAGTGACGCCGCCGCCGATGCCCCCTTCACCCGACGACGCAATGACGCCGTAGTTCATCGGATTGCTGGCGTCGATCGTCCAGTCGAACACGGACCTGTAGAACTCCTGAAGCGCGGGCCCGTCCTTTCCCGCCACTTCGAAGTGAATCACCGGATTGGCCATCATCTCTCCTTCGTCGGGGTGTTGCCGAGATGACTTCCGCGCCCGATTACTGTCGGCGCAGCCGTCACTGCCCACCCTACCGACGGCGCAGGTGCCGTCGTCGGGCGACCCGGAGGATCTCGCTCATGGACACGACCGTCTGGTTCAACCCCGCCTGTTCCAACTGCCAAACGACACAGGGCATCCTCGAGTCGCACGGGGTCGAGGCTGCCTACGTGCGCTATCTCGAACAGGCTCCGAGTCGTGACGACCTCGAGCGGGTGCTGGCCATGCTCGGACACGACGACCCTCGTGCCATCGTTCGGGAGAAGGAGCCGGTGTACGACGAGCTGGGTCTGGCCTCGGCCGGACGCGACCAGCTCCTCGACGCCATGACGGCCCACCCCGTTCTCATCCAGCGACCCATTGTCATCCACGGAAACCGCGCCGTGGTCGCCCGGCCGCCCGAGCGGGTACTCGAGCTCCTCGACGACTGATTCGGCGTTCCACCCTGCGTGGCGCGCCGGCGGCGGTTTGTGGGGGGTGCCTGCCGGGGACACCCCCCCTATGGAAACCGGGTCGTCGGTGGACGACGTCAAGGAGCGGTCTCAAGATGCGGTGGAGCGGGCCTCACGGAGCTCCTGGCTGGAAGGCCTGGCCCGGGCGGGGTTGGCCACACGCGGCGTGCTCTACCTGGTGGTGGGGGCTCTGGCCATCCAGTTGGCGCGTGGCTTCGACGGTGAACGCGCCGACAAGCAGGGAGCGCTGCGGGCCGTGGCGCGCCAGCCGCTCGGGCGGGTGCTGGTGCTGCTGATGGCCATCGGCCTCGGCGGCTACGCCCTGTGGCGCTTCGTCGAGGCGATCGTCGGTCCCGACGACGAACGCGACCAGACCAAGGCAACGCTGAAACGGGTCGGGTACGCGGCTCGCGGAGTGCTGTACACGGCGTTCTGCGTCAGCGCTGTAAAACTGCTTGTCTCCTCAGGCGGCAGCTCCGGCTCGGACAACGCCCAGTCCGACTGGACGGCGAGGGTGTTGAAGTGGCCGGCTGGCCCCTGGCTCATCGCCGCCGTGGGTGTGGCGATCATCGGCGGCGGCTTCTATGTGGGCTGGCGGGGCCTGTCCCGGAAGTTCCGCAAGCGCCTGAAAGCGGCGGAGATGAGCCGGGCCGAGCGTCGCTGGATCGTCGGCTTCGGTACCGTCGGCATGGTGGCCCGGATGATCGTGCTCTCGATGATCGGCGTGTTCCTCATCAATGCCGCTCTCCAGCACGACCCCAACCAGGCGGTGGGCCTCGACGGTGCCCTGAAGCGGCTGGTGGCCCGGCCCTACGGACCGGTGCTGCTCGTGGTGATGGCGCTCGGGCTGGCCGCCTACGGCGTCTACTCGCTGGGCGAGGCTCGGTTCCGGCGGGTGGAGTCCTGATGAGGGTGCTCTCCCGCCTCGACAAGGCTGTCAACCGACGGGCGCCCCGCTGCTCGCTCGAGGTGAGCGCCGGCCTGCACCGGATCGGCCGGGCTGCTGACAAGTCGGTGCTGTGGGTGGTGGTGGCGGCGCTGATGGCGGCGACGGGGGGCCGCTTCGGTCGTCGGGCCGCCCTACGCGGCCTGTTCGCCCTGGGACTGGCATCGGCCGTGGCCAACGGCCCCATGAAACGTCTGTTCGGTCGCCGACGCCCGGGCCGTTCGGTCCTGGTGAGCCGTCTGGCCGGCTCACCGAGAACTACCGGCAGTTCCTTCCCGTCGGGCCACGCCACCAGCGCCTTCGCCTTCGCCGCAGGCGCCGGACAGGAGCTGCCCGGTCTAGCCGCGCCGCTGGTTGCCATCGCCTCGGTGGTCGGGTTCTCCCGCGTCCACACCGGCGTGCACCACCCGTCCGATGTGCTGGGTGGAGCGATCGTCGGTGCCGGGGCCGGTTTCGCCACCCGTCGCCTGTGGCCGGTGGCGCCCCACGACCCGGCCACGGCCGGCGTCGCTCTCGAGCGCAACCCGGTGGAAGCGCTGCCCGGCGGTGCCGGACTGGTGATCGTCGTGAACCCCTCCGCCGGCTCCAGCGAGCGGGTGGCCGACGAGCTCCGCCAAGCACTGCCCGAAGCCGACATCGTCGAGCTGGAGGATGCGTCCGACCTCCCCGACGCTCTTGCCGACGCGGCCGAGCGCGGCTGCGCCATCGGCGTGGCCGGGGGCGACGGGTCGATCAATGCCGCCGTGGAAGTGGCGGCCGAGCGCAAGGTGCCCCTGCTGGTGGTCCCAGCCGGCACCCTGAACCACTTCGCCCTGGCCCTGGGGCTTACCACTGTCGCCGACGCGGCCGAGGCGGTGAGCGAGGGCCAGGCCGTGGCCGTCGACCGGGCGGTCATCGACGGTCACGGTTTCGTCAACACCGCCAGCATCGGCAGCTACGTGGAGTTGGTCGATGCCCGGGAGAAGCTCGAGCACAAGATCGGTAAGTGGCCGGCAGTGGTGGTGTCGCTGTGGAGCGTGATGCGTCACACGGCGCCGGTGGAGGTGGAGATCGACGGTGAGCACCGAAGCGTCTGGATGGTCTTCATCGGCAACTGCCGGTACGACCCACCCGGCTTTGCCCCCAGCTGGCGGGAGCGGCTCGACGACGGGCAGCTCGACATCCGGATCGTCGACGGCGCCCATCCCTGGTCGCGTGCCCGCCTACTGTTGTCGGTGGTGACCGGTCGTCTGGCCGCCTGTGGTGCCTATGAGCAGCGCTATGCCAGGAGCGTCCACGTGAAGTCGCTGGAGGGCACGCTGCGCCTGGCTCGCGATGGTGAGACCTTCGACGGGCCCGAGGAGTTCGACATCGCCAAAGTGGACGATCCACTGCTCGTCTACGTCCCCAATCGGTGAGCCGTGAGCGACCTTCGGGCCATCTGGGACCGGCGCCTCGACCCCGAGGAGCGCTACGGGCTGCGACTGACTTTGTTCGCCGTGGCCTTCCTCGTCGTCGCCATCCCGTTCGGGTTGCTGCTCGAACAGGTCCTCGCCAACGGCTGGCTGGTGCGGGTGGACACGTCGGCCGCCCGCCACCTGCACGGTTGGGTCAGCCATTCGCCTGGCGCCGTGCGGGGATTGAAGGTCGTCAGTCTCTTCGGGGAACCGGGCCTGTTCTACGTGATCGTGGCCTTGGCCTCGCTCTGGGTGTGGCGGCACCACGGGACGCGCCTGGCGCTGTTCCTGGTGGTGACGACGTTTCTGGGCGGCCTGCTCGACACTGCGGTCAAACTGGCGGTCGACCGGCCCCGGCCCTCACTGGTCGACCCGGTTGCGACCGCCTTCGGCAAGAGCTTTCCCTCCGGCCACGCCATGGGGTCGACCGTGGTCTACGGGGCCCTTCTGCTCGTGTTCCTCCCTCTGATCGCCCACCGCCGACGGGTGGCCGTGGTGGCCGCAGCCGTCGTGCTGGTGCTGGCCATCGGGTTCTCACGCCTGGCCCTGGGGGTCCACTACATCAGCGACGTGGTGGGTGGCTATGTGCTTGGGCTGGCGTGGCTGGCGGCATCGACGGCCGCCTTCAGCATCTGGCGGGTCGAACGGGGGCGTCCACCCGTCGACCCGATCGAGGGGCTCGAGCCCGAGTTCGCCGACGAAGAGAGGTGACTCAGGCCGACCACGGGCTCGGCCAGTTCTCCACGTCCGACCAGACCTCGGCCGCACGCGCCCGGGCCTTGGCTTCGTGGGGAAAGCGCTCCAGCCGAACTTTCTCCGGCCAGAGGAAGCCACGGTTCCTGACCACGCCCACCGACCATCCCCGTTCGAACACGAAGCGATGGCGAACCCAGCGAAGCCCGGCCAGGACGGGGATCACCAGGATGTAGAACGCCATCTCCACGAGGAAGCTGTCCCCGCCGCCGGAGTTGGACCCTGGGTCGAGACTGCGCAGGTAGCCGCTCTTGTGGGCCCAGACGGCGAGGACCTGGCCGTCGCGGGTGACGGCCCGGTGTTTGACGGCCATGTCCTCGGGCCAGTCGTCGCCGGAGGGTCGGACTTGGACGCGCTGATCGTTCGGGTCGCCAAGATAGAGATCGACGTAGGCCTCTGCGGGAGTCTTGCCCCGGGAGCGGCAGAGGAGATGGACCACATCGCCGTCAGCGAGCGACACCGACAACTGTCGGCTCCGCTCGAAGTCGACCGAGATCCACACCACGTGGTCGCCCGGTCCCACCGGGAACTCGGCCGTCTCGCCCGGCGCCAGATCGCCCATCTTTTCTCCGCCGACGAAGACCATGTAGGCCCGGCGACGATCCGGCGATCGGGTCTTGTCCCGAGTCACGCGGATCACCGCTCCTGAGTGTTTCGTGGCAAAGAAGTCCGATGAGGAGCTCGACGTCTTCGTATCGCCACCCCGGTTCACCGCCGAGCCCCTCGCTCTCGCCGCACCGATCGCCCGTCTCTGACAGGCGAAGTCTAGGCTCGTCGACCTGCCCGTTCCGGTGTGACCGTCCCCCATCGAGGAGCCTTCGTCATGAGAGCCCGCCTTGCCGTCGCGTCGATTCTCGTTCTCGTTTTCGCCGCTTGCGGTGAATCGAAAGGCACGCCGGCGGCGCCGACCGCTCCGGTGGAGCCGGTCGCCTGGGTGCGCGGTGTGTGTGGTGCTCTGGTGAAGTGGGACGAGGCCCTTGCCCCGATCTTCAATGTAAAACCCAGTAACAGCAACGATTCGGCGATTCTCCGCAGGGAGTTCCTTCACCTGTTCGACGGCGTTCAGCACGCAACTGAAGCCTTGGGGACGCAGTTGGAGAAAGCGGGAACGCCGCGGGTTCCCGGGGGCGATGGCGTGGCTCGCCGACTTCGGGCCAGGGTGGCCGGGGCGTTGAGCAAGCTGAAAGCCAACCGGACCAGCTTCGCCGCTATCCGGGTGACCGACGTGGAGCCGGCAGTCCACGTCGAGGAGGCCATGATCGCCCAGGGGGAGCAGATGGACGCGGTGAGCGGTTCCGTCGAAAGTCTCGACGGGGTACCGGAGCTTCGCCAAGCGCGCCAACGTGAGCCGGCATGCGTCACATTCAGCAAGCAGAGCTAATGGGCCATCCGTTCCGTCCGGAATGCTGAGAGGTCGCCGGCGGCGAGTCGGACTCGTAGTGTGTCCTCTGTGTTGATCCGGGGCTTCGACCGGACGGCCGGAACCTCGATGGCGCTGCTGTCCGCGGTCATGCTCGCACTGGCGGGATGCACGACGTCGGACCACGAGGCCGTCCTTGCCGTTGTGCCGGCCCCGACCACGACCGTGGCCACAACCACAACCACCACCGTCGCCACCTCCACTTCGGTCTCGCCGACCACGACCGCGCCGACAACCACGCAGCCACCGGCCTCACCGGCCACGGCCGCGGGGCGGGCGGATTCGCGAGTGGTGACGGAACAAGCGTGGACACCGTTCGCCACCGTCGGTGGTATCACTCTTCGGCATCCTTCGTTGCGGTCGAGCGGGTCGGATTCCACGAAGCGAACCACGACGGGGCCCGCCAAATGGAGCCGCTTCTAACCGCTATTGGCCCGGCGACCTTGGAGACGCGCGATCGGGCCACCGCATCCCGCACGGCTGCCGACGTGGTGGTGGACCCCGCGGTCGAGATCCGGGCACCGGTCAGCGGCACAGTGCAGATTGTCGGCACGTATGTCCTCTACTGCGACTACTCGGATGACTACGTGGTCATCGAGCCGGACGAGCACCCCGGTTGGCAGGTCAAGATCCTCCACATCAACGGCGTGCGGGTCGGGGCCGGTGACCGCGTCATCGGGGGTCAGACAGTTCTTGCGGCAGGCCCGACGCAGCTACCGGCGCGACTGCAACCGAATCAGCGTCACCCGAGGGTTCTGGCCAAGGGCATACCGGACCAAGGGCGCTGGTCGGACGGGAGCGGAGGGAGTGGGATTCGAACCCACGGTACCCGGAGGCACAACGGTTTTCGAGACCGTCCGATTCGGCCGCTCTCGCATCCCTCCGGGTGTGAGGCTATCAACCGCGCCTGGTCGCGAAGAACGCCGCGAGGAGGGCGGCGGACTCGGTTGCCCGCACGCCGGGGGTGACCGGGAGCTCGTGGTTCAGGCGGGGATCGACGCACAGGTTGTAGAGCGAGCCGGCGGCGCCGGCCCGAGGATCGGCGGCACCGAACACCAGGCGCCCGACCCGGGCCGCGACCAGGGCGCCGGCGCACATCGGGCACGGCTCCAGGGTCACGACCAGGGTGACGTCGTGGAGACGCCAGCTCTGGGCCGCCACGGCCGCGACACGGAGCACGACGACCTCGGCGTGGGCGGTCGGGTCACCTGTCAGCTCTCGCTCGTTGTGGCCGCGGGCCACGACCTGGCCGGCCACCAAGGCCACGGCCCCGACGGGCACGTCGCCATGAGCGGTGGCCCGGGCTGCCTCCTCGAGGGCCAGCCCCATCGCCTCGTCGTCGCTCATCACACTCTCGTTCTTTGCTCGATTTCTAACACCCGGTGTTGGTGGTCACGCAGAGAACGCGGTTCAGCGCATCAGCGTCACTTGCAGCGGAGTCGGGAAGCGGGGCTTGATCCGCGTGGCGCCGAGCCAGCTCTCCAGGTCGCCGGCCGCCCAGGCGACGGCTGCGACGGTGTCGGCGCCGACATCGTCGAGCAACTCGTATACCACCTCGCCGCCGGCTCGCTGGGCCCAGCCGCCCACGACCCTCCCGTCGGCCCAGACGGTCGGACCGGCATTGCCGTTTCGGTCGAACAGCGTCGTGGCGTGGTCGCCGAGGTACCAGCTTCGGCCCCGCCATCCCATGGTGGTGGGATCGAGCGCGGGCAACAGCGCCACCCATGGGTCGGGGGCGTCAACGGGATCCTCCTCTCCCGGCAACACCCATCCGGGGCCGTCGTCGAGCTCCACGGCGACGGCATCCACGGCCGCGAGAGCCGCCTTGGCCTGGGCCACGGTCCATCCTGTCCACCACCTGACGTCGGCGGTGGTGGCCGGCCCGAACGCAGCCAGCCAGCGACGCACGAGCTGCATGCGGGCGGAGCCGGCCTCGACGGCGACCATCCCATCGGGCAGCCAGGTTCCCATTGGCGACCAGCGGTACTGGCTGCTCGTCCACGATCCCTTCGGACGCCCGCGCACCACGCGCTGGGCCGTCGACAGCAGGAAGAGCACGCGAGTCGACATGCCGACCTTGGCCGCCCACTTCGTCCCTTCGCCGAAGAGGAGCTGCTCGTCCAATCCGGGGACGGACTTCGACAACTCGGCGCCGGTGGCCTCGCCCACGCGCTCGAGTTCGGCGACCGTGCGGGCCTCAACCGCTTCCAGCCAGGCCGCCCCGTCGGTGGCGACACCCTGGTCCTCGATCATCTGCACCAACCTCCGGCGTTCCCGGGCCACCAGCGGCTCGGTGCAGGCGCTCTGGACGACGGGCACGAAGTCGGCCGGCACCACGAACATGGTCCGGCGCATGCAGAGCGTGCGGACGAGGCGGCGATCGGTGTACAGAGCCCGCTCGAGCGCAGGGACAGCGTCGGCCGGTTCGATGAAGCGAGCGGCGGTCGACAGGAACACCGTGGCCGGATCGCTGCCGTGCAGGCCCACCAGGTCGGCCGACAGCACCACCGGGTCGGACGCCTTCGCCGTCGGCACCAGGTGGTGACGAAGCCCCAGCCGCGCCCGTCGTTCGTCGTCGGGGATGCGCCGCACACCGGCATCCTGCCAGGTGGCGTCGGGCTGGCCCGGGCGCCGCGTGGCTCAGGCGAAGATGGCTCCCGTCTGGGGAAGCTGGGCGATCAGCGTGCGCCGGCCCGGCCGTAGGCTCGGTCGAAGGGGCTGCCGGTACCGTCCACGGTCGCCGAGTCTGTCGCAGTTGCGAGAAGCTGGTCGACACACCGCAACACCGAGCCGACCGGGAGGAGAGTCGTGGGTGATATCAGCTTCACCGCCGGGATCACGTTCGCCGACGATCGCGTCGTCACCGTCGACGTGACCACGATCGACGGCGCAGGTATCTCATACAGCTCCGAGGACGGCACCTCGTTCGTTGCCTGGCCGGAGGTGAAGGCGGTGATGCTGGCCACAACCGACCACATGCTGGAGAGCGCCGGCTCCCTCTTCTCGATGGCCGAAGTGGTCCAGGAGACAGACGTGACGCGCACCCACGAGGCAACCGAGATGCGCCAGTTCGGCCTTCGATTGCTCCAGCAGGCCGCCCCCCGGTTGTGCCCGCTCGGCGAGTCGTGCGGGCTGCGACCGGCGCCGCCTGCTGAAAGCTACCCGGAGCCGTTGGAGACGGGCTGAGCTGACACCGTGTCGGCGGCACGTGGCACGTCGTCGGCACCGTCGGACGCTAATGCGGCCTCGGTGAGGGCGGCCATGCGGGCACAGGCGTGGTGGGCGAACTTCACCTGCTCATGGCGACCGAAGACCCGGAAGCCGAGGCGCACGAGCGGGTTGCCGGTTCGGGCCCGGCGCGAGAAGGCCGAGATCCGGAACTCCACGTCGCCCGAGTCGAGCCACTTCCATACCTCGTAGTCCATCTGGCCCATCTCCAGATGGCCCTGCAAGGTGCGGTAGTTCCAGCCCCACACCCGTACGTGTCGCCCGCCGATCTCGCGTATCTCATCACGTAGGCCGCCGACCCGGACGCCGAGCTTGAAGCGCAGACCGTAGAAGCGCGCCTCGAGCAGCATGTCGCGATCGTCGAGGGGTCGGTCGGGGTAGTACACGGCTCGCACGATGGCCGGGTCGGCGAACGCGTAGGTGCGCATGAGGCGCTGGGCCACCTCCCAGCTCCCGCCGGGGGCGGGTGGGCCCGGGGCCTCGGCGGGCAGGGGCTGGCAGTATTCGTCGACATGCCAGCCGTTCTCGGCGGTGAAATCGCCGCGCCGGCCGAGCTCGAAGTTGAGGCTCTTGTCGTGCAGGGCATCGAGGACCTGCCTGGCGCTCGGGTCACCGAGCATCTGCTCGTGGCCGGCGGAGGGTTCGTCGACCCGGCGGGTCTCGATGTCGACCCCGCCGCTGAGGCGACCGCCGGCCAGGGTAACCGCCCGCTCGAGAGCCGACGTCCACATGTGGAGTTGCACCTCCTTGGCCATGTGCAGTTGTCCGTAGAGGAGGTTGGAGAGCCGGTCGCCGCTCCGGGCCCACGACTCGATGGTGAACACGAGCCGGTCACCGTCGGTGGTGGCCCGGAACTCGATCTGGCCGGCCTCGAGATGACCCGGCAGGGTCGCCAGGCGGAACGACCTCGGCGTCCGGTGGATCACCCGCACCGGGCCGTCCCACGGGCCGGGCATGCGGACCACGAAGCAGTCGCCCGACTCCAGCCGGCCCTCATGGCCTTCGACCTTCGAGAATCGGGCGAACTCGGTCGGCGCCACCTCGTTGGGGTCGGCGCTGATCGTGGCGATCAGGGCTTCGGGGGAGACTTTGGCGTTGGCGATGCGGGCCTGGTAGCGGCGGTGGAACAGAGGGCCTACTCCGTCGTCGGCCGGTTGCAGGTCGGCAGGGGACACGCCGGCCGGCAGGTCGGGGCCGCCGTCGTCGGGAAGGGACCCCGACATCTCACGGCGGTGGAGCGGGGTTGTTCGCCACATGTAGTTCCACGAGGTGAGGGCGATGCCGAACGGCCAGAGCGAGGCGACGACGAGGCGGCGGGGCATCGTCGGGAGCTGGGGCACAAGAGTCCTTCGTGGTGTGTACGTTGGGCGGAATGGTGACGGGACTACTCAGTAAGGCCGGACTACGAGGCTCGCACGTGCATGTGTCTTCCCTGGCAGCCGTCGGTCTATGCATCGGCCTGTGGATCCGGGCCAAGACCGTCGACCAGGACGAACGGGGCAATGCCGAGCGCCGGGCCCTGTTCGTAGGCCTCTGGCCACCCACCCTGTGGCTGATCGGTGACTCCCTCGAGCGCAAGGAGTAGGGATGCCCGGCACGGACACGGGCCAGGGGGGACGGGCCGGCGACCTGGCCGAGGCGCTGGCCGCCGACGGCGTACGAGCGGTGGCGTTGACCTGGGTCGACAATGCCGGCATCACCCGGGTCAAGACGATCCCCGTCGACCGTCTGGAAACGGCCTCCACGTGGGGTGTCGGGATGTCACCGGCCTTCGATGTGTTCGGAGGGGACGATTCGATCACCACCAGCGCCCATGTCGGCGGTCCCGTCGGCGACCTGCGGGGGATCCCTGATCTCGAGCGCCTGACCGTGCTCCGGCCCATGCCCCGTTGGGCGTGGGCTCCCGTCGACCGCCGGACCCAGGACGGGGAGCCGCACCCGGGGTGTCAGCGCACCTTCGCCCGGCGCATGGTGGCCCGTGCCGCCGCCGCCGGCCTCCAGCTGCGCATGGCCTTCGAGGTCGAGTGGTTCGTGGGCCGCGACGAAGGTGACGGCACCACGCCCGCCTGCGTGGGGCCGGCGTACGGGATGACCAGGGTCGTGGAGCTGTCCGACTACCTGGCCGACATCGTCGAGGCCACGGCCGCCGAAGGCATTCCCGTGGAGCAACTGCATCCCGAGTACGCCACCGGCCAGATGGAGCTGTCGGTCGCCGCCACGGACCCGGTGGCTGCCGCCGACCGGCTCGTGCTCGTCAGGCAGACCATCCGAGCCGTGTCGCAGGCGCACGGCCTGCGGGTGTCCTTCGCCCCGGTGGTCGTGGCCGGACAGGTGGGCAACGGCGGCCATCTGCACTCGTCGGTGTGGTCGGGCGCCACCAACCTGTTGGCGGGCGGGAAGGGGCCGTACGGGCTCACCGGCGAAGGCGAGGCGGCTCTGAACGCGCTCCTCGACCACCGTCCCGCGCTGTGCGCGGTGGGCTCGCCCAGCGTGGCCAGCTACCTGCGCCTGGTCCCACAGCGGTGGGCCGGCGCCTTCCGGTGCTGGGGCCGGGAGAACCGCGAGGCTGCCATGCGCCTCATCACCGGCACGAGGGGTTCCGAGTCGACGGCGGCCAACGTCGAGCTGAAGTGCTTCGACGCCAGTGCCAATCCCTACCTGGTCGTCGGGGCAGTGACGGCGGTGGTGTGCGCGGAGGCTGGTGCTGGGGGTCGTCTCCCCCCGGAGGTGACGGTCGACCCCGCTTCACTGGGCCCCGACGGGCAACCGCCCCGCCTGCCGGGGTCGCTGAGCGAGGCCGTCGAGGCGCTGGAGCACGACGAGGTCCTGGGCGAGGCGATGGGGCCGACGTTGTTCGAGGCGTTCCTCGCCGTGCGGCGGGCCGAGGTGGAGCGGTTCAGCGCCAACACCGACGAGGAGGTCGTGGCCGCCACCCGCTGGATCCACTGACGGCTGCAGACCCACCCGTGAGTGCCGGCCCGATCACCGATCTGCTCGACGGTCTACCCCTGGTCGATGCCCACTGCCATCCGGTGCTCGCGCGGGCGACCCGACCGGGCGAGTTCGAGCAGTGCTGTACCGAGGGCGACGGGGCCGGGCCGGAGGGCGTGTCCACCTGGGACAGTCCCGTGGGGCTGGCGATACGGCGATGGTGCGCGCCGGTGCTCGACCTCGAACCCCTGGCTCGGTCCTCCGACTACCTCGGCCGGCGGGAGGCACTCGGCCTGGCGGCGGTCACGTCACGGCTGCTCGGCGCCGCCCGCCTGGCCTACCTCCTGGTCGACACCGGCGTGGCCCGCCCCGATCTGGGAGAGCTGGCCACGCTCGGCCGGGCCGCCGGTGCTGCGGTGGCGGAGGTGGTGCGTCTGGAACGGGTCGCCGAGGACCTGGCCTGCTCCGGCGTGACGCCCGAACGGTTCGCGTCCGCCTACGTCGACACGCTCGCGGCCGCCTGCACCCAGGCCGTGGCGGTGAAGTCGGTGATCGCCTACCGGCACGGCCTCGACATCGATCCGGCTCGACCGGGCCCGGACGAGGTGCGGGCGGCTGCCGACGAGTGGCTCGCTCAGCCCCGGACGCGCCTGACCCATCCGGTGCTGTTGCGGTTCGTCCTGTGGACGGGCATCGACCTCGGCCTCCCTCTCCAGGTGCACACAGGCTTCGGCGACCGCGACATCCGCCTCCGGCGGTCCGACCCCTCCCTCCTGCAGCCGTTGCTGGCGGCGCTGGAACCGTCGGAGGTGTCCGTGATCCTGCTCCACTGCTACCCGTACCACCGCCAGGCCGGCTGGCTGGCCACCGTCTACCCGCACGTCTACGTGGATGTGGGCCTCACCGTCGGCCAGGTCGGTGCCCGCGCCGGCGCCGTTCTGGGCGAGTGCCTGGAGCTGGCGCCGTTCGCCAAGCTCTTGTTCTCCACCGACGGCTTCCAGTTGCCGGAGCTCTACCTGGTCGGTGCCGCTCAGTTTCGCCACAGCTTCGGCCATCTGCTCGACGGGTGGGTGACCGACGGCGTCTTGGCGGTCGACGACGCCGCCCGGATTGCCCGGATGGCGGCCGGCGAGAACGCCCGCCGGGTCTACGCGAGGCTGGCGACCACCTGATCCCCGGGTGATCTCCGGCTCTGTCGGGTGTAGTGGCGTACCGCCCCCAGCATGAGCAGTCCTCCGGCCAGCCAGACCGGGCCCCAGAGAACGAGATACCACCGGGCTCCGGTCGGGTCGACCGGGTCGGTGATGCCGATGACGCCCAGTCCGGCACCGATCATGTCCAGGCCTCCGTAGAGGGTGAGGAAGGCGCCGGTGCCCCAGCCGGCGGTGAGGAGCATCCAGCGGGGGAACACCTTCCCCCAGGGGCGGACGAGCGCCAGGGCCAGAAGGCCGGCCAGCACCTTCAGCGCACCGGTGATCCAGATCACGGTGATGAACCCCTGGTCCCGGGCCACGGCCTGCTCCCTGAGCGTCTCGGCCAGCGTGCCGAGGCCCTGAGTTCCTCCGGCGGCCCAATAGAAGCTCACGGCCGCGAACGCGAACGCCCATCCCGCGGCTGCGTCACCGGTCCACGCCGTCGAGCGGCGGCCCGAGCTCGGTCCGTCCGACCCTGGTCCGCCGGACGTCACCCTTCCGTCCGCTCACCCGTGGGCACACCCCTGCGCACCAGGGTGAAGGCCACCGCCACCAACCACAGCCCGAAGAGGAGGAACAGGACGGGCGCGGCTCCCGGCACGAGCACGCCGCTGACGACCATCGCCGCTGCCAGTGGCAGGCCGGCGCGAGTAAGCCACGGGGGAAGCAACACGCCGGGTCGGCCGGCGAGACTCGTGGCGGCGACGAGTGCGGCAGCCGGGAACGGGACCAGCAAAAATCCCATGTTCCCCAGGTCCATCAGGCCGGCGGCGACAGATGGATCGCGATTCGGACCCGCCTCCAAAGCGGCCGCTCCCCATCCGGCAGCCTGCATCAGGAGAGGGCCGAGCAGGGCTACACCGGCGACAAGGGCGACGACCGCACAGATACCGCCCTCCCCCTCGGCTTGGCGGGTAGCCCGCCAAAGACTGCCGAGGAACCAGGGGAAGAGGGCGAAGCCACCGAGCACGACGAGAGCCGTGTTGGCGAGAATCCCACTGCTGTGGTCGTGGAAGTAGGCGGCGATCTCTCGGGCCGAGGCCTGGCTGGAGGGAGTGGCCTCCCCGACCAGGACGGCCCCGACCACGATGGAGAGGAGAAATCCGAGGGCGCCGAACGGGGCGAACCGCTCCCACCGCTGAGGGGTGACGCCGGTGGAGGTGGGCTCAGCCGCCATGTGTTTCCCGTCCCTGGGCGGTCATTTCAGATCAGATCTTGTTCCAGAATACGTCCAGATCCCGTCAGGGTCGTCCGTCGGGACGCTCGGTCAGCGCCGGCGCAGCGGTGGGACCACGCCGGGCGGTTGTCGCCGAGGGGGCAGCTCGGCCAGAAGCTCCGCCGTTGCCGCGGCGATCTGGGCGACGGCGCGTTCGATGGCCGGCGACGCCATCTGGCCCGCGGTGGTGACGGAGCCGACCTTGCGCACGTACTGGCGAGCGGCCGCCACGACCTCCTCGCTCGTGGCGGGAGGCTCGAGGCCTCGAAGGGGGGTGATGTTCCGGCACATGTCATCCGACGATACGGCACC
>JBBSHU010000023.1:0-32802 GCA_038232455.1 Acidimicrobiales bacterium
CAGATCGCCGACTGCTGCGATGCCGTCTCCCTCCTCGACCACGACCGGATCCTGCGAGGCTTCCTGTCGCTGGTCGATGCCACCGTGCGGACGAACCGCTACCTGGGCGACAGCGCCCACCTGGCCCTGAAGCTTCAGAGCGCCGGAGTTCCCGACATCCCCCGACCGGTGCCCTACCGGGAGATCTTCGTCCACGGACCGGCCGTCGAGGGCATCCACCTGCGGTGGGGACCGGTGGCCCGGGGCGGTATCCGATGGAGCGACCGCCCCGACGACTACCGCACCGAGGTGCTCGACCTCATGCGGGCCCAGGTGCTGAAGAACGCCGTCATCGTGCCCACGGGGGCCAAGGGCGGCTTCGTGGTGAAACGTCCCCGATACGGCGCCGATGCCGTCGACCCGGCCCGGGCCTACGAGATCTTCATCACGGCTCTGCTCGACGTGACCGACAACGTGGTGAGCGGCCGCGTCGTCCCCGTCCCCAGACGCCGCGACTCCGACGATCCCTATCTCGTGGTGGCGGCCGACAAGGGCACGGCCACCTTCTCCGACCTGGCCAACCGGATCAGCGTCGAGCGCGGGTTCTGGTTGGGCGACGCCTTTGCCTCCGGGGGCTCGGGGGGCTATGACCACAAGCGCATCGGAATCACCGCGCGCGGCGCCTGGGTGGCTGTGCGTCACCACTTCACCGCCCTCGGCATCGATCCCGGACCAACCCCGAAGTCCGACCAGACCCCGGTGGCGAACATGCGGCCCGACTCCGACCCTGTCACCGTCGTGGGGATCGGCGACATGTCGGGCGACGTGTTCGGCAACGCCATGCTCTTGTCCGACCAGATCCGGTTAGTGGCGGCGTTCGACCACCGCGACATCTTCCTCGATCCCTCGCCCGACCCGGCCACATCCCACGCCGAGCGTGCCCGTCTGTTCGCTCTCCCCCACTCGTCGTGGCAGGACTACGACAGAGGCCTCATCAGCCCCGGCGGCGGGGTGTGGTCCCGTCTGGAGAAGCGGATCCTGCTGAGCAGCGACGCTCAGGCCTTGCTGCACATGACCGAGGAGTATCCGACCGCGGCGGAGCTGATCCGTGCCATCCTGCAGGCGCCGGTCGCCCTGCTCTTCGCCGGCGGCGTCGGCACCTTCGTGCGGGCCAGCACCGAGGCCGACGCCGAGTTGGACGACAGAAGGAATGCCGACGTGCGCGTCGAAGCGTCGAGCGTGCGGGCCCGGGTGGTGGGCGAGGGCGCCAACCTGGCCTTCACCCAGCGGGCCCGTATCGAGTACGCCAGGCGGGGCGGGCACGTCAACACCGACGCTATCGACAACTCGGCCGGCGTCGACATCTCCGACCACGAGGTGAACCTGAAGATCCTTCTCGCCCTGGCCGTCGAGTCGGGCGATGTCGCCGCCGGCGAAGGCGGCCGCCTGTTGCACGACGCCTGCGACGACGTCGTCGCCCGGGTCTTGCGCAACTGTGCTTTGCAGAGCATGGCTCTGAGCCGGGCCCACGCCGCCAGTCCCGACACCATGGTGGCCACGGAGGCACTGTTGGCCGACCTGGAAGCCACGGGTGTGCTCGACCGGACCGTCGAGGCGATGCCGTCGACCACCGAGATGGAGGCACGCACGCACGCTGGCGCCGGCCTCACTCGTCCCGAGCTGGCAGTGTTGCTGGCGGGGGCCAAGCGCAGCCTCACTGCAGCTCTGCTGGTGTCGCCCCTCCCCGACCAGGCCGCGGCCGGCGACGTGCTGGCGTCGTATTTCCCGGCCAGTGTCACCGAGCGGTTCGGCCACCTCCTCGACCGGCACCGCCTCCGGCGGGAGCTGGTGGCATCGGTCCTGGCCAACGACGTGGTCGACCGCATGGGCGCTACCTTCGTCCACCGACTGGCGGCGGATACCCGGGCCCGACCGGCGTCGGTGGTGGCCGCCTACGTGGTGGCTCGCCGCACCGTCGATGCCGACCAGTGGTGGCGACGAGTCGACGACTCGTGCGACGCCGCCGGCACCGAAGCTCTCGTCCACGCCGCCGCCGTGGTCAGCGGCCTTCTCGAGGCCCTGACCCGCGCCTACCTCCGCCGGGGCGAGGGGAACGACATTGCCCTCACCACGGCCCGCGACAGACCGGTCCTGTTCGAGTTGGAGGCCGTGCTGCCGGGCATCGGCACGCCGTACCGCCAGCGGATGCGGGCTCGGGCCGCGGAGGCGTTGACCGAGGCGGCCGTGGCGCCTGAGCTGGCCGGGCAATTGGCGTGCATGGGCGAGCTGGCCGTCGGGGCCGATGTCGCCGACCTGGTCCGCACCACCGGCCGGTCGGTGTCGGGCATAGCCTCGGCCATGCTCTGGGTCGGGGAGTCACTGGGCGTCGACCGCCTGATCCACCAGGTCGGCCTGGCGGTGGCCGAGGACCGCTGGTCGGCCGCTGTGCGCCGGGGATTGGTCGACGATCTCACCGACCTGCGCCGGTTGGGGGCGTGCCAGGCCCTCCAGGAACACGCCGATCTGCCCGAGCCCGACGCCGTCGTCCGCTTCCTGGCCGAGCGCGTCGAACAGATCGGCGAGGTGGCCCGGCTGGTGAGCGAGGTCGAAGGCGAGCCCCAGCCCCGCCTCGACGCAGTGAGCGTCGCCACCCGGGCCGTCCGTCAGACCATCGGCGGCCCCGCCGAGCCCCACTGAGCGGGTAGCCCCTGGCCTTCCGGGCGAAGTGACTGCGCTACGTTTGCAGCCGTGCCGATTGCCAAGACCTCACCTGCCCGCCGAGCATTCGTCGGTGTCGTCGTCGCCATGGTCGCCCTGGTGGGCTGTGTCGGCCAGAGTGCCCACCGCACGATCTCGGCCACCATCGTCGACGGCAAGCCCGGCTTCACCCCCGACGTGGTGAACGTGCACAAAGGTGACCACGTCGACCTGGTGGTCAAGAACACCACCGACAAAACCCACGGGTTCGAGATCGAGGGCTACCGCATCACTCGCCTCATCGACCCCACGGCCCCGCCGGTGCACGTCAAGTTCACGGCCCACCAGGGCGGCACGTTCCGCATTCTCTGCCAGCTCCACGAGAAGCACCAGACGGCCATGCTCGTCGTCGCTTAAGTTCCCTACGCCCGGGGACGAGGACGGTCAGAGTTGGCGCTCAGCGTGGGCGACTAACCTGCATCGGTGGCCGTCTTCGACCGGATCGGCGGGGACGACCATGAGCAGATCGTGTTCTGCCACGATCGCCCCAGCGGGTTGCGGGCCATCATCGCCATCCACTCCACCCGACTCGGTCCCGCCCTGGGCGGCGCCCGCTTCTACCCCTACCCCAGCGAGGACGCCGCTCTCGTCGACGTCCTGCGGCTGGCCAAGGCGATGACCTACAAGGCGGCCGTGGCCGGCCTCGATCTGGGTGGGGGGAAGGCCGTCATCATCGGCGATCCGGCCACAGCCAAGAGCGAGGCCCTCCTGCGGGCATACGGCCGCTTCGTCGACGGTCTGGGCGGCCGTTACCTCACGGCCGAGGATGTGGGCACGACGCAGGCCGACATGGATCTCATCCGGCGGGAGACCGACTGCGTCACCGGCGTGAGCGAGTCGCTCGGAGGTTCGGGCGACCCCTCGGCGGCCACGGCCTACGGGATCCTGTGGGCCATGAAAGCGGTGGCTTGCCACCTCTGGGCCGACCCGTCCCTCGATGGTCGCCATGTCGTCGTGTCGGGCGTCGGCAAGGTGGGCGGTCACCTCGTCGGTCACCTGGTGGGCGAGGGGGCCCGGGTGAGCGTGGCCGACGTCGACGCTCAGGCCGTGGGCCGGGCCGTGTCAGACCACGGCGCCGACGTGGTGGCCGTGGCCGACGCCCACCGCGTCGAGTGCGACATCTTCTCGCCATGCGCGCTGGGTGCGGTCCTCGACGCCACCACCATCGCCGAGCTCGGCTGCGCCGCAGTGGTGGGGTCGGCCAACAACCAGCTCGCCGACGCCGACTGCGCCACGCTGCTGGCGAAGGCCGGCGTCACCTTCGCCACCGACTACGTTGTGAACGCTGGCGGGCTGATCAACATTGCCGATGAGCTGGCTCCCGGTGGCTACAACCAGGAACGGGCCTACGCTGCGGTGCAGGCGATCTTCGATACCACCAGCACCCTCCTGATCGACGCCGAGAAGAGTGCTTTGTCCACCACGGAGGCCGCCGACCAACTGGCCGAGCGGCGCATGCACGAGCTGGGCCATGTCCGTCTGATCCGAACCGCCTCGAGGGGATAGCGATGGCCAGAGCCGGCGTCGAGCGTGCATCGGCCAAGGCGGTGGCCGACCGCCACAGCGGACTGGGACTGAGCGACGACGACCTTCGGGCCCTCTACCGCACCATGGTCACGGCTCGCGCCGTCGACCAGAAGCTGTGGAACCTTACGCGAAACCGCAAGATCCCGTTCATGATCCCCGGCCAGGGCCAGGAGGCAGCCCAGGTCGCTTCCGCCTTCGCCCTGACCCGCGGCCACGACATCGTCCTCCCCTACTACCGCGACGTCGGTGTCGTGCTGGCCATGGGGATGACTCCCTACGAGGTGATGCTCAACGGCTTCGCCCGGCCCGACGACCCCAATTCGGGCGGGCGCCAGATGCCCTACCACTGGGGTTCGAAGCGCCTCGGCATCATCACCGGCTCGTCGCCCATCGGCACCCAGCTCCCTCACGCCGCCGGGATAGGCAAGGCGTCCCAGATCCGGGCCGACGACCGAGTCACCGTCTGCTACTTCGGCGAGGCCACGGCCTCGAAGGGCGACTTTCACGAGGCCCTCAACTTCGCCGGCATCCACCGCCTCCCCGTCGTGTTCCTGTGCGAGAACAACCTGTACGCCATCTCGGTGCCGATGGGCCTGCAGTCGGCGGTCGAGGACGTGGCCTCCCACGCCCAGGCCTACGGCTTCGGCGGTGTGGTGGTCGACGGGAACGACGCCCTCGCCGTGTACGACGCCACCCAGACCGCGGTGCGCCGGGCCCGGGAGGGCGGCGGTCCCACCCTTGTCGAGTGCAAGACCTACCGCCTGCTGCCCCACACGTCCGACGACGACGACAAGGCCTACCGCTCGCCCGAGGAAGTCGAGACGTGGCGAGCCAAGGACCCCCTCCCCCGGATGCGCGACTACCTGCTGAGCCGGCGCCTGCTCAGTGCCGAAGACGACGCCCGGCTCCACGGCGAGGTCGAGGCCGAGGTCGAGGAGGCCACCCGGCGGGCCGAGGCGGCACCGGAGGCCACCGGCGAGATGGCCTTCACCAAGGTCTACGCCCGACCGCTGCGCCCCATCCCCGGAGCGCCGGCACTCCGTTCGGGCTCGGAGCCGGCCACCGCCGGGCCGGCCGTGGCGCCTCTCGCCGCCGGGCCGGCCGTGGCGCCTCCCGCCGCCACGGCTCCGACTGCGGGCGTAGAGCGCAACGTACTCGAGACCGTGCGCCACACGCTGCACCAGTTGATGGGCGGCGACGACGACGTGGTCGTGCTGGGTGAGGACGTGGGCCTGCTCGGTGGCGTGTTCCGGGCCACCGAGGGCCTGCAGGCCAGGTTCGGGCCCAACCGGGTGATCGACACGCCCCTGGCCGAGTCGTCGATCGTCGGTATCGCCATCGGCATGGCCCTCGACGGCCTGCGTCCCGTGGCCGAGATCCAGTTCGCCGACTTCCTCCACTCGTGCTTCGACCAACTTGTGAGCGAGGCGGCCAAGATCCACTACCGCACGGCCGGTGACTTTAGCGTTCCCATGGTGGTTCGGGCCCCGTGGGGAGGTGGTACCCACCGGGCGATCTACCACTCCCAGGCGGTGGAGGCGTTCTACGCCCACGTGGCCGGGCTCAAGGTGGTGGTTCCGTCGACCCCCGCCGACGTGGCCGGCATGCTGCGTTCGGCCGTCGAGGATCCAGACCCCGTCCTGTTCCTCGAACACAAGAAGACCTACCGCCACATCAAGGGCGTGGTCCCCGACGGCAACTGGCGGGTGCCGATCGGTGTGGCCGACGTGGCCCGGGCCGGCGACGATCTCACGGTCGTCACCTACGGGGTGCACCGCCATCACTGCCTCGCCGCCGCCGAGACCCTGGCCACCGAGGGGTACTCGGTGGAGGTCATCGACCTGCGCACTATCTCACCCCTCGACCGTGAGACCGTCCTCACCTCGGTCGTGCGCACCGGCCGCCTCCTCGTCGTGCACGAGGACAATGTGAGCTTCGGCGTGGGCGCCGAGGTGGCGGCCATCGTCGCCGAGGAAGCCTTCTACGACCTCGATGCCCCGGTCCGCCGCCTGGCCATGGCCGACGTGCCGGCCATGCCCTACGCCATGGCCGCCGAGGCGGCGGTGATGATCGGCCCCGCCCACATCGTCGCCGCCTGCCGGTCCCTGTTGGAGGCCTGACCCCTGACCCTCTTCCCCTCCGGGCCCGCCGAGGCGCCGGGAATCCGCGACCTTTACCGGAAGGTTTCGGTGGTGATCGCCAAGGGACTGCGGGGCCCGGTGTGGGTGAGGGCCGAGATCAGCGTGCTGCGGCCCCGGGGCAGTTCGTGCTTCGTCACCCTTGCCGAACCGGCGCGTGATTCCAGCGAGGTGGACGCCACGCTCGACGTGGTGATCTGGCGCACGGCGTGGGCCCGCATCCGGGGCCAGCTCGACGAGCGCGGCCTCACCCTGCGCGAAGGCATGACCGTCTCGCTGCGGGGCCAGGTGGGCCTGCGCCCCGGGACGGGCCGCCTCCAGCTGGACTGCTCGGCCCTCGACACCGACGCCCTCCTCGGCGATCTGGCCGCCCGCCGGCTCGCCCTGCGGCGGGCGCTGGCCGCCGAAGGCCTGCTCGACACCAACCGCCGGCAGTCACTCGGCCCCGTCCCCCTGCGGATCGGCCTGGTCGCCAGCCACCAGAGCCAGGGCTACCGCGACTTCTGCGACGTCCTGGCCGCCTCGGGCTACGCCTTCGTGCTGGTGGAGAGACCGGTGGTGGTCCAGGGCCCCGGAGCACCGGCCGGGGTCGCCGCCGCTGTCGTCTCCCTCGGAGCGGCCGCGGTGGATGTCATCGTGGTGGTCCGGGGTGGGGGCGCTCGCGCCGACCTGGACGCCTTCGATTCCGAGATGGTGGTCCGGGCCGTGGCCAACGCCACCGTGCCGGTGTGGACGGGCCTGGGCCATACGGGCGACCGGTGCCTGGCCGACGAGGCCGCGGCGGCCGCCTACCCCACTCCCACCGCCTGCGCCCAGGCTCTCGTCGCCAGAGTCGGCCAGTTCGCAGCAGCCGTGGGCGGACGGGTGCGACGACTCCAGGAACTGGCGCGCCGGTGCGACGGCGCGGCCCACGACCACCTGCACCGCCGCCGGACATCGCTCGCCCGCAGCGCGTCCGCCCAGCTCGACCGCTTCGGCGACGCCATCTCCCGCCGGGCCGACGACCTCCGCCTCTCGGCCGAGCGCTCCGTCGCCGGTGCCGGAGTGGCGTTGGCCGCGTCGGCCGAACGCCTTCCCCGTCGGGCCGGTGCCCTCCTCGACGACGGGGCCGGTCGGGTGCACGCGAAGGCATCGACCGTGGCCCGGGTCGCGACCTTCGACGTCGTGCGCAGCGAGGAGCGACTACGCACCATCGCCGGCCACGTCGACGCGTCGGTGCGCCGGTCGGTTGCCGACGGCGAGCGCGACCTGGACGGCACCCGGAGAGTGCTGGTGGCCTTCGATCCGACCCGCCAACTCGAAAGAGGCTGGACCTTGACCCTCGACGAGGGCGGCACACTGGTGCGTAGCGCGGCCGGCCTCCGGCAGGGCCAGCGCATCACCAGCCGCTTCGTCGACGGCGACCGGACGAGCATCGTGGAAGCCGAGGCGGTGTCGCCGTGAGCAACGCCGGCTCGGACCCCGAAAGTCTCTCCTACGCCGAGGCCACCGCCGAGCTCGATGCCATCATCGCCGAGTTCGACGAGGGCAAGGTCGACGTCGACCGCCTGGCCGAGCGGTTCCGACGGGCCACCGAACTGGTCGAGGAGCTCGACCGGCGGATCCGGGCCAACCGGCGCCAGGTCGAGGCTCTGTCACCCCGGCTCGACGCTGTCGTTCGCGGTGGCGACGGCGAACCGACCGGGCTCGACGAGGTCGACGGCTTACTGGAGGATGTTCACGGCCCGGGCGATGACCAGGACCACGGTGGCCAGTGAGATCCCCGATTGCAGCATCATCGTGCACTTGGCCCAGCGCGACATGGGCAGGACGTCGGTGGGGCTGAAGGCGGTGGCGTTGGTGAACGACAGGTAGAGGTAGTCGAGGAACGTCGGCTCCCAGTCGGGTGGGGCCAGCTCGGGGGTTTGCATCTGGGCGAAGAGGAAGTCGGGGTAGGGCTTCATGGCGAGCATGCGGGCCACCGGGCCACCCCGGTCGAGCTCCCAGTACCAGAGGGCGAAGACGACGACGTTCGTGAGCCAGATGGCCCCGCCGTTCAGCAGCAGTCGATCGGCGGTCGCGTGCTCGGTGCCGTGCACCAGGCCCAGGATCAGGCGAGCCGCCGACCAGGCGTTGGCCGCGCTCATGAGGGCGATGAGGAGCATGCTCGCGACCCGTACGTTGGGCGAACGACGCTCGAACCGCTTGGGGTCGACGGTGAAGAGGCCCACCAGGAGCAGGGCCTCGAACATGGGAAGGAGCCAGCGGGGATGGGGCGCCAGGTGATCGGGCAGGAAGGCCTGCAGGGCGATCGCCGCCACCACGGCGATGCTCACCGCCCACCGTGATTCCCCCCGGGTCACCTGCCGCCAGGCCGGGACCAGCACCCGTCCCTCCACGTCGCCCAGAGCATGGACGCCTGATCCGAGCAGGTGCTCCGCCCGATGGAGCTGCGCCCTCAGACCCTCCACCACCCCCGAGGGGTCGTCAGTCGGCGGCGGCCGCCGATCGCCGGATTCGGGGTCCTCGGTCGCCACGAACGAACAGGCTACGAGACCAGCGGGGCGCCCGGTCTTGTCTACGTTGGGCGACCATGAAGCTCGACAACTCGGTGATCGCCTCGCCTGACTAGGGCAGCGGTCTGGGCGTCTGCGCGTCCCCGGTCGTCGACGCTGACCACGATCTCGCCCGCCTCGGTGATTCGCACCGGGTACGTGACCAGTCCGCACTCCCCGGACAGCGCCGCCCCGGTGGCCAGATCGAATTTTCGGGCGTGGAGGGGGCAGATCACCGTGGTGCCGCCCACCAGCCCGTCGGCCAGGGGGCCGTCCCGGTGGGGACAGGCCGCCTGGGTGGCGTGCACCGCCCCGCTGCGGAGATGGAAGACAGCGAGCACAACCGACTGCGGTGTCCCGCCGGGAACCTCGAACACCCGTCCTTCGCCCACGGGGATCTGCGACAACGGCCCGAGGTGGTGCTCGGCGGCGAGCGACACCGCGGTCACGGGCCGGTCCCGGTGGCCGGGGCGAACTGCCCGGGGGTGACGGGGCTGGCGGCCTCCTGCCAGGGGTCGACGTACGCGTCGACCGACGCCTGCATCGCCGAGTCGAGGCGCTCGGCGATCCCCTCGCTGTCGGCGACGACCACGGCACGGATCCGGTCGATGCCGATCCGTTCGACGAA
This sequence comes from Acidimicrobiales bacterium, assembly GCA_038232455.1. Taxonomy (GTDB): domain Bacteria; phylum Actinomycetota; class Acidimicrobiia; order Acidimicrobiales; family AC-14; genus DATAQC01. Next base: position 9,564 of record JBBSHU010000023.1, read on the forward strand.
GCCGTAGGTTCGCTCGAGGTACCTGGCGTTCCCCCGGTAGTACTGCATGAACCGCCCCGACAGGGCAATCACCTCCTCGTGGGTGTCGACCGTGCACAGGACGTCACCCTTGCGGACATGGGCGCCGGCGGCGCCGCCGACGTAGATCTCCCAGTGTCCGCCTTCGATGGCAACCGCGCCCACGTCCTTGACCATCGCCTCGGAGCAGTTCCGGGGGCAGCCGGCCACCGCCAACTTGAGCTTCCCCGGGCTCTCGATGCCCTTGAAACGCCCCTCGATGCGAACAGCGAGGGTGGTGCTGTCGCCCAGTCCGAAACGGCAGAACTCGGTGCCGACGCACGACTTGCACGTCCGAAAGCTCTTGCCATAGGCGTGGCCCGAGGCCATGCCGAGGTCCCTCCACACCGACGGAAGGTCGGATTTGGCGATGCCCAGAAGGTCGATGCGCTGACCACCGGTGAGCTTGACCATCGGCACGTTGTAGCGCTCGGCCACGTCGGCGATCGTGCGGAGCTGCTGCACCGAGGTCACCCCACCCGGGATCGGTGGGACCACCGAGAAGGTGCCGTCGTTCTGGATGTTGGCGTGCACGCGATCGTTGATGAACCGAGCGTCACGCTCGTCGTCGTACTCGGCACCCCAGAGCGTTCTCAACAGCGACGCAAGGCCCATCTTGCTGCCCGCGTCCTCGACCCCGCCGGCCAGTGCGTCGAAGACCTTCGACACCGATCGGAGGCCCTGCTGGCGTACGGCGTCGATCAGCGCCGGCTTGGTCAGCGGGACGCCGGGCACGTAATAGTGGGCGCTCGGGTCGTCCTCAGCCTCGCCCTCACAGGCCCAATCGACGATCCCCGCGACCAGATCACGGCAGGCGCCGCAACCGCTGCCGGCACGCGTGGCCTCCATCACCGCCTTCACGCTTCTCTTTCCGGCCGCGACGCAGCCGGTGATGGCCGCCTTGTCGACCCCGTTGCAGTTGCAGATCTGGGCGTCGTCGGACAGCTCGGCGAAGCCCACCCCGGCCGAGGGGGTGCCCAGGTCGAACATGAGCGACAGCCGCTCCTCGGGCAGTGGAGTGGCCCGGTCGAAGGCCTGCATGAGGAACGACACCTTGCTCACGTCACCGAGCAGGGAGGCGCCGACCAGGAGGCCGTCGCGCACGACGACCGTCTTGTACACCCCCCGCTTCGGTTCGCTGAACTGGAGGAACTCGTCGTCGGGCTGCTCGGGCTCCTTCAGCCCCATGACCGCCAGGTCCACCCCCATGACCTTGAGCTTGGTGGCGAGCCTCGAGCCTCGGTAGGCGGCATGCACGTCGATTTTGGTGAGGTGGTCCGCCAGCACCTTGGCCTGGTCCCACAATGGCGCCACCAGGCCGTAGACCTGGCCGCGGTGCTGCGCACACTCCCCCACCGCGTACACGTCGGGGTCGTCGACCGAGCGCATCTGATCGTCGACGACGATGGCCCGCTCCACCGTGAGCCCGCCCCTCGCCGCCAGCTCGCTGTTCGGGCGGATGCCACAGGCCACGATGAGCATGTCGCACGCGAGCTCGGTCCCGTCGGTGAAGGCCAGGCCCGTGACCTCGTCGCCGCCCCGCACTTCGGCGGTGGCCTTGCCGAGATGGACCTGCAGCCCCAGTTGCTCCACCGTCGACTTCAGCACTGCACCGGCACTGGGGTCGAGCTGCTGGTTCATGAGATGGGATGCCTGGTGGACGAGGTGGACCTCGAGGCCGCGACTGACCATGCCGTGCGCCGCCTCCAGCCCGAGCAGACCACCGCCGATGACGGCGACCCGGCGACGCCCACCTGTCCCGCTCGGGCCCAGGGCGGCGTGGCTGGCCATCCGGTTGCAGTCGTCGATGGTGCGGAACCCGAAGACGCCCTTCTTGGTCAAGCCATCGGTGCCGGTCAGGCCCTCTATGGGAGGGAAGAAGGGACGGCTCCCGGTGGCCAGGATCAACTTGTCGTACTCGACCGAGCTACCGTCGTCGCCGAACACCTTCTTGGCCCAGCGGTCGATCTCGGTCACCCGGACACCGGCGTGCAGGGCAATGTCGTTCTCCCGGTACCACTCCAGCGGGTTTAGGAAGATCTCCTTGGCGTCCTCGAAGCCGGCGAGCACGCCCGAGAGCAGGATCCGGTTGTAGTTGCCGTAGGGCTCGTCGCCGATGACGGTGATGTCGAACGAAGGCCCGCCGCCGCGCTGGAGGATCTCCTCGACGGTGCGCGCCCCGGCCATCCCGTTTCCGATGACGACGAGTCGCTGACGGCCCGGGGTGGTGACCTCGCCGGCATCGCCGTCGCGAACCTCGGTGGCGCTCAAAACTCCACCATCCCGACATCGATGACGACGGTGCCCGTCGCCCCCGCCGGCGCGGCCAGGTACACCTCGAGGCGCGTTCCCGACAGCAGGTCCTCCACGACCCGCAGGGGTACATGGGTGTCGGCCTTGGCGCCGATGGGAAAGTAGCGCATCGGCTGTCCGTCGCGCATCAGCACGACGCAGACCAGCCCGTCGGACGAGTTGCCCCCCCGGAAATAGACGAGTTGTGCCTCCAGGCCCGGGGGCACCTCGTACACCAGCTCGTCGTCGAGCAGGTTCGACTTCTCCAGGCCGTTCCCCTCGTAGGGGTAGATGCCCTGCAGGAACCGAGGCTTGGAATCCATGTCAATCTCCTCTCCCGTGCCATCAGCACGAAGTCGTCTCTTCCAACCGGGCCGCGCACACCTTGAACTCCGGCATCTTCGACCTGGGGTCGAGGGCGGGGTTGGTGAGGAGGTTGGCCCGGGACCCACCGCCCCAGTGGAACGGGATGAACAGCGTGTCCCGTCGGATCGTCACCGTCAGGCGCGCGCGCAGCTCGGCCGACCCCCGCGCCGTGGTGACGGTGACGCGGGCGTTGTCGGTGATCCCGGATCGGGCCGCCAGGTCGGGGTGCATCTCGACGAAGGCCTCGGGCCGGGCCCGGTGCAGCGTCGGCACCCGCCGGGTCTGGGTGCCGCTCTGGTAGTGCTCCGCCACGCGGCCCGTCGTGAGGTAGAGCGGGTACTCGTCCGACGGCTCCTCAGCCGCCACCCGATAGTTGACGGCGTGGAACCGGGCCCGGCCGTCGTCGGTGGCGAAGGCGTCGAGGAAGAGTCGGGGGGTCCCGGGGTGACCGTCTTGCGGACACGGCCAGAACACGCCGTTCTCGGCCGTGATCCGCTCGTAGGTGATGCCCGAGTAGTCGGCGACCCCGCCCGCACTGGCCCGCCGCAGCTCGTCGAAGACCTTGCCGGCATCGTCATCGGAGAACCATTCACCCCGGCCCAGGCAAGCGGCCAAGCTAGTCATGATCTGCAGGTCGGTACGGACTCCTTCCGGAGGCGTGAGGGCCCGGCGCCGCAGGACCACCCGCCCCTCGAAGTTGGTCATGGTCCCCTCCTCTTCCGCCCACTGGGCCGAGGGCAGCACAACGTCGGCCCGGGCCGCCGTCTCCGACAGGAAGAAGTCGGCCACGACCAGGAGGTCGAGGGTGTCGAGGCGATCCTGGACGTGTCCGGCGCGCGGGGCGGAGACGACCAGGTTGGACCCCACGACCAACAGTGCCCGCACGCCCTTGTCGGTGCCGAGGGCGTCGAGCATCTCGTAGGCCGACACACCGGGTCCGGGCAGGTCGTCGACCTCGACACCCCAGACGCCGGCCACGTGGGCCCGGGCGGCAGGGTCGTCGATGCGACGGTACCCGGGCAGCTGATCGGCCTTCTGGCCGTGCTCCCGGCCTCCCTGCCCGTTGCCCTGACCGGTAACCGACCCGAAGCCCGAGTGGGGCTTGCCCACCTGTCCGAGGGCCAGCGCCAAGTTGATGAACGCGGCCACCGTGTCGGTGCCTTTGCTGTGCTGCTCCGCTCCCCGGGCCGTGAGCACCATCACCGATGCCCCCTCGCCCAAGAGGGTGGCGGCAGCCAGCAGGTCGTCGACGGGGATGCCCGTGATCCGCTCGACGCGGTCGGGCCAGTACGAGGCGACGGCCCGCCGGACGGCCTCGAAACCGCTGGTGCGCCGGTCGATGAAGTCGGAATCGACCAGCCCGGCCTTCAGGGCCACGTGGAGCAGCCCGTTGGCCAGGGCCAGATCGGTTCCTGGTGTCACCTGGAGGTGCATGGTCGCCGCCCGAGCGGTGGGCGTGGCCCGGGGATCGACGACGATGAGCCGGCCGCCCCGCCGGCGCTGCTCGGCCAGGTACTGCATCACCGGGGGCATGGTCTCGGCCAGGTTGCTGCCCACGAGAAGGATGACATCGGCCAGGGCGAGGTCGGGGGCCGGGAAGGGGAGGCCGCGGTCGAGGCCGAATGCCGCCTGGGCCGCGGTGGCCGCCGAGGCCATGCAGAAGCGGCCGTTGTAGTCGATGCTCGACGTCCCCAGTGCCACTCTGGCGAACTTCCCCAGGAGGTATGCCTTCTCGTTGGTCAGGCCGCCGCCGCCGAAGACACCGATCGAGTCGGGACCATGACGCTGCTGGCACCGGGTGATACCGTCCGCCACCCGGTCGAGTGCCTCGGCCCACGACGCCGGGCGGAGGGGGGCATCCCGACTGTCCCGCAGGAGCGGCGCGGTCAGCCGGTCCGGGTGGTCGAGCAGCTCTGCCGAGGTCCACCCCTTCTGGCACAGCGCCCCCCGACTGGTCGGAAAGTCCGTCCACGGCTCGAGGCGAGGCGGCGAAGAGCTCTCCAGCTTGATCCCGCACTGCATCGAGCAGTACGGGCAGTGGGTGTCGGTGGTCACCCGGCGCGTATTGACGTCGGTGGTCACCGGCGGCCCATGTCCATCAGCGGTGCGGATGAACCTCACCCCGGTCGTCTGATCACCTCCGCAACGTCTCGCCGTCTCACGCCCTGAAGCTAACGACGGTCTATTTCGAAACGGTTGTGGCAGAACGTCAATCGCGTGAACGGAAAAGAGGTCAGGAGACCAGTCTCACCCGGCCACCGTCGCCGTGGACCAGCTCGCCGATGTCGACGCTCTCCACCCCGGCGGCCCGCAGGACGTCGTGGGACTTGAAGACGTCGTCGGGGCGCACGACGGCGACCATGCCGATGCCGAGGTTGAAGACCTTGGCCATCTCGTCGTCGGTGACGTGGCCGAGCCGCTGGATCTCCCCGAAGACCCGGGGGACCTCCCACGAGCCCACCTCGACGACGGCGTCACACCCCCTGGGCAGCACCCGGGCCAGGTTGGCAGGAAGACCGCCACCGGTGATGTGGGCCCACGCCCGGACCGACACGGCCCGGCTCAGGGCCACCAGGGCCGGCCCGTAGACCACCGACGGCCGCAACAACTCGTCGGCCAGGCTGTGGTGGGCGCCGTCCCACGCCGGGCCGTCGAGGGGGAGACCGGCCACGTCGAGCAGCACCCGACGGGCCAACGAGTAGCCGTTGCAACGCAGGCCCGGCGACGGTAAGCCCACCAGTCGGTCACCGGCCCGAACCCCCTGGCCGGTGATGAGACTATCGCGTTCGGCCACACCGACGGCGAAACCGGCCAGGTCGAACTGCCCCGCCGGGAACAGGTCGGGGTTCTCGGCCATCTCCCCCCCGATCAGGGAACAACCGGCCTGCTGGCATCCTTCGATGACTCCCTCGACGATCGCCTCCACGTGGTCGGGCACCAGGCGCCCGACGGAGATGGTGTCGAGCAGGAACAGAGGCTCGGCGCCGTGCACGGCGATGTCGTCGACCACCATGGCCACCAGGTCAATACCGATGGTGCCGTAACGGCCGGTGCGGGCGGCCACGAGCGCCTTGGTGCCCACGGTGTCGGTGGACGAGACGAGCACCGGGTGGCGATACCGGCCGTGGTCGAGCGCGAACAGCCCGCCGAAGCCCCCGATGTCGCCGAGCACCTCGGGGCGGAAGGTGGCGCGCACCTTGGACTTGATCCGCTCCACCGTCTCCTCGCCGGCGGTGATGTCGACGCCGGCTTTGGCGTAGGTCTCAGCCACAGGGGTGAACCGGGTCGACGGCGAGCTGCTCGGCAATGGGGAGGACCTCCGGCGCCGGCGGACCGGGGGGGACCATGCCCGGGATGGCCACGGGATAGGCCCCGGTGATGCACGCCGCACAGAACCCCGAGCTGGCCGCGCCCGTGGCGATGAGGAGACGATCGAGGTCGAGGTAGGCCAGGGTGTCACAGGCCAGGTAGTCGCGGACCTCGGGAACGGTGAGGTCGGCGGCCAGCAACTGGGAGCGGGTACCGGTGTCCATCCCGTAGAAGCACGGCCACCGGTAGGGCGGTGACGAGATACGCAGGTGGATCTCGGCTGCACCGGCCTCCCGCAACATGGCCACCATGGCGCGGGTGGTGGTGCCCCGGACGATGGAGTCGTCGACCACCACCAGCCGCTTGCCGGCGATGTTGTCGCGGATGGGGTTCAGCTTCATGCGCACGCCCTGGCTGCGCTGGTCCTGGCTGGGCACGATGAACGTGCGCCCGATGTAGCGGTTCTTCACCAGGCCATGACCGAAGGGAATGCCGCTGCGCCGGGCGTACCCCTCGGCCGCGGGGATCCCCGACTCGGGAACCGGCATGACCATGGCCTCGGCGTCCGACGACGACGGAGGCAGCGGCGACTGGTCGGCCAGCAACTCGCCCATGCGCTGACGGGCGCTGTGCACGGTCTGGCCGTAGAGGAGGCTGTCGGGCCGGGCGAAGTAGACGAACTCGAACAGGCAGAGCTTGGGGTTGATGCGCTCGGGGGGAAAGGGGTGGATCGACCGGGTGCCCGTGGTATCGATCACCACCATCTCGCCGGGATCGAGCTCGCGGACGAAGTGGGCGCCGACGATGTCGAGGGCCGGAGTCTCCGAGGCCAGGACCCAGCCGCTGTCGAGGCGCCCGAGACAGAGCGGCCGGAACCCGTTGGGGTCCCGCACGCCGACCACGTGCGCCTCGTCCATGAGCACGAACGAGAAGGCCCCCTTCAGGCGGGGAAGAACGGTGACCAACGCCCGCTCCAGGTCGCGACCGTCGCTGCGGGCTCCGGGGCCGGCTTCGACGATGGCCTCCTGGATCAGCTCGGCCACCACCTCGCTGTCGCTCTGTACCGTTCCCGGCAACACGCCGAGGCCCTCGGCCAGCTCGGCGGTGTTGGTGAGGTTGCCGTTGTGGCCCAGGGCGAACTCGGCATCGCCGACGCCGCGGTAGATGGGCTGGGCGTTCCGCCAGACGCTGGCTCCCGTGGTGGAGTAGCGGGTGTGCCCGATGGCCAGGTGGCCCGTGAGGGGGGCCAGGTTGCGCTCGTTGAACACGTTGGTGACCAGGCCCATGTCCTTGACGACGGTGATGCTGTCGCCGTCGCTGACCGCCATCCCCGCCGCCTCCTGGCCCCGGTGCTGCACGGCGTAGAGGCCTCGGTAGGTGAGGTGGGCGACCGACTGTCCGGGGGCGTAGACGCCGAAGACGCCGCACGCCTCCCCGGGCCGGTCGAGGGCTGTCACTTCGTTCGCGCACGCAGCCTGGGCATGCGACGGCGACTCCGTTCCCAGCGGTTCCACGTGCGCCATCTTCTCACGACCCCCGACAAGGGGGGTCAGTCGCCCATCGCGGTCGGCAGCATCTCGCGGTAGCCGGTGACGGCCTCGGCCAGGCTCATGTCGACCAGGCCGTCGACCACCAGGCAGTCTCCGCCGGCAGGTCCGAGTGCGGTGATCAGCACGCCGGCGCGGCCGGCCCGTTCGGCCACCTCGGCTGAGTGCCCGGGCGCCACGCAGGCCACCACCCGTGACGGCGCCTCGGAGAACAGCCCGCCATGATCGTGAACGCCGGCTATCCGGAAGCCCACACCCGAGCGCACCGCCATCTCGGCCAGGGCCAGCCCCAGGCCTCCGTCGGCCACATCGTGGATGCCCGCCAGCAGCCCGTCGACCACCAGCTCACGCACCAGGGCGCACACGGCCAGGTGACCGGCGACGTCGAGGGCGGGAAGTACGCCGCCGGTGTGGCCATGGGCCTCGAAGGCCCACCGGGAGCCGGCCAGGCCGGCGGGTGAACCGGCGCCCCCCGCCGGTCCGAGAAGGATCAGGTCGGCCCCGTCGACCAGACCGACCCCCGGGGGGCGTCGATCGAGGCGGTCGATGCACCCGAGCAGCCCAACCACCGGAGTGGGCTCGATGTCGCGGCCGGCCGACGCGTTGTAGAGGCTCACGTTGCCGCCGACCACGGGCACACCGAGAGCGAGGCACGCCTCGCTCATTCCGTCGATGGCCTCGGACAGCTGCCACATGACCTCGGCGTGCTCGGGGTTGCCGAAGTTGAGACAGTTCACGACGGCCAGGGGACGGGCCCCGGAGCAGGCCTGGTTGAGCACGGCCTCCGCTACCACGAGCGATGTCCCGGCGCGAGGGTCGAGTCCGCACCACCGGCTGTTGCTGTCGGTGGTGACGACCAGGCCCTTGCCCGTCCCGGCGATGCCCGGGGCCTTGAGGTGCAGCACGGCGGCGTCGGCCCCCGGGCCCTCGACCGTGTTCAGGAACAGTTGGTGGTCGTACTGCGACGACACCCACGCGGTGTCGACGAGCATGGCGGCCAGATCGCGCCCACAGTCGGCGGGGGCGGGAAGGCGGGCGGGGTCGTCGGCCCGGCGCGCCTCAAGGTCGGCGGGCGGCCGCATGGGCCGGTCGTAGAGAGGGCCGTCGTCGTGCAGGGACGCCGCAGGCACATCGGCCAGCACGTTGCCACCGGGGCGGTCGAGGATCCGGAGCCTGCGGCCCTCGGTGACGGTGCCGACCACGGTGGCCTGCACCTCCCAGCGCCGGCACAGGGCCAGGACCGCGTCGAGGTCGTCGGGGGCGACGATGGCCAGCATGCGCTCCTGGGACTCGCTGGTCATGATCTCGGTCGCGGTCATGGCCGCCATGCGCAGGGGCACGGCCGACAGGTCGACGTCCATCCCCACACCGCCCCGGGAAGCCGTCTCGCTGGTGGCACACGTGAGGCCGGCACCCCCGAGGTCCTGGATGCCGGACACCAGAGCGGCGTCGTAGAGAGCCAGGCAGGCCTCGATCAGGCGCTTCTCCTCGAACGGGTCGCCCACCTGGACACTGGGCCGCTTGACCTCGTCGCCGGTGTCGAACGCGGCCGAGGCCAGCACGCTCACCCCGCCGATGCCGTCGCGCCCGGTGGACGAACCGAGCAGCACGGCCAGGTTGCCCACGCCCGATGCCTGGGCCAGGACCAGATGGTCGTGGGCCATCACCCCGACGCACATGACGTTCACCAGGGGGTTGCCGGCGAAGCAGGGGTGAAAGGCCAGCTCGCCGCCCACGGTGGGAACGCCGACCGAGTTGCCGTACCCGGAGATGCCGCTGACCACTCCCTCGAGAACCCATCGGCTGTGGGCGTCGTCGAGCGGCCCCATGTGCAACGAGTCGAGCAGGGCCACGGGCCGGGCGCCCATGGTGAGGATGTCGCGCAGGATCCCGCCCGCCCCGGTGGCTGCCCCCTGGTACGGCTCGATGGCCGACGGGTGGTTGTGGCTCTCGATGCGCACCGCCACCGCCAGGCCGTCGCCGATGTCGACGACCCCGGCGTTCTCCCCCGGGCCCACCAGCACCCACGGAGCCTTGGTGGGCAGGCGCCCCAGGTGGGCGCGCGACGACTTGTAAGAGCAGTGCTCCGACCACATCACCGCGAACATCGCCAGCTCCAACTCGTTGGGCGCACGACCGAGGATGCGGTCGATGGAGGCGGCTTCGTCGTCGGTGAGACCGAGGGCGCGGTGTAGCTCCGGCCCGAGCGCGGCGCCGGTGGTGGAGTCGGCCGACGAGGGTGCGGATCCGGCAGCGGGCACTGGCCCACCGTACCGGACGGCCTCGATGCCCCGGACGGATCCGGGCCCGATCAGCCCACCCGCTTGGAAATTCACGGTGGCGAGTGGCGCAATTTGAAATCTTCGGTTTTTGGGACCACAATTGTGAAATGCCTCCCAAGACCAAGCGTTCAAGAACACCCATGTCCAACTCCCACAAGGCCGCATTGGCCGAGGGCAGAGAACAGGGAAGGGCCGTTCGCCGCTACCTGGAAGCGCTCGAGCTGCACCGGCCCAAGCGAGGCCGCAAGCGCACCCCGGAGTCGGTCGAGAAGCGGCTCGCCGTGATCGAGGAGAGTCTGCCCACAGCGGATCCGCTCAGCCGCGTGCAGCTTTTCCAAGAGCGTATGGATCTCAGCAACAGTTTGGCCGTCAACGACAATGTCGTGGACATGACCGTCCTGGAAGACGGTTTCATCGCCGCTGCCGGCCCCTACGGCCTGCGCAAGGGGATCAGCTACGCCGCCTGGCGCGAAGCCGGTGTCGACGCCGGCCTGCTCCGCCGAGCCGGAATCGGGCGCGGGGATTGAGTTAGGCGGTGGGCACACCCGCACTGGCGAGCAACGACGACAACAGGGCTCGGCCGTCCTGGGACGGGCCGAGGGGATCGACGGCCCGCTCGGGGTGGGGCATGAGACCCACCACGTTGCGGGCGGCCGAGCAGACGCCGGCAATGTCGTCGGTTGAGCCGTTGGGGTTGTCGAGATAGCGCAGCACGATCCGGTCGTCGGCCCGCAATTCGTCGAGGGTGGCCGCGTCGCACGTGTAATTACCCTCGAAGTGGTTGATCGGTAGCTGGAGAACGCTGCCGACAGCCACGGTATTGGTCAACGGCGATTGAATTGTCTCGATCCGTATGGCAACGGTGGAGCAGAGGAAGCGCAGGCCGCTGTTCTTCTGGAGGGCGCCGGGAAGGTGGCCGGCTTCCGTGAGAATCTGGAACCCGTTGCAAATTCCCACCACGGGGCCACCAGCAGCGATGAACCGGGCCAACTCGGCCATCACCGGACTGAAACGGGCGATCGCTCCGGGACGAAGGTAATCGCCGTGGGCGAAGCCTCCAGGCAGGACCACGGCGTCGACATCGCCGATCCGATTGTCGCCGTGCCAGACCAGTCGGCCCTCGCCACCGAGGGCCGATATCGCCTCCACCACGTCGTGCTCGCAGTTGGAGCCGGGGAAAACCACCACGCCCACGGTGATCACCCGAGGGTCACCGCGACGTCCTCGATCACCGGGTTGGTGAGAAAGGTCCGGCACAGCTCGTCGACCTGGCTGCGGGCTGTCGCCTGGTCGGATGCGTCGATGGTGAAGCGGATGGCTTTGCCCACCCGGACCCCCTCGACTCCACCGAAACCGAGGGCCGGCAATGACCGCTCGATGGTGGCGCCCTGGGGATCGGCGACGTCGGGCCGCAGGGTGACCTCGACCAGCACCGGAATCTTCATCCGTCCTCGCTCATGATTGCGATCATGCCTCGCCCGCCCACTCCGAGAACGGCTTTCCCGTGATCCGTTCGTAGGCGGCCCGGTACCGGTCGTGGGTCTCACGCACCACGTCGTAGGGCAGGAACGGCGGAGGCGGCGTCTTGTTCCACCCGCTCGACTCCAACCAGTCCCGGAGGGGCTGCTTGTCGAACGAAGGCGGCGACGTTCCCGGCTCCCAGGTCTCGGCATCCCAGAACCGGGAGGAGTCGGGCGTGAGCACCTCGTCGCACATGGTCAGGGCCCCGTCGACGAACCCCAGCTCGAACTTGGTGTCGGCCACGATGAGGCCCCGCGCCGCGGCCGCCTCGGAGGCACGGGCGTACACGGCCAGGGAGATCTGCTCGGCCTGGCGGTAGACATCGTCGCCGACCAGTGCTGCCGCCTGGGCCGGCGAGATGTTCTCGTCGTGGACCACGGTGTCCTGGCCGGTCGGAGCGGCAGGCGCCTTGGTCGACGGCGTGAAGAGGGGCTCGGGGAGGCGGTCGGACTGGCGGAGGCCCTCGGGAAGGGCGATGCCGCACACCGTGCTCGACTCGGTGTACTCCTTCCACCCCGACCCGGCCAGGTAGCCCCGCACGATGCACTCGATGGGCAGCATCTCGGCCCGGCGCACGAGCATCGTCCGCCCGGCCAGGTGGTCGAGGGCCGAGCGCCCGGGAGCGGGCCGGAGGTCGGAGCGCCCGAGCGAGGGATCGATCTCGGCCGCTTCGGGCGGGAAGTCGGCCACGTCGGTGGACAGGAGGTGGCTGGGAACGAGGTCGGCCGTCTCGGCCAGCCAGTAGGCCGTGACCCCGGTGAGCACCTTGCCCTTGTCGACGATGGGCTCGGCCATCACCACGTCGAAGGCGGAGATGCGGTCGGAGGCGACCATCAACAGCGTCCCTTCGCCGGCGTCGTAGACGTCGCGGACCTTGCCGGAGTGGAGCTTGGCGAGTGTCATGTCATCACCTCATCGAGAGCGTCGAGCACGGCACCGGCGTTACCCAGTGACCGCTCGAGGCTGAAGGCGTCGTCGAGTTGTTCGGGCGTGAGAGGCACCCGTTCGTCGGCTTCCAACACCGAGCGGAAGGGGCGCCGGTCGGCCCACGCGGCTGTGGCCGCGTCCTGCACGATGCGATACGCCGTGTCGCGCGTGAGGCCGGCGCCCACCAGGGCGAGGAGCACGGGTTGGCTGAAAACCAGGCCGAACGACCGGTCGAGGTTCTCGAGCATCCGGTCGGGGTGCACGACCATGCCCTCGACCACCCGGCGCATGCGCACCAGCACGTAGTGGGCCAGCAGCGAGGAGTCGGGCAGGATCACCCGCTCGACCGAGGAGTGGGAGATGTCGCGCTCATGCCACAGGGCCACGTTCTCCAGGCCCGCCCCCAGGTTGGCCCGCAACAGCCGGGCCAGCCCGGCCAGGCGCTCGGCGGTGATGGGGTTGCGTTTGTGGGGCATGGCCGAGCTGCCCTTCTGGCCGGCCCGGAACGGCTCCTCGACCTCGCCCACCTCGGTGCGCTGCAGGTGGCGGATCTCGGTGGCGAAGGCCTCGATCGACGCCCCCACGGAGGCGCACGCCCACAGGTACTCGGCGTGGCGGTCACGGGCCACCACCTGGGTGGCGGGTACCGGGCGCAGGCCCAGGGCGGCGCAAACGCTGCGCTCCACCGCCGGGTCGATGTTCGACCACGTGCCCACCGCTCCCGACAGCTTGCCCACGGCGATGGCCTGGCGGGCGGACTCCAGCCGGGCCCGGTCGCGGTCGGCCTGCAGGCACCAGTGGGCCAGCTTGACCCCGAACGTCGTCGGCTCGGCGTGCATGCCGTGGGTGCGCCCGACCATGGGGACGTCACGGAACTCCAGGGCCCGCACCTTCAGGGCCGCGACCAGGGCCCGGCTGGCCACGAGCAGGACGTCGGCGGACCGGGCCAGGGTGGCGCAGAGGGCGGTGTCGACCACATCGCTCGACGTGAGCCCGTAGTGCACCCAGTTCCCTGCGGTGGGACCGATGGCGTCCTGCACGACGTCGACGAAGGCGGCCACGTCGTGGTCGGTGACGGCCTCGCGCTCGGCCACCGCGGCCACGAACGCGGGGTTGACCTCGGGCGCCCGTTCCCGCACCGCCTTGGCGTCGTCCTGGCTCACCGTGCCCAGGGCGGCCCAGGCTTCGGTGGCCAGGATCTCCACCTCCATCCACGTGCCCAGGCGGGCCTCGTCGGTCCACAGGGCAGCCATCTCCGGCAGCGAGTAACGGGGGATCATGAGGTGGGGGGGCGACGGCGTTCGTCGAGCTTGGCGGCCAGGCCGTCGTCGGTGATGGCCAGCATCTGGACCACGAGGATGGCGGCGTTGGCGGCGCCGTCGACGGCCACCGTGGCCACCGGCACGCCTCTGGGCATCTGCACGGTGGCGTACAGGGCGTCGAGGCCGCCGAGGGCGCTGCCTGACAGGGGCACGCCCACCACCGGCAGGGTGGTCTGGGCAGCCACCGCCCCGGCCAGGTGGGCAGCCATGCCCGCACCACAGATGATGGCCGCGTAGCCGGCCTGGCGTGCCCCCTTGGCGAACGCAGCCACGTCGTCGGGGGTGCGGTGAGCCGACATCACCCGCTCGTCGGCCTCCAGGCCGAACTCGGCAAGAGTGGCGGCGGCGGGTTCCATCTTTTTCTGATCACTGGGCGAGCCCATGAGCACGGCGACCTTCAAGCGTCCTCCTTGGCGGCGGCGGTCCTGGCGATGTCGGTCCGATACTGCATCCCCGGCCAGGTGATGTGCGAGACGGCACCGTAGGCCCGGTCGCGGGCCTCGGCCAGATCGACCCCGATGCCCGTGACCTGGAGCACCCGGCCACCGGCGGTGACCAGGCTGCCGGAGGAGCCCCTCTCCACCCCCGCGCAGTACACGGTGACCCCCTTCCCCGCCGCTGCCGCCTCGAGACCGGCGATGGCGTCCCCGGCCCGGGGCGCGGTCGGATAGCCCTCCGCCGCCAGCACCACGGCGACGGCTGCGTCGGCCACGAAGGCCGGTCCCGTCCGGAGGTGTCCGGCCGCGGCCTCGGCCAGGAAGGCGGCGAGATCACCGGCGAACCGGGGCAGCACAACCTGGGCCTCGGGATCGCCGAACCGTACGTTGAACTCGAGGACCTTGGGGCCGTCGGCAGTGAGGATGAGGCCGGCGTAGAGCACCCCCCGGTAGTCGATGCCGCGCGCTCGCAGGGCGGCGAGGGTGGGCTCGACGGCACGGTCGACCACGGCGTCGACGACCGCCGGCGCGGCGAGGGGCACCGGCGAGTAGGCGCCCATGCCACCGGTGTTGGGCCCGTCGCCGCCGTCGCCCAGGCGCTTGAAGTCCTGGGCGGGGGCGAGGGGGACCACGCGTGTGCCGTCGCACACGCACAGCACCGACAGCTCGGGGCCGGTGAGGCCCTCCTCGATCACCACCCGACGGCCGGCGTCACCGAAGGAACGCCCGGCCAGCTTGGCGGCCACGTCGTCGATGGCCTCGGCCAGCGACTCGGTCACCAGAACGCCCTTGCCGGCCGCCAGCCCGTCGGTCTTCACCACATAGGGCGGAGCCAGGGTGCGCAGGTGGGCGGCAGCGGGCTCGGCCTCGGTGAAGGTGGCGTGGCCGGCGGTGGGCACCCCGGCGTCTCCGAGCACTTCCTTCATCCATGCCTTCGACGCCTCCAGCCGGGCGCCGTCGGCGCCGGGACCGAACACCAGCGCCCCCCGGGACCGCAGCCGGTCGGCCAGGCCGTCGACGAGGGACACCTCGGGCCCGATGACGAACAGGTCGGCCTCCACCTCCTCGGGGGGCGTGGCCACCGAGCCCGGGATACCGGCATTGCCGGGGGTGACCACCACCTCGGCCGTGTTCGCCAGGGCCTCACGCAGGGCGTGCTCCCGTCCCCCACTACCGACGACACAGACCCTCACGTACCGCCGATCCCGCTTCTGGCGTGCGGATCGCCCATAAAACCCCCGCGATTTGCACGCCAGAACGTCAGGGGGCTCACAGGACGAGGGTGCCGGGGCCGAAGTCCTCTTCGTCCTCCCACCACTTGTCCTCGTCATCGTCGTCTTCGGCGTCGGGGGGTGGGCCGAAGTCGACGAACTGCTCCCTCCCTGGTCCCACCCCGACGAGGCGGACGGGCACACCGATCTGCTCGGCCAGAAAGCCCACGTAGTCGCGAGCGGCGGCGGGCAGGTCGGACAGCGAGGTCGCGCCCGAGAGGTCGTCGCCCCATCCCGGTACTTCCTCATAGACGGGCGTCGCCTTGTGCAACACCGACTGGTGATACGGGACGTGGCGGTAGCGAGTGCCCTCGGCTTCGTAGGCCACGCACACCTGCAGGCTGTCGAAGCCGTCGAGCACGTCGAGCTTGGTGAGAGCAACCTCGGTGAGGGAGTTGAGGCGTACGGCCTGGCGGAGCATCACCGCGTCGAACCAGCCGGTGCGCCGGCGACGACCGGTGTTGGTGCCGAACTCGTGGCCCTTGTCGACGAGGGTGTCGCCCACCTCGTCGTGCAGCTCGGTGGGGAACGGGCCCGAGCCCACCCGGGTGACGTAGGCCTTGGCGATGCCGATGATGCGGCCGATGTGGCCGGGCCCGACTCCTGCGCCCGTGCACGCCCCTCCGGCCACCGGGTTGGACGAGGTCACGAACGGATAGGTGCCCTGGTCGAGGTCGAGGAAGGTGGCCTGGGCCCCCTCGAACAACACGTCTTGGTCGGCTTCGAGGGCATCGTGGACCAGCCCCACGGTGTCGGTGATGAGGGGGTCGAGGCGGGTGGCCAGGTCCCCCAGATAGAGATCGGCGATGTCGTCGGCGGACAGGGCCAGGCGGTTGTACACCTTGGCCAGGATCAGGTTCTTCTCTTTGAGGACGACGTCGAGCTTCTCCCGGAAGATCTTGGGGTCCTGCAGGTCCTGGACCCGCAGGCCCACCCGGGTGGCCTTGTCGGCGTAGGCCGGGCCGATGCCCCGCTTGGTGGTGCCCAGGCTGTTCTTGCCCAGGTAGCGCTCGGTGAGACGGTCGATCTCGTGGTGGTACGGCATGATCAGGTGGGCGTTGCCCGAGACCTTCAGGCGGCTGCAGTCGACGCCCCGGGCCTCGAGACCGTCGAGCTCGGCGACCAGCACGGCCGGGTCGACGACCACGCCGTTGCCGATGACCGGCGTGACCCACGGGTACATGACCCCGCTGGGCACGAGCTGCAGGGCGAAGGACTCGCCGCCCACGACCAGGGTATGGCCGGCGTTGTGGCCGCCCTGGTAACGGACAACCAGCTGCATCTCCTTGGCCAGAAGGTCGGTGAGCTTCCCCTTACCTTCATCGCCCCACTGGGTCCCTACGACCACAGTCCCGGGCACGCGCGCGTCTCCTCAGTAAAACTTCTTACGGTCCGAGCATCATAGGCTGCCCCGGTGCCGACCCGTGTACTGCTCCTGCGTCACGGCCAGTCGACCTGGAACGCCGAGGGTCGCTGGCAGGGTTGGTCGGACCCTCCACTGTCCGAACTGGGTCGTGCCCAGGCAGCCCAGGCGGCCGGACACCTCGAGGACTCGGGCCTCACGAGCGTCACCTCCTCCGACCTCGACCGGGCCCGCACCACGGCCACGATCGTGGCCGACGCCCTAGGCCTGCCCCAGGTGGGCGTCGACGGCAACCTCCGTGAGTACAACGTCGGGGAGTGGGAGGGCCTGACCCGGCCCGAGATCGAGCTGCGCTGGCCCGACCACCTCGACGCGTGGAGGAAGGGACGCCTTGCCGGTACGCCGGGAGGCGAGACCCGGATGGCCTTTCTGGCCCGGGTCGAGGCCGGCCTGATCCGGGTGACGGCGTCCGGCGGCGACGGGTCCCTCGTCATCACCCACGGCGGCGTGATCAGGGCCCTCGAGCAGTTGGCCGGGGGCGAACGGTCGGCGGTGATCGACAATCTCGCCGGGCGTTGGTTCACCGTGGACCCCGGTGCCGGCCTGCACGCCGGGGAGGTCGTGGCCGGCCTCGACCCCGACCTCCGGACCTCGTCACCGTCGCTCTGAGCACCTGACTGCCGGCCGTCCTGAAGGCCAAAGGCTCTACCGACGGGGCCGGTTCCAGCCTGTTCGCAGTCCCCGCATGATGCCCGGCCGGGCCTCGGGGAGGGGACGATACGTCGGCTCCGGAGGTGAACCGGGGTCGGCGGCATCGGCTTCGGCTTCGGCCTTGGCGGCTTCGGCGGTGACCCTGGCGGCTTCGGCCTTGGCCCGCTCGGCTTCGGCCCGGGCTACGGCTTCGGCGGTGACCCTGGCGGCTTCGGCCTTGGCCCGCTCGGCTTCGGCTCGGGCATCAGCGGTGACCTGCTGGGCTTCCGCCTTCGCCTTCGCCTTCGCCTCTTCGGCCTTGGCCCTGTCGGCTTCCGCCTTGGCCTTGGCCTTGGCGGCGTCAGCCTTGGCGGCTTCAGCCTTGGCCTGCTTGGCCCTGTCGGCTGCAGCCTTGGCCTTGGCCTGCTCCGCCGCAGCCGTAGCCTTTGCGGCGACGGCCTTGGCCTGCTCGGCGACGACCTCGTTGGACATCGGTAGCGGCGCGGCGTCGGCGAAGGGAGCATCGGCCACCCGACCGGGGGGGGTCTTCGTGTCGGGCCCGGCAAGATCCTCGGCCAGCAGCTCCCGCAGCGACAGCTCGTCACCGCCGACAGCCGACTCGGGAATCGGCAGGTCCTCGGCCAGGAGGTCGCTGATCGACAGTTCCCGCGCCAGGGCGTCGGCAATGGCCGGATCCTCATGGGGAGCCAGCGGCGGGCCACCGGGGTTGTCGAGGGCGGCAGCCACCGCGTCGACGGGTAGATCGCCCAGCTCCACGTTGGCGACCAAGTCGGCCAGGCCCGCCTCCACCACCTCGCGGTCGGCGTCGGGCACGGCGGGACCGCCGTCGGGGAAACCGGCGGCATCGTCGTGAACCAGGCCTGCTTCGGCCGCCAGACGCTTCAGCTCAGGATCGCTGGGCGCCGCCGGCAGGGCTTCGGTGACCAGTACTTCCCAATCGGAAACGACGTCGTCGGGGGGTGGTTTCGGCCGATCCATGCGGGCCTTGACGGGCTTCGCGGCGGGCTTGGCGAACGGAGAGAGCGATGGCGATTCCGCCTCAGCGACGACCGGGTCCTGGACCGACGGAGGTGAGTCGGCTTCGATGGGAGCCCACGGGTGGGTTGGTGGGGCCGGCGGGGGTCGTGACGGGGCCGGCGCGGGAGGTGGGGCCGGCGGGGGTCGTGACTGGGCCGGCGCCGGAGGTGGGGGCGGTGGGGGCGGGGGCGGGGGCGGGGGCGGGGGCGGGGGCGGCACATCCACGGCACCGGGTGGGTCGGCGGCAACTTCGGTCTCGCGACGGGCCCGATCGCGCGCAGCGGCCCGACGCCGGGCTCGCCAGCCCCGTGGGGCCTGTTCGGCGACCGGGGACGGTGGAGTTGACGGCTCGACCTCATCGACCTCGACCTGGTCGGGCGCGCCCGCCTGGGGTACCGGTAGAGCAGGAGCGGGCGCTGACGGGCCGCCCTCTGCGGGCTCGTCGTTGTCCGCAGAGGGCACCTCGATCTCTGAGGTCGAGGGAGGGGCGTCTGTTACGACGACGTCGTCGGGCGCCGACGTCGCTGCCTTGGCCGTCTTGGGACGACGCTCGGGCCACAGTTCGGCAATCCAGTCGGTCCCGGTGCTGGCGGCGTCCGGGGCGGGTTCCGGTCGGGGCGACGCCATCGCCGGTTCAACCACAGGCTCGGCGTTGTCGCGTCGAGTCCGGCTCGGCTTCGCTTCTCCGGTCGCCGCCTTCGAAGCCCGGGGTTTCGGGGCCGTTCCGGGTACCGGCGGAGGCTGCGCCCCGGATTCGACGGCGTGGTCTACGACGTCATCGGCGACCTCGTCGACGGGTTCCGGCTGTGCCGGTTCGGGCTGTGCCGGTTCGGGCTGTGCCGGTTCGGGCTGTGCCGGTTCTGCGGCCGGGACCGACGACACGGTCTTGCGGGGACGCCGGCTCGGCTTGGATCCGGACGCCGGCGACTTCGACGCGCCGCGCTTCCGGGCCCCGGACGCGCCCGGTGGCGACGGGGGGACCTCGGGCGTGGATGGAGATCCCGGGCCGTCGGTTTCACCGACAGACGCGTCGGCCACGGCCGGCGCGTCGGACGAGCCGGTCGGGACGGGCGCCGAGCCGACCAGCAGTTCGGCCCACATCGGGTCGATAGCCAGGTCTTCGTCGGACTCGGCCGGGCGCCACAGGTCGGGGGCCTGGACATCGACCGGCCCTTCGTCACCGGAGGCCCGCGGTGCTCCGGCAGCCACGACTTCATCGGGCTCGACCGGGCCCCACAGGTCGGGAGCCCGGACGTCGACCGACCTGGGCGCCCCGTCGTCGGAAACGGGCCGGGACCTGTCGTCGGTCAACCAGAAGTCGGTGTCGTCGGGATCCTGTTCCCGCGACCAGTCGACGTCGTCACTGACCGGGAGAAGGTCGGGGACGGCGACATCACCGCCACTCGGGTCAGCCGAGCCGACATCGCCGGCGGCCGTGGCCGACTCCGACGCAGCTGCCGCTGACCCGGCTGGCGTCGCTGCCTTCCGGGCCCGTCTCGGCGCCGCGGCCGGCACGGCGCGGGGCCGTACCGGGGGAAGGTCCGACAGGCGCGGCGGTCTCGGTGCGTACCACTGGGGATCGACCTGGCTGGCGGTGGGGACGACCACCATCCCGGGAATCGAGGGGGCCGGCTCGGGCACGTCGGGCGACCCCCGACGCCGCAACCACAGCGTCTGGGCGAACGCGCCCAGGAACAGCACGGCCGTGACCACGCCGAGGATGCGGATGCGCCGGTCGCGGGCAGGCGAGCCTGCTCCTGCGGCCGAGCTCGTCGGGGCGTCACCGACCGTGGCCAGGAAGGCGTCGGTGCCGCCGCTGACCGGCCTCAGGGGCGCCATCAGAGGAAAATCCGCGGACCGCGTGTAGCCGGTGAGGTACAGCGTTCCCGATCGGTCGGCGGCGATGGCGGTGGCGTTGTCGTCGTCTCTTCCGCCGAGGTAGGTGGACTGGGTGAGGGCTCCGCCCGAAGGATCGAGGGTGGCCACGAAGGCGTCGATGAACCCCGCCTTGGTCGGTTTGACGGCCTTGGCCACGGGAAAGTTGTCGGAGGCCGAGGTACCCGTGATCGAGGCCTGGCCGTCGGCCGTGACGGTGATCCCGGCTCCCGCGTCGGCTGCGGAACCACCCAGGAAGGTGGAGTACACCAGGGCGCTACCGCCGGGATCGATCTTGGAGACGAAGGCGTCGAAACCCCCGCCCCCCTTGACCTGGACCCCCCTGGCCAGCGGGAAGTTCGGCGAGTTCGTACTGCCGGTGACGTAGGCCGCACCGACGAGGTCGATGGCGATGCCCGTGGCCAGGTCCTGCTCGGAGCCACCCAGGTACGTCGAGTACACGAGCGGCGCCCCCGCCGCCGCCAGCTTGACCACGAAGCTCTCGGCCTTGGACGATCCCGCGCCGAGAGGAGAACCGGGGGCAGCCTGAAGGGGGCGCACGGTGGGAAAGTCGGCCGAGCGGGTGTCGCCGGTCACGAAGGCCTCGCCACCGGGATCGACAGCCACTGCCGTGGCGTGGTCGTCGCCGCTGCCACCGAGGTAGGTGGAGTAGGCCCACGCCGACCCGGCAGCGTCGACACTGGTGACGAAGGCGGCCGTGTCGTTGGGGTGGTTCGGCGCAGCCTGGAGCGGGAGCCCGGCGGTGGGGAAATTGTTGGAGTTGGTGGCCCCGACCACATAGGCGCGTCCCGACGCGTCGACGGCCACCCCCCGGGCGGTATCGGCGCCTCCGCCCCCCAGGTACGTGGAGTAGGCCAGCACCGCCCCCTGAGGCCCGAGTTTGGTCACGAAGGCATCGGTGGCGCCGCCGCCGTAGGCCTTCTGCACCGGCCGGGCCATCGGGAAATCGGTGGACTCGGTGGAGCCCGTCACGAAGGCGCTGCCGTCGTACGCGACGGCGATGGCAGAGCCGATGTCGCGGCCCCTGCCTCCGAGGAAGGTGCTGTAGGCGTACCCGGAGCCGTCGGCCTTGACCTTGGCCACGAAGGCGTCGGTACGCACGTCGTTGACCTGCATCAGGGTGTTCTGCACCGCCCCGGCGACGGGGAAGTCGATCGATTCGGTCGACCCGGTGACGTACACGTTGCCCCCGGCGTCGACGGCCACGCCGTACCCGGCGTCGCTGCCGCCGCCACCGAGGAACGTGGACTCGACGAGTACGGGGTCGATGACCAGGGGCCGGCCGACGTCGTGAGCACCCGCCTCGAAGCCCACCACCCCGCCGGAGCGGAGGACGAACCCGCCGTGCACCTCCCGGCGCCGGGAGCCCTCATCCTGGTACAGGGTGGGAGCAGCCAGGCGGGCGTCGCCGTCGGGAAGGTGCACGACCAGGTCGCCCCCTTCGCCGACGCTGAGCGTGCGGGCGTCAGGGAAGGCGATGCCGATCTGGCGGATATCGGCTCGGGGTCCAACCACGAAGTCCTGCTCGAGGTGCGAGCCGTTGCCGTGCCAGACCACGTCGACTCCGTCCCACACCCCGGCGAAGGCGACCTGGCCGTAGGTGGTGAGATCGGTCTGCCACGCCGACGGATCGTCGCCCACGAACACGTTGGCCCGCCCGTCCAGCGGCTGGCGGCCGGTGGCGGCGGCGGCGGGATTGGCCCCGTCGAGACGCAGCCGGAACGGAGCCTGCCTCCCCGACACGGTGGCCCCATCGGCCGACACGGCAACCCCGTAGGTGGGCGTCCGGGCCACGAAACGCGAGGTTCCTCCAGGTTGGAAGGCCAGGGGGCTCCCGGCCACGGCCCGGGCCGCCAGGGCCAACGGGTCGCGCTCGGCCCCGACCCGACCGGCGACCGAGCCGGTGGCGCCGACCAGGAGCGCGAGGAGGATCCCGACGAGGACGGCCGAGCGCGCCGATGTTCGCATTCCCGGCCATTTTGCCCGCCCCCCGGCCCAGTGGTCAGGACCGGTACTCAGGCGTCGCCCAGGTGCTTCGGCGACACCGGTGGTGTGGACGGCGCCCGGTCGGCCTTGGCCTGCACAGATGCACGGATCGCCATTCGCCGATGATACGGCGCCGCGGGCGCGGTGGCATGGCGATCAGGAGGAACGGTACCGCCGAGCGCCCCAGAACTCGCGGGCGAACTCCGGTGTGTCGACGGACACCGTCTCCACTGTCCTCCCCGTGGCCGGGGACTGGATCATGGTGCCGTTCCCCACGTACAGGGCCACGTGGTGGACGGTGTCCCTCCCCGGACCGGGCGCGTAGAAGAGGAGGTCTCCGGGCTCCAGGGCGGAGGCGTCGACCGGGGTACCGGCGCCGGCCTGGTCGTCGGCATCGCGGGGAATCACGATCCCGTGGGCCCGGTAGACAGCCCAGGTGAGCCCCGAACAGTCGAAGCCGAACGGCGAGACCCCGGCCCACAGATAGGGCACCCCGGTGAAGGCCTGGGCGCTGGCGACCAGGTCCTCGCCCGTGGGTGAGCCGGCGCGGCCCGGAGTGTCGGCTCCGTGCCCGAACGGAGTGTCAGGCCTCGCCGGCCCCCGACTCAGCTGCACCGCGGGCAGCCATCCCGGGTAGCCGCGAGGATCGAGGGACGAGGGCTGATCGGCGACGACCACCTTGGCCCAGTCACCGCGGACCTCCACGACCGTCACCCGGTCGCCGTGAAGGGCCTGGGTGGCCAGCCGGCCTACGAGCCACAGCTTGTCGGCCACGGTCATGGACGACACCCACCCGCCGACGTCGACGGGATTGGTGAGGGACGGTTCGTCGATCGACCGGGTTGAAGCGGGTTCGAGCCAAAGGGTGGCGACGGCGACGTCGATCACGGCCGGCCCGAGGGCTGGCGACGGCGCCACCGATTCGGGCGCTGCCG
>JBBSHU010000024.1:0-32363 GCA_038232455.1 Acidimicrobiales bacterium
CGTCGCCGGCTTCATCGACCGCTACAACCGTCTCCGGCGTCACAGCACCTGTGCCATGCGCTCACCCATTGACTTCGAGGCCGACTTGGCCGCCACGGCAACCAATGTCGACGAGGCGGCATGAAACCGCCCTCCAGGAAGTCCGACACGGCCCGCAATCGAGCCGGGTGGTATCGGAGTGCCCGGCGATGACATGCTCAACCAACTATCCGGAAGCCTCCACGCTCCGGGGGGAAGCCCAGTTTGCCTCGTTGCCAGACTCCGTACGGCCTTCAATCGGGCCTCTCTTCATCGCCATCGTGATAGCCGCTTGCGCAGGCGTAGGTATGGTGGTGGTATTCGGCCACATGCGCCCGTCGTGGTCGACGATGGTAGCGCCCCTGGCGGCCTTCGCGTGCTCGCTTTTGTCGACGCTGAGCGAGCTTGGTTGGATCCAAGGGGACGGTCGCCACGATGGTCAGGCTGGGCTCGTCTTCTTTGATCCCGGCATCGTGTTGATGATGGCGTTCGGTGTGGGGCTTGTGGTTACCAGCGCGCTGCGCGGCATCGCTGCGAGACTCTCCCGGGCATGAACCGGGCTACCGATTGGGAACGCGGGGGCGCCCGTCGTACCCACTACGCGGCCGGTACGCCGAGCGCGACCCGCCCTGCACGCCGGCTGGGGCGGACACGCACTACAACCCCACTACTTCCACGGCGAGTGGAACTACACCCTCTCCGGTCAACCAATCTCGGCATGAGCCCTACGACAATCTGGGGGTGGCCGGGAGGGCCTCCATGGGAAAGACTGGGCCGGTGACCGACCCAAGCGCTCGGGCCAGCGCCGGACCGACCCAACGTTGTCCGGTGTGCAAGAAGTTGAACCGGGTCCCGCTTCACGACACCGGCAAGGCGCGCTGCGGGGCATGTAAGGCACCGCTGACTCCGCTTGCGGGCGGCGGCACCGTGCCGCCCCGGGCCGGCGATCTCGGACGCCAGGTGATCGAGCGCTGGGACGCCATGCTGCGGCTGGTGCCCGGGGGCATGGCCCTGGGGCGCGCCGTGGGCCGCAGCGGCGCCGACGATCCTGCCGCCGACCCCGTGGGCTGGCTCGCCAACGCCGCTCACATGCCGAGGGGCGATCTCGACCAGGTTCGCCTGCTGCGCATTCACCTGGCGTCGAACAAGGCGGTGGACCGAGGCTCCCTCACGCGAGCCCTGGACACCCTGGATCGGGCCAAGTCCGGCCTGGGCCCCCTTCTCCCGGAGTGACTCCCCAGCTGGGGCTCTGCCGAGTCGACTAGAGGTCCGGCCAAACGAAGCGACCGGCCCCGACCTACGGTGTGGTGTCCGCACCCGACCCCAGGGGAGAACCACCTTGGCGCCCGAACCCACTTCCACCCGAAGCCACCCGGACACCGTGTACCGCCGTCGCTGGGCGATCCTCGGCGTGCTGTCGTTGAGCGTGTTTCTGGCCGTTGTCGACAACACCATCGTCAATGTGGCCCTGCCCACCATGAGCGAGCAGCTCAAGGCCTCGAACGCCCAGCTCCAGTGGATCGTCGACGCCTATTCGTTGGTGTTCGCCGGGCTGCTGTTGGTGGGGGGCAGCCTCGGCGATCGCTACGGCCGAAAGGGAGCCCTGCAGCTCGGGATCGCCGCGTTCGCCGCCTTCTCGGTGTTCGCCGGCGTGTCGGGTTCCACCGACGTTCTCATCGCCGCCCGGGCCCTCATGGGCCTGGCCGCCGCCTTCATCTTCCCCGCCACTCTCGCCATCCTCACCAACACCTTCATCGACGCCAAGGAGCGGGCCGCGGCCATCGGGGTGTGGACCGGCGTCGTCGGTTTGGCCGTCGCCCTCGGCCCCCTCACGGGTGGGGCGCTGCTCCAGCACTACTGGTGGGGCTCGATCTTCTTCGTCAACGTGCCCGTGGCCGCCATCAGCCTTGGCCTGGGGGCATGGCTGATTCCCAAGACCCGCGACCCGGAGGCCCCGAAGCTCGACCTCGTCGGCTTCGCCCTGTCGATCGTGGGCGTGGTCACGGTCGTCTACACCACAATCGAGGCGCCGGGCCGGGGCTGGAGCAATCCGCTCACCGTGGCCGGCTACATCGTCGGCGTGGCGGTGCTGGCGCTGTTCGCCGTCTGGGAGCGCCGGGTGCCCCAACCCATGCTCGACGTCGACCTCTTCCGCAACATCCACTTCAGCGCGGCCAGTTTCTCCATCACCGTGTCGTTCTTCGCTCTGTTCGGCTTCATCTTCCTCATCACCCAGTATTTCCAGCTCGTCCGGGGCTACGACACCCTCTCGGCGGGGGTCCATACCCTGCCCTTCGCCCTGGCCACCGGAGCGGTGGCGCCGGCCGCCCCCGCTCTGGCCGGGCGCCTGGGCACCAAGGTGGTCGTCCCGCTCGGGCTCGTGCTCATGGGCGCCGGGTTCTTCGTGGCCTCCACGCTCAGCATCGACTCCGCCTACTTCGGCCCGGTGCTCGTCTCCATGGTGCTGATCGCCGCAGGGCTGGGGTTGGTGGCCGCTCCGTCGACCAACGCCATCCTCGCCGTGCTTCCGCCCGCCAAGGCCGGCGTCGGCTCGGCGGTCAACGACGTGACCCGGGAGCTCGGTGGTGCCTTCGGCGTCGCCGTCGTGGGGGCGGTGTTCTCTTCGGTCTACGGGCCCAACCTGGCTCACCGGCTGGCCGGGGTGGGTCTTCCACCTCCGGCACTGGCGGCCGCCCGGGCGTCGACCGCAGCCGCCCTCGGTATCGCCGGCCAAGTGCCCGTCCCGGCGCGGGCGATCATCGTGGACGCCGCCCGCCTGTCGTTCATGGAAGGCTTCAGTCGGGGCTCCCTCGTATGCGCGGGAGTGGTCTTCGGCGGCGCCGTCTTCGCCTTCCTCGTGCTGCCCACCCGGCTGCCCACGCGCGTCGAGCCCCCGGCGGAGCCGGCGCCGGCCGCTGCATAGGTCGGCATGGGAGAGGTGCCACGCGCTCCCCGCCACTACTCGCGAGCCGGCACCTCTCAGGTGACCATCTCCGTCAGATCGACGGGCTGCGACGGAGGACAGGAACAATTCGGATCGACCACGTTCAGATGGATCGCTGCCGCTCCACAAGGGTGAGCCGACGCGGCAACATGTTCGTGATCCAGACTCGGAGGAAGGGGCCGCGGTGATCATCACGATCCTCACCCGTCGCCTGCGCGACGGGAAGACCTACGAGGACTTCCGGGCCGCGTGGGAGCCGGACAATGGTTTCGGCATCCCGACGCGTGTGGTCTCGGGTCAGTCGGCCACGGATCGGCGCGAGATCGTCACGATCGGCTTCACGGACATCGACGCCTCCGAGGCCGAGGCGTTCCTGACGCAGATCGGCCCGCAGGAGGCTGTGCGCCACGACCGGCTCACGGCGGTCGTTGAGGACGATGTGCACCGGGCGATCTACGCCCAAGTGGCCGACGACGACCTCAGCGACGGTCCGCCGCCCGATTGACGCTCGGCACCTGCGCGCTTCGCGCTACCGGAGGCGCACGCGTCCCTTAGAGTCAGAAGGTGAGTGACGGGCCATGACGACGGTGTCGATCGACGACGTGCGGGCCGCCGCCAAGCGCCTTCTCGAGGTTGTCGTCCGCACACCCCTGGAGCGCAGCGAGCGGTTGTCGGAGCTGGTCGGCACCGACGTCTGGCTGAAACGCGAGGACCTCCAACCGGTCCGGTCGTACAAGTTGCGCGGCGCCTACAACTTCATCACCTCGCTCGAGCCGTCGGAACAGGCCAACGGGGTGGTGTGTGCCAGCGCCGGGAACCACGGCCAGGGGGTGGCGTTCACCTGTCGACTTCTGGGCGTGCGATGTCGGGTCGTGCTGCCGCGGACGACGCCGCGCCAGAAGCGCGAACAGATCGTGGCCCTGGGTGGCCCGGACACGACGGTCCTGGTGGAAGGGCATACCTACGACGAAGCCCACGACTCGGCGGTGGCCCTCGCTGTTCGCGAGGGGGCGGTCCTGGTCCCGCCATTCGACGACCCGCGGGTTATCGCCGGTCAGGGGACGGTCGCCCTCGAGGTCATGGAGCAGCTCGGCCGTCC
Source organism: Acidimicrobiales bacterium (assembly GCA_038232455.1). Taxonomy (GTDB): domain Bacteria; phylum Actinomycetota; class Acidimicrobiia; order Acidimicrobiales; family AC-14; genus DATAQC01. The sequence goes on from JBBSHU010000024.1 coordinate 4,062, forward strand.
GCCCGACGTCCTGCTCGTACCCGTCGGCGGTGGCGGCCTACTGGCCGGGTGCGCGGCCGTCGCCGCCGGGACCACGCCGCCGACGCGCGTGGTCGGTGTCGAGCCGGCGGGGGCGGCGAGCATGCGTGCCGCGCTGGATGCGGGCGAGCCCGTCACCCTTGATTCGATCGACAGCTTCGTCGACGGTGCGGCTGTCCGTCGGGTCGGCACCGAGACGTTCGAGATCGTCCGCACGCTCGTCGACGACGTCGTGACCGTACCTGAGGGTCGGGTATGCACCACCATGCTCGAGCTGTACCAGCGCGACGGGATCATCGCCGAGCCCGCCGGCGCCCTCGCCGTCGCTGCCCTTGGCGGTGGCCTCGACGTCAGCCCGGGCGCCTCCGTTGTCGCCATCGTCTCGGGAGGCAACAACGACGTCAGCCGCTACGGCGAGGTGGTCGAGCGCTCGCTGGTCCACCAGGGCCTGAAGCACTACTTCCTTGTGGAGTTCCCCCAGGAACCGGGCGCCCTCCGGGGCTTTTTGGACAACGTTCTGGGGCCGAACGACGACATCACCCTGTTCGAGTACGTGAAGAAGAACAACCGCGAGGTCGGCCCGGCGCTGGTCGGCGTCGAGCTCGTCTCCACTGCCGACCTGGCCCCGCTGATCGCCCGGATGGATGCCAGCCTGCTCCAGATCGAGCGCCTCTCGGCCGATTCACCGGCGTTCCGATTTCTCGTCTGAGCGAAACCGGCAGAACGGTGTCGAGGACCGAGGAGTAACCTTGGAAGGGTGGAGCCGCCCGACGACCGTCTGCAGGATCCGGCTGAAAGCCCGCAGGATTCGGCCGATCGGAGGCGCGGCAGCACGGCCCACGGGGTGGCCGCCTCCGGCGTGGCCGCGGCGTTCGCCCTCGGCCTTCGGCAGGTGTTCGATCCGCGACCGGTCGACACCGTGGGCATCGAGCAGGAGGCCCCCACCAAGCCGGTCGATCCCGACAAGGTGCAGTTGCGCTTCGACCCCTCGAGCTCTTCGAACACCGTCGTCGTGGTCCGCCGGCCCGACGACAGCTGACCCGACCATCCGACCCCCGGGGACTTCAGGTCAGGCGGCTGTGGACCTTCTCGGCCAGACCCGACGCCGTGGCCTTGAGGGCGGCTGCGTCCTTCTCCCCGGTGAGCAGGATGACGACCACCCCGTTGTTCCAGCAGGCCAGGAAGTGGCCCTGCTTGATGGTGGTCAACTGGTCGACGAACCACAGAGCCGAGTCGCCGACGCCGGAGACCGACTCCCTGTCGATCCCCCGGGGGAGGTTGTTGCGCTGGTCCTTGCACGCTTCGGCACTGGCGCCGGGGGCGGCCTTCACGACCACGACGTCGAGGCTGGTCCCGCCGTCGACGCTCGTTCCCCACGTGCAGTTGGTCTCCCCTGCCGGCGTGGGGTCGCCGACGGGATTGCCCAGCGCGCCGGCGATGTCGTCGCGGCTGAGGAACTCGCAGGCCGGCTTGCCGAGAGGGACCGTGGCGTTCACCGCCACCGCTCCGGGCGTGGCGCCCGCGGCAACGGTCGTAGCGGCCGGCGCCGCCTTCTTCGACGACCCGCCGCAGCCAGCGACCACGACCATGACGGAGACGACGATCAGGGTGGTCTTGACTACGAGTCTGTTCATGCCAACCTCATATCGCTGGTCCGGTGGCCGAGCCTTCGACACGCCATGAGGGCCAGGGTAGTCGTCCGTGCATTTGGGCTTCGTCCGGCTTCAGCTCCTGACGGGCGGTGTCACGTGCTTTCCGTACACGGGTCCACCCGCTTCGGTTCTCGAGGGCATGCAGGCGATGGCGCTCGACCCCCCCGATCGGACGAAGGTGCCGGGCACGAAGCCGAGAGCTCAGTTGGTCCGCTTGGCCAACGCCGTGCCGACGAGCACGGCCAGGTCGGCCTCGTCGGGCGAGACCACCCCGGCATCGAGAGGCGCGGCCACGCCGGGGTCCAGGCCGAGAGCCGTAGCCAGGGCCCGGGCCTCGTTGTCGTAGCCGGGGCGGTACATGATCACGGTGGCGTCCTGGGCCGGGCGGTCGGCTCGTGGTGCCTTGAGGTCCCAACTGCGGGCCTTGATGACGGCGCCGACGCGCCCGGCCGAACCGGGTACCCCGGAGGCGTTGACGACCGTTGCCCGAACCTCGCCGGCCGGGCGGACCGGTGTCGTCGAGGACGTGGTCGTCGAACTCGTCGTGGTCCTCGTCACCGCCAACGAGGTGGACGTGGTGCTCGACGCCACGGCCTGAACCTTGATCGGGGCGTCGCTTCGTCGGGACGGAAATCCGGCCACGGCGAGGCCCAGCACACCCCCGACCACGACGATCACGATCGGAACCCAGCGGAAACCCACACTCCGAGCGTAGGTGACCCCGGGGCCGTCTCCCGGCACCGGACGGCCATACGGGAGGTGCCCGTGCACCGAAGGAGAGAGGGATGACGCGCGCACTGCTGCCACCGGACAGGGCCGAGTCCGATGATGCCGGCGAGGGGGCGCCCGGCGACGCCGACCGGATGTGGGCAGGGCGGGGCGGAGCGCTCGCCCTCGCCGCCGCCATGGCCGCTTCCGGCGCCGGCCACTTCCTCGCCCCTGAGCCCTACGAGCAGATCGTCCCGCATTTCCTGGGTTCGGCCGGTCTCTGGGTGCGCTTCAGCGGGGCCGCCGAGCTGGGGTGCGCCGCCCTGCTCCTGTTCCGTCGCACCCGGGTCCTGGGCGGATGGCTGACTGTGGGCGTCCTGGTGGCGGTCTTCCCCGCCAACGTGCAGATGGCCCTCGACGGTGGCCTTGCCGGCAGGCCCTTCCCCCTGGGCTCGCCAGTGGTGGCGTGGCTCCGCCTCCCGTTCCAGGTGCCGCTGGTGGCGTGGGCCCGGGCGGTGGCCCTCCGCGCCCGCCGCTGAGGTCGACCTCGGGCCAGGTTCGGGCCGTAGCCTTCCGACGGTATGGAACGGTCGGTTCTCCAGGGCCTGGTCGCGTTCCGTTGGGGGGCGTGGGCGTGGATGGCGGTCGTTCTCGTCGTTTCGCGTCACGATCTCGAAGAGCCGGGCCTGGCCCTCGCCCTGGCGGGGGCGGCCCTTGCCGTCACCGTCGTCGACACCGCCCTCGTCCGTCGTCGTCCGGCCGCCCTCCTCGCCCCGGGGCCCGTCCTGGCCGAGCTGGCGGTTGGCGCCGCCCTGGTGTTCGGCGACGGCTGGGCCTACGGCCCCCACCACGCCTTCTCCACCTCGCAGTCGCTGGGCTCGGTGTGGCCCCTGGTCGGCATACTCGGTGCGGGTGTGGCCCTCGGTCCCCTGGCCGCGGCGGGGGCCGGGGTGGTGCTGGGCCTGGCCCGGGTGGCGGCGACGGTGGCCAACGGGGCCCACATCGACACCGGTGGCAAGGTGTTGTCGCTCACCAACACCGTGGTCTTCTATGCCCTGGGCGGGGCCGCCGCCGGCTATGTGGCCGGGTTGTTGCGCCGGGCCGAGAGCCAGATCTCCGCGGCCCGGGCCCGTGAGGAGGTGGCCCGGACCCTGCACGACGGGGTGCTCCAGACTCTGACCGTGGTGGAACGGCGGACCGACGATCCCGTGCTCGCTCGCCTGGCCCGGGAGCAGGAGCGCGAGCTGCGCGAATACCTCTTCGGGGCGCTCGCCCGCGGCAACGACGGCGCTGACCAAGGCGGTCTGCATGCAACTGTCGGTTTCGGAGGCGGCGATCTGGGCGCAGCCCTGCGGGTTGTCGCGGCGCGCTACGAGGACGCCTTCGGCGGTCGGGCCGATGTCCTGGTGGCCGAGGACCTACCGCCCCTCACGGCTGCCCACACCGCGGCACTGGCCGGTGCCGCCGGGGAGGCCGTGATGAACGCCGGCAAGCACGGCGGGGCGGGACGGATCACCGTGTACGTGGAGCCCACCGACGGCGGCGGGGTCTTCTGCTCGGTGAAGGACGATGGGGGAGGCTTCGACCCGGCGACCACCACACCGGGTCAGGGGCTGGCCCGGTCGATCCGGGCCAGGATGGAGGAAGCCGGCGGGCGGGTGGATGTCACCAGCAGGCCCGGCTCGGGTACGGAGGTGTGCCTGTGGCTTCCGTGAAGGTGGTGCTGGCCGACGACCACCCCATCTGGCGCGACGGTGTGCGGGCCGACCTGGGGGACAACTTCTGGGTGGTGGCCGAGGCGGGCACGGCTGAGGAGGCGATCACTGCCATCCGCACCCACCATCCCGACCTGGTGGTGTGCGACCTGAACATGCCCGGCGGCGGCGGCATCCGTGTGGCCCGCACATGCGGCGACGAGACCCGTATTGTCATGCTCACCGTGTCGGAGCAGGAGCGCGATCTGCTCGACGCCGTGGCCGCCGGCGCCGTCGGCTATCTGGTCAAGTCGACCCCGGGGCCCGAGCTGCGCAACGCCCTTTGGCGGGCGGCCCAGGGCGAACCCGTCTTCTCACCGACGCTCGCCGGCCTGCTCCTGGGCGAGTTCCGCCGCATGGCCCGCTCCACCGGAGCCCAGCCCCTCTCCGACCGCGAACGCGAGGTCCTCCAGTTCGTGGCTCGGGGCCACACCTACAAGGAGATCGGGGCCACTCTGTTCATTGCCGAAAAGACGGTGGAGAACCATGTCCGCAACATCCTCGGCAAGCTCCACCTGAGTCGCAAGCAGGAGCTCATCCGCTATGCCCTGGAGCACGGGATCGAGTAGCGCGGTCGTCGGTGTCGGTGGTCGGTGACCCGGAGTCCCGGTCGGAACGATGAACCAGGGCGACGACGATCGTGGCGATGCCGATCAGGAGGATCACCGCGGCGAGGGCCATGCGGACCCCGGTCCCGGCGCCGGCGGTGTTGCTCCTCACCGAGACGAGGCGGTCGACCACGGGCGTTAGCCCGAGCCTGTCGAGCGAGCGGCGGGCGGCGGTCGGGCTGGCGTCGGGCTCGGCCAGCATGAGCCCACCGACGCTGGCCACCGCCGCGCCGATGGCCGCCTGGTCGGTGGGCCGCTCGCCGTCGCTGACGTAGACGACGTTCGACGGCAGGTTACGGGCGCGGGCCTCGGCGGCCACAGCCTCCGAGGTGGCGGTCGGGTCGTCACCACCCAGGCGCTTGGCCCCGGGTAACGCGGCCAGCACGCTGTTCCCGACCGACTCCGGACCCCCGACTACGATCGTGGTCTTGATGGCCAGCTCGTCGAGGGCCGCGGTCGTGGCCGGTGGCACAGCGTCGCGTTGGGTGAAGAGCACCGGCATACGCAGGGCGGCAGCCAGAGCCGAACCGGTCGCCGCGTCGCCCGTCTGGGTGTTGACGATGACCGCGGCGTCGAAGGCGGGCGTGCGCGCGGCGCGCTGGGCGGCGTCACGGGTGTCGAGGAGGGCGGCGATGCGACGGGCGGTATCGGTCGAATCGCTGCCGGTGATGCGCTCTGCGTCTGTGGCCCCAGCCTCGGCGAGCGACGCCACCACCTTGTCCGACAGCCTGGTGGCCGCCCCGACGAGGTAGGCACCTCCGGGGGCCAGGCGCGCCACCTCGGCCTTCTGGTCGGACGTCAGGTCGGTGGCCCGGGCGAGCAGCAGCGGGCTGTCGTTGGCGCGGGCCAGGACGGCGGCGGCAAGGGCCAGTCCGGTGTCGTCGGTGGCGTTGACGAGCACGACCCTGGTCGTGCGCTGGCTTCCGGCCTTGGCCGGGCCACCCGGGAAGGCGAGCCGGGAGAGGTCGACCGACAGCTTCTCGGGACCCGTGTCCTCGAAGGCCGTGGCCGGTAGGGCCCCTGTCGCGGAGAGGTCGAGGGTGGCCTTGTAGACGTCGCTGCCAGCGTGGCTGTCGGCGTCGACGCCCGTTCCGACGCCGGCGTTGCGTGAGTCTCCCCAGGCGAACATGAGGCGGTCCTCGCCCAGCCCCGCGAGCACCGGGCCGTGACGGGCCAGGGCGCTCTGGGTGGCGGCACCGGGGCCGAGATTGATCGAGTGGTCGTTCACCCGCCGGTTGGTGGCGAAGGCTTTCCCGTCGTCGGCGGAGGAGGAGTACCAGATGTCGCCGAAGCCGAGCGGCGCGTCGCGCACGGCGTCGTAGCCACTGCGGGTGTCCAACCAGGCGACGTCGAGGCGCCCGCCGGGCGCCACCGCCAGACGGGGGACCAGGTAGTGCACCGGCTCCGTGCCCGAACGGAGTGCCGGCTCCGTGCCCGGAGCGTCGTCGGAGACCCGAACGGGCGTCGACCAGGTGGAGGCGCCATCGCCCGACTGCTGGAAGGAGATGTCGGATCGTCCGTCGTGCGAACCTGCGTAGACGAGGTCGACGGTGCCTGCCCGGCCGGCGACCATCAGGCTAGGGAAGCCCCCGGTTTCGGGGACGTCGCCGGCCGGCGAACGCGTCCAGGTGGCACCGCGATCGGTCGACCGGGCCACCACGACGTGGTTGGCCGTGGCCCCGGCCGTGCTGTGCCAAGCGACATACACGCCGCCGTCGGGGCCGACCGCCGGTTGGGCCGGTTCCCGCACGCGGTCGCCGTCACCCTGGGCGTCGACCACGGGAGTCCACGTGCGCCCACCGTCGTCGGATCGGGTCGTCACCAGTCGAGGCGCCGCAGTGGCGCCGTTCGCGTCCGGGCCCAGGGCCGACAGGTAGATCCGGTCTCCATCGGGGCTGGGCTCGACCGCCAACTGGGGCCGGATGTCGGCGGCGCCCGACACGGGCGGGGCCCCGACGGCCACCACGCCCGGCGCCCACGACGTCCCCCCGTCGGGGGAGTGCGACACCACGACCGCGTTTGCCGACGAGAACGTCGTGTACACGTTGGCGCCCGAGCCGAACGCCACGCTCTGGTCGAAATGGGTGTTCCCCGCGGAGTCGATCGCGTTGCACGGCGGTGACGCCGGGTCACCGGTGGACAACAGCCCGGGGGGCACGGTGAGGTCGCCCCGAGTCCAGGTCCTCCCACCGTCGAAGGTGGCCCCGTTGGTGCACTGGCCTCGGAGGAAGTCCTCGTCGACCTCCACGACGTGGTCAGGGTTGGCCGGGTCCACAGCCAGTCCGGGCACGCCACGCCCGAGCCCCGGCGCCGAATTGCCAAGGGGCGTGTTGGCGGAGATGCGTCCGCGACCGTTCACCGCTTCCGCAGCTCCCACCGCCGTACCCGGCGAACCCGACGCCGCGACCAGACCCAGCACGACAGCCGCCACGGCTGGGACCGACCAGTGACGTGTGCGGGTCTCGGGCATTCCCGCCACTTTCTACAGCCTGGCGACAGGGTTGGTGCCGCGGCCGGTCCTGGCGGCGCTGGTCAGCTCGGGGAGGTCAGCGGTGTGTCCGACGACGCGCCCCATACCGTGTCGCCGACCCCCCGCACGTACCAGGTGCCGTTCGAGGGTCGGAACACGGCGTGGTCGGCTCGCCCGTCGCCGTTGAAGTCGCCGGGCACGGGGATATCCCCGGACACGCCCCACACCGTGTCGGCAACCCCTCGCACGTACCAGGTGCCGTCGGAGGGCCGGAACACGGCGATGTCGGCCTTACCATCACCGTTGTAGTCGCCGGGCACGGGGACGTCGCCGGACACGCCCCACACCGTGTCGGCAACCCCTCGCACGTACCAGGTGCCGGTGCTGGGCCGCCAGACGGCCAGATCGGTGCGCCCGTCACCGTTGTAGTCGCCGGGCACGGCGACGTCGCCGGAAGCGCCCCACACCGTGTCGGCGACCCCCCGGACGTACCAGGTGCCGTTGGAGGGCCGGAACACGCCGACGTCGGTGGTCCCGTCGCCGTTGTAGTCGTCGGACGTGCCCACCGTGCGGCTGATCCTGCGGATCTGGCCGCCTCCCGCGTAGGACGAGTAGTAGAGGGCCTGCGTGCCCTTCCACGGGCCGAAGGTGAGGTCGACGGCGCTACCCGAGCCCAGCCCGGTGACGAAGTCGACCCGGTTGAACCCGCCGCTGCCGTTCGGGTCGAGGCGGAAGATCTTGCCGCAGAGGTAGTCGGCGAACAGGTACTTGCCGTCGAAGTCGGAGCCCCACACACCGTTGGGCACGAATGCGCCGCCGGTGATCGTCCCGCAGCCGTCGGCCCGGCCATAGTCGAAGATGGGATTGGTCATCCCCGCCGGTGGCGGGCCGCAGTTGGTCGTCGACCCGGTGGCGCAGTGGCCCTCGCGCACGTTCCAGCCGTAGTCGGCGCCGGCCGTTCCTTGATCGATCTCCTCCCACGTGGACTGGCCCACGTCGTTGACGTAGAACCGCGTCCCCGCGACGTTGGGGTCGAAGGCCATCCTGAAGGGGTTGCGCAGTCCCGAGGCGAAGGTCTCCTGGCAGGTATTGCCCGGGGTGGTGCCCCCGGCAACGTTGCACCGGGCTCCGGCGGCCTGGAACGGGTTGCCGGCGGGAGCGATGCCGTCCCTGTCGATCCGCAGGACCTTGCCCAGGAGCGAGTTCTGGTCGCGCGACGCGTCGTTCGCCGCGCCACAGCCGCTCGGCGTCCCGCCCGGGTAGTCGCAGCCCCCGTCGCCCACGCTCACATAGAGGAACCCGTCCTTGCCGAACTCGAGGTCTCCGCCGTTGTGGTTACCGGCCGGGGACGGAATGTTGTCGATGAGGACGGTCTCGCCGCTCAACGTGTTCCCGGACATGACAAATCGCGCGACGCGGTTGACGGTGGAGGTGTCGCACGCCCCGCCCTTGTTTAACGAGTAGTAGAGAAAGACGAAGTGGTTGGTCGTGAACGCGGGGTCGACGGCCACCCCGAGCAGGCCGCGTTCGGAATTCGTACACAGCTTGGGCGAGAGGTCGATGGCCGGGGCGGGGAGGAGCACGCCGTCCTGGACGACCCGTAGGGATCCGGGTTGGGTGGTGACGAGCATGCGCCCGTCCGGGGTGAAGTCCATCGCCGTGGGGGCGGCCACCGCGGTGACGAGCTGGTCGACGAACGTGGCGGGTACGGCTGCGCCGGCGGCCGGGGCCGAGAGCACGATCCCGCTCAGGGTGCCGGTGACCATGGTGGCGGCGACGAGCAGAAAACGAGTTCTTCGCATCTTCGAGTGTGCCATCGCCTGCAGTGCGTCGGTGACCGGCTACCGGTTACCGGTTACCGCACGGCCTTATTCGTCCTTGGCCGACGCATCTTCGGTCTCGGACTCGCCCTGGCCGTTGGAGGTGCCGTCCTCTGCGCTCTCCCTGTCGTCGGCCTCCTCCTCGGTCTCGTCGAAGACCCGGCTCTTGAGGATGTCCTCGGCCTCGATGCGCATGAGGTCGGCCTTGCTCACCTTGGCCTGATCGGCCACCACCCGGCTGGCGTGGCGGAGGCGGGCCCGCTCCAGGGCGTTGCGCACGCTGCGGGCATTAGCGAACCGAGGCTGGCCCACCCGCCGCCCCAGGTACTCCTGGAAGCTCTTGGCTGCCTCTTCGGACATCTCGTAGTGCTGCTCGGTGAGCATGAGCTCGGCGATGGCCATGAGCTCGTCGACCGAGTAGTCGGGGAAGTCGATGTGGTGGGCGATGCGTGAGCCCATGCCCGGGTTGCTCTCGAAGAAGGTGTCCATGCGGTCCTTGTAACCGGCGAGGATGACCACGAGGTCGTCGCGCTGGTTCTCCATGATCTGGAGGAGGATCTCGATGGTCTCCTGGCCGTAGTCGCGCTCGTTCTCCTTCCGATAGAGGTAGTAGGCCTCGTCGATGAAGAGCACGCCACCCATGGCCCGTTTCAGGACCTCCTTGGTCTTGGGGGCGGTGTGGCCGATGTACTGGCCCACCAGGTCGTCGCGGGTGACCTGGGTCAGGTGGCCCTTGCCGAGGTACCCGAGCGACTTCAACAGCTCGGCCATACGGATGGCCACGGTCGTCTTTCCCGTGCCCGGGCTGCCGGTGAACGACATGTGCAGGGTGGGTCGGCTCGAGTCGATCCCGAACTTCCGCCGCATGCGGTCGACGACGAGGAGGTCGGCGATCTCGCGGATTCGGGTCTTGACCGGCACCAGGCCGACCAGCTCGCGGTCGAGTCGGTCGAGGATCTCGTCGGTGTCGGACTCCTTCCGCTCGGCCTCGACGTCGATGACGTCGTCCTCGCCGAGCTGGTTGGCCTTACGCTCTTTCTCCTCTTCGTCTTCTTCTTCGGCCTTGGACTTCGGCTGGTCATTGCCCCTTGGCATGGAAAAGCTCGTCATACTGACGGATCGTAGCCATCCTCGGGCGTCCTCAATCCTGCGAGGAGCCGTCTGAGGGTCTTGCCGCCCGAGCTGCGAGGGACCTCGGCCACCAGCACCAGTTGGCGGGGCAGCTTGGCCGTCGACAGCTGCTCGGCGGCGTACGCCCGCAGACCGTCCAGGGAGGGTGGATCGTCGGCGTCGGCGGCCACCACGTGGGCCACCACCCGCTCGCCCCAGTCGGCATCGGCAGTTCCCACCACACCAACATCGGCTACCCCGGGATGGCCCTGAAGGACGGCTTCGACCTCGGTGGGGCTCACGTTCACCCCGCCGCTCACGATCAGATCGCGCAGCCGGTCGACGACCCGGAGCCTGGCTCCGTGCCCGAACGGAGTGTCCGCCTGTTCCCACGCGCCGGCGTCGCCGGTGTGCAGCCAGCCGCCGGACGACAAGGCGGCGGCGGTGTCGTCCGGATGCAGCCGGTACCCGCGCATCACCATGGGTCCCCGGACGAGGATCTCGTCGGAGTCGCCCAGGCGGACCTCGACGCCGTCGAGGGCGTGGCCGTCGTACACCACGCCACCCCAGGTCTCGGTCATCCCGTAGGTGGACACCACGGCTGCGCCTGCCGCTTCGGCCCGGGCGCGAAGCGCAGGATCCAACGGTGCCCCGCCCACGAGGATGGCGTGGAAGCGGCTCAGGTCGACTCCGGCGTCGAGACAGCGTCGCAACGTGGTGGGCACGAGCGAGGTGAACGAGGCACCGGTGTCGCCAACGGCAGCGGGGTCGAACCGGGCCACGACCTCGACGGGCACCTTGGTGGACCACCCCCGGGCCACCATCCCCAGGCCGCCGATGCCGTGCACCGGGAGGCAGCACAGCCATCCGGAGTCCCCCCCACCGTTCTGGTCACGTTTCGCCGGGCCAAGGCCCGCCGAGGCGTGAGCACCGGAACGTTCGGCCGAGTCGAGGGCGCGCCGGCTGGCCTCAGCCGAGGCGGCCAGGCCCGCCCATGTCAGCTCCACGCCTTTCGGTTCTCCCGAGGTGCCCGACGTGGCCACCACCGCCGCGACCTCCCGGTCCACGGGGATCCCGCCGGGGAGGGCCCGCACGCCCCACTCGCCCAGCTGGTGGGTGGGGCGGAGGGCATCCAGGATGCGGCGGCGTTCCGGTGCCGGCGCACGGGGGTCGAGGAGAAGCACGGCCCGGCCCTCGTCCCATTCGGCCACGACGGCGGCGGCCGCATCGGCACCGGTGAGGGGTACGGCGGTGAGGGCGCCTTTCTCGGGTTGGGCCACGGACGCTACGGTAGCGGGGTTCGTAGGAGTGATCGCTCTAGGAGTAATGACACCCGTGGATGACGACCCCATTCGACCGGGAGCGAACTGGCAGAGCCAGGGTGACTTCGGCGACATCCGCTACGACGTCGCCGATGGCACCGCCAAGCTCACGATCTGCCGGCCTGAGGTGCGCAACGCCTTCCGCCCCCAGACCCTGTTCGAGCTGGCCGACGCCTTCGAAATGGCCCGCGACGACCCCGAGGTGGGGGTGATCATCCTCACCGGCGAGGGTCCGCTGGCCTTCTGCTCGGGCGGCGACCAGAAGGTACGGGGCGACGACGGCTACCGCGACGACGATGGCGTGGGCCGCCTCAACGTCCTCGACCTCCAGATCCAGATCCGTCGGCTCCCCAAGCCGGTGATCGCCATGGTGGCCGGCTACGCCATCGGCGGAGGCCACGTGTTGCACCTGGTCTGCGACCTCACCGTCGCCGCCGACAACGCCCGCTTCGGCCAGACCGGGCCCCGGGTGGGCTCCTTCGACGGGGGCTACGGCGCCGGCCTGCTCGCCCGTACGGTGGGCCAGAAGAAGGCCCGGGAGATCTGGTACCTGTGCGAGCAGTACGACGCCGCCGATGCCCTGGCCATGGGCCTGGTGAACCGGGTCGTCCCCCTGGCCGACCTGGAGGTGGAGACGATGGCCTGGTGCCGGCGGATCCTGGAGCACAGCCCCCTGGCCCTGCGCATGCTCAAGGCCTCCTTCAACGCCGACACCGACGGCCTGGCCGGTATCCAGCAGCTGGCCGGCGATGCGACGTTGCTCTACTACCTGTCGGAGGAGGCCCAAGAAGGGCGGGACGCCTACGTGGGGAAGCGGCGGCCTGACTTTTCGCGGTTTCCCAAACGGCCGTGATCCGCCCCCGGCGTCCCGGGTCCTGTCCCTCAGGGTCCCTCCCCATGGGGCCCCTGCCCCATGGGGACCCCTCCCTACGGGCCACCCGGGACGCCTCCCCCTGGCCATCGCCCGCCCCTTCTCCCCGTGGCTAGAGAGAGTAAGAGAGTCAACTTCTCCCTGTGGGTGCAGGGGGCGCGGCCGAAGACGCTTGGGGCTGCAATTGCGCCTGTGCTTGTCGGCACTGCCGCTGCCTCTCGGTACGGACCCTTTATCGCTTGGCGCGCCTTCTTTGCTCTCGTTGTCTCGCTGGCGCTTCAGGTGGGCGTGAATTTTGCGAACGACTATTCCGATGGGGTGCGGGGGGTCGACGTCGAGCGGAAGGGGCCGGTGCGGCTCACGGCTTCGGGGCTGGCTTCGCCTCGGGCGGTGAAGACGGCCGCCATTGTTGCGTTTGCTGTCGCTGGTCTGGCCGGGTTGGTGTTGGCGGTCGTTGTCGATTGGCGGCTGTTGCTCGTGGGCGTGGCGGCCATTGGCGCTGCTGCTCTTTACAGCGGGGGGCCGCGGCCGTACGCGTCGGCGGGACTGGGTGAGGTGTCGGTGCTGGTGTTCTTCGGCTTCGTGGCCACCTGTGGCTCGGCCTACGTCCAGATCGAGCGGGTGCCCTGGGTGGCCGTCGGTGGGTCGTTGGCCGTGGGCCTGCTGGCCTGCGCAATCCTCGTGGTCAACAACCTCCGCGACGTCGACACCGACGCCGTGGTCGCCAAGCGCACCCTCGCGGTGCGGATCGGTGCGGCGGGGGCCCGCCTGCTCTATGCCACGTGTGTGGTGGGTGGCCTGGTCAGCGGCGCCGCCATGGCCGTGGTCGCTCCCGGAGCCCTGCTGGTGCTCGCGTGCGTTCCCCTGGCCGTCCGGCCGTTGCGCACGGTAGCCCGCCGCCGCGAGGCCTCGGCCCTGGTCGCCGCCCTGATCGCCACCGCCCGGCTGCAGCTGGCGCTGGCCGTCCTGTTGGCCGTGGGCTTGTGGCTCTGACCGACGTCGAGGTTCCCCGGGGGCGACGGGTGGTGGTGCCGTTGCGGGTCCCGGTGGCCGGGTTGACGGCGGTGACGGCCGTCCTCGTGGAAGGCCCGTCCGGCTGGGGCGAGTGCACGTCGCCTCCCCCCGGGTACCCCGTCGATCCCGTCGCCGCTCGCCGGGCCGCCGCGGAGGCGGCCTGGGGCGCATGGCCGGTGCCGGTCCGCCCGAGGGTGGCGGTCAACGCCCTGATCCCTGCCCTGCCTCCCGATGAAGCCGCCGCCCTGGCCGCCGCCGCCGTGGCCGATGGGTTCGGGTGCGTGAAGGTCAAGGGCGGTGTCGGTGGCGACGTCGATCGGGTGGCGGCGGTGCGCGATGCGATCGGGCCGGCCACAGCCCTCAGGGTCGACGCCAACGGAGCGTGGGACGTCGAGACGGCAGTGGCGGTAGTCGCCGCTCTGTCGCCCTACGACCTGGAGTTGGTGGAGCAGCCGGTGGTTTCGCTCGAGGACCTGGGCCGGGTCCGGCGACGGGTCACCGTCGCGGTGGCGGCCGACGAATGTGTGCGGGGTGTCGACGACGCCCGTCGGTTGGCAAGCCTGGCCGCAGCCGACGCCGTGGTGGTCAAGGTGCAGCCGCTGGGCGGTGTGGCCGCAGCCATGGCCGTCGCCGAAGCCGCCGGCGTTCCCGCCGTCGTGTCGTCGCTGTACGAGACGTCTGTGGGCATCGCCGCCGGCCTGGCCCTGGCCGCCGCCCTCCCCGAGCTGCCCTGGGCGTGCGGGCTCGGTACGGCCGCCCTGCTCGACGGAGACGTGGTCATCGACCCCCTCTTGCCGGTGGGCGGCGAGCTGGAGCTACGACGGCCCGTTCCCGATCCCGCCCTTCTCGACCGCTACGAGGCGTGATGAGCGTCGAGGAACGCCGTCACCGCCGCAGTCCACTCCCCCGGGCGCTCGAGGTGGGCGGCATGGCCGGCGCCGGGCGTGCGAACCACGGTGGCGTTCGGGATCGCCGTGGCCATGCGCTCGGCCAGGGCCGTGTACTTGACGTCGTGCTCGCCCACCACCAGCAGAACCGGCATGGTGAGCTCTCCCAGTCGGTCCCACAACGGTTCCTGGGTACCCGTGCCGAGCAGGCGGAGGGCGGCGGCCAGGCCGCCGGGTGGGTTGGCGTCGCGGGCAGCCCGATCGCCGGGCGACGGGCTGAGGCCGGCGAACATTGGTTGTCGCAGCCAACCGTCCACGAAGGCAGTTGTGCCGTCGGTCTCGATCTGTACCGCCAGGGCCTCGTCGGCGCGGCGTCGGGTCGCCCGTTCGGCCGGGTCGTCCAACCCCGGCGATGCGCCCACGAGGGCGAGAGCGCCGACCAGGTCGGGCCGGTCCAGGGCCAGGCGCAGGCAGAGACGACCGCCCAAGGAGTAGCCGACGTAGGCCCCCTTCCCGCCGGCCCCGGCAATGGCCGCGGCTGTCTCGTTGAAACTCAGTCGGAGGTCGGACGACAGGCCGTGGCCGGGCAGGTCGATTCGCACGATCTCCCGCCGTCCGGTCAGCCCGGACGCCACCGAGTCCCACGACCGCACCGTCTGGGTGAAACCGTGCACCAGCACGACCCGACCTCCGGCTGGCGGGCCCTGGATCTCGCAGTGCAACACCGGGCGATTGTGGGCCGGTGATCGCCGACGCCGCCACCGGGTTCGCCCTGGCCCTGGTGGACGAATGGGCCCGCGCCGGTGTCGCCGTGGTCGCCGTGGCCCCCGGGTCGCGCTCGACGCCGCTCGCCCTGGCCCTCGCCGATGACAGCCGTATCCGCGTCGAGGTCTTTCTCGACGAGCGTTCGGCCGGCGCGTTCGCCCTGGGCGCGGCCAAGGCCTCGGGCCGGCCCGTCGCCGTGGTCACCACTTCTGGCTCGGCCGCCGCCCTCCTGCACGGAGCGGTCGTCGAAGCCCACCACAGCCGTACCCCCTTGCTGGTGTGCACGGCCGACCGTCCCCCCGAGTTGCGCGACACCGGAGCCAGCCAGGCCATCGATCAACTGAAGTTGTTCGGTGACGCCGTGCGCTGGTTCGTCGAGGTCGGGGTGCCCGAGGACCGGCCCGGCGTGGGCACCTACTGGCGGTCGGTGGCGTCGCGGGCGGTCGCCGAGGCGGTGGGTCCGCCGGCGGGACCGGTGCACCTCAACCTGGCGTTCCGGGAACCCCTGGTGCCCACCGGTGCCGCCGTCGACGCGCCGGGCCGGGCCGATGGGGCGCCGTGGACGTCGACCACGTCTCGCCCCGCCCTGCCCCGCCCCGACGATGTCGACCGCCTCGCCCGCATGGTGGCCGACTCGCCCAAGGGCATGGTCATAGCCGGATGGGGGGCGCAGGCCGCCCCAGCTTCGGTCGAGCGCTTCGCCGCCGCCGCCGGCTGGCCGGTGCTGGCCGATGCCGTCTCCGGCCTGCGCACCGGGCCTCACGCCATCTCGACCTACGACGCCCTGTTGCGACACGAGCCCTTCGCCGTCGCCCACCGGCCCGATCTGGTGATGCGCCTGGGGGCTGCTCCCACCGGGCGGGCCACCACCACGTGGCTCCAGTCGGTGGTCGGCCAGGTCCTGGTGGACCCCGATCGTTCGTCGCTCGACCCGGCGCGGGCCGCCGCCGAACGGGTGGTGGCCGATCCCACCGCCCTCCTCGACGCGATCACTGACCGGCTGGGGCCGAGCGGGGCTCCGGGCGACGACGAGCCAGCGTGGCTCGCCGGGTGGCTGGCGGCCGAGGCCGGAGCACGCACCGCCATCGACGATCTCGTCGACTCGTGGACGTCGCCCTTCGAGGGCCGCATCGCCCGAGACGTGGCTGGATGCCTTCCCGACGGGGCCACCCTTGTCGTGGGGTCGAGCATGCCCGTGCGTGACGTCGAGTCGTTCGCCCGCATCCGCGGCGGGTTACGGATGGTGGCCAATCGAGGGGCGAGCGGCATCGACGGCTTCACGTCGACCGTTCTCGGGGCGGCCGCGGTGAGCACGGGCCCGGTGGCCGCCCTCGCCGGCGACCTCACCTTCCTCCACGACATGGGCGGCCTGCTCGGCGCCACCCGTCGAGGCATCGACGCGACGATCGTGGTGGTCGACAACGACGGCGGTGGCATCTTCTCGTTCCTGCCCCAGGCCACGTTCGTCGGGCACTTCGAGCAGCTGTTCGCCACCCCTCATGGCACCGATCTGGTGGAGGTGGCGGGTGCGTTCGGTGTGACGGCCGTCCGGGTGACGTCGGCCGACCAGGTGGTCCCCGCCGTCACCGGGTCGATGGCCGAAGGCGGTGTACGAGTCGTGGTCGTCCCCACCGATCGGACGACCAACGTGGCGCGCCATGCCGAGGTATGGGCCGCGGTGGCTGCCGCCGTGGAGACCTCGGGCCCGGTCTGACGTCGGCTGATGGCTGGATTCCGCCCAGCCCGCCGCCGGGAGGGTGACGCGGGCCTCATGCAGGTACTAACCGTCGAGCGGTAGCGTCGGGCCGCATGCGGAGGCGGAAGAGCAGCGGCGGCGTGACGGTGCAGGCCATCGCCGGCACCCGTGCCGTCTACTTCGGCTTCGATCTCACGGAGGAGGCGCGTGCGGGTTGCCTGGGTTTCGCCGTCCACCGCCGCGACCACGCCGCCGGGGAGGGTTCCTGGCTCCCGGCCTTCAAGACCTTCCGGTCGGTGGTTCCCGTCCCCGGCTCCGACGCGATCTATCTCACCGTCGACCACCCGATCCAGTCGTGGCCGACGGCACCGGTGTCGGCAACGAGAAGGCGATCGACGCGGCCGGGCTCGACCGTTCCTTCCTGCGCAAGCGGACCAACGCCAAGATCGCCCACAACAAGTTCATGGTCCTGTGCTCCACCGACAGCGCCGGCGGGCTCACGCCGGTGTCGGTGTGGACCGGCTCCACCAACATCAGCGAGGGAGGCATCTTCGGGCATTTGAACGTGGGCCACGTCGTGCGCGAACCGGCCGTCGCCGGACGCTTCCTCGAGTACTGGAACCAGCTGGCGGGCGATCCCGTCCTCAAGTCCAACCAGGCGTGGTGCTCGGCCCACAGCCCGCTCGACACCGATGCCCTCGCCACCGCCGGTATCCACACCCTGTTCAGTCCCCGGACCGAGCTGGCCCCGCTCGACTGGTACGCCGGCCGCTTCGGGGGGCCGAAGGCCAGCGCCCACATCACCGAGGCGTTCGGCATGAACACCGCCTTCGAGAACGAGCTGATGAAAGTCCCCGGTAGCACCCTGCACTACGTGATGCTCGACAAGGTCGACAACAACCAGACCAGTGGTCGGCCGACGCCAGGGTCTTCGTGGCCGTGGGCAGCCTGGCAGGAGCCGACGAGCTCTCCCGGTGGGCCGACGAAAAGCTCACCGGCTTCAACACCCACGTGGGCTTCTGCCACACGAAGATCCTGCTCGTCGACCCCCTGGACGACGACCCCACGGTCATCACCGGCTCGGCCAACTTCTCTCCCGACTCGACGATCACTAACGACGAGAACATGTTGGTCATCCAGGGCGACCGCGACGTCGCCGACGTGTACTTCACCGAGTTCGCCCGCATTTTCGCCCATTACTACGCCCGCTGGTGGGCCGCCCAGATGAAGAGCAAGGGCACGGGCGATGCCGAAACACGCAGCTTCCTCGACGAAACCGACGGGTGGCAGGAGCCCTACTTCGCGCCGGGCAACCGCAAGCAACGCCAGCGGGCCTACCTCAGCTCACGGGTCTCCGGCAACGTCTGACGGACCGGGTAAGCCCGATAGCCCCGGGAGCCCGTCGAGGCTCTCGGCGTTCTTCTCGGCCCGGTAGACATCGAGGCCCGCGGGGCCACGCTTGTCGGCCCACTCGTCGAGCCGGGTGCGCTCGGTCTCGAAAGACATGAGCGGAACCGCGTACCCGCACGAGTCGGCGATGCGCGTGACCTCCACATCGATCACCGAGCGGATGCCCGGCCGCGACGGGAACCGGGCGACGAGGTGGTCGAAGCCGTGCTCACCCGGGACGACGACCGTGCCGCGGCCGTGCAGGCGGACGATCCGGGGCGGGCCGTCGAAGGCGCAGAACATGACCACGATGCGGCCGTTCTCCCGGAGGTGGGCGATGGTCTCCACCCCGCTGCCGGTGAGGTCGAGGTAGGCCACTCGCCGGGACCCGAGGACGTCGAAGGTGTCGAGACCCTTGGGCGACAGGTTCACCAGGCCGTCGGGGGCCAGGGGGGCGGTGGCGACGAAGAACACGTGTTGGCGGCGCAGGAACTTGCTCAGGCGCTCGTCGAGCTCGTCGTAGACGCGGCTCATCGGTTGAAGAAGGCCACCACGAAGAAGATGAGCCCCAGGGCGAAGGGAATGAGGAGCGCCAGGGCGACGACCCGGGCCACGATGCGGGTCCACCTCGGGGCCGACGACCGATTGCGGCTAATGGCGCCCAGCCGCTCGATCTCGCCCTCGAAGGTGAACGAGCTGTGCTCGAACTGGGGGCGGCCGACCTCCTCGGCCACGGGCTCCGGCACCGGCACCGTCGTGCCCGATTTCCAGGACCGTCGCTTGCGCGTGGTCACGGCTCCGCCAGGGCGCGGAGCATGGGTTCGAGCTTGGCCTCGATCTCGTCCCACTCGGCGTCGGGGTCGGAGTCGGCCATGATCCCCGCCCCGGCGACCACGTGGGCGCGGGCCCCATTGAGGCGGGCACAGCGCAGGGCCACCGCCCAATCCCCGTCGCCCCGAGAGTCGACCCATCCGACGGGCCCCGCGTAGAGGCCCCGGTGGAAGGGCTCGAGCTCGGCGATCGCCGCGAGGGCGTCGGGCCGGGGCAGGCCGCCGACCGCCGGGGTGGGGTGGAGCAGGCCCACCAGGGCCAGGGCCGACGGCGCCGGCTCGACCAGGTGGCCGGCGACGGTGGTGGCCAGATGGGTGACGGTAGCCAGGCGAACGGCGTCGGGGCGGGCCCCGGCCACCAGCTCGGCGCACACCGGCTCCAGCGCCTCGCGCACCGCGTCCACCACGAGGGCATGCTCCTCGGCCTCCTTGGGTGAAGCGGCCAGGGCGGCGATCAGGCGGTCGTCGTCGGCGGGTGTGGCCCCGCGGGTGGCGGTGCCGGCCATGGGCCGCGACACCACCCGGTTGCCCCGCCGGCGCACCAGGAGCTCGGGGCTGGCGCCGACGAAGCCGCCCACCGCGTAGGTGAAACTCGTCGGGTCGCCCTGGCGCAGCCGTTCGAGGACACGGCGACGGTCGAAGGCCCGGTCGGCGGTCACCACCACGTGGCGTGCCAATACCACCTTGGCCAGCGGCCCGGAGACGATCCGGGCGACGGCGTCGTGGACGGCCGCCGTCCATGTTTCCCGGCTGTCGCCGACGTCGACGGCCGCGCCGGCCTCGGTGACCGACAACCGGAACGGCGCCCCGCCTGCTTCGCCGACGTCACTCCCGGCACCGTCCCTACCGGCGTCCGAACGACCGGCGTCAGAGTCCCTCCCTGTCTCGGTGATCCATGCCTGCCCCTGCGGGGTGCAGCCCACCACCACGGCCGGCACCACCAGCTCGCCGCCCACCCAGGAGTGGAAGGGCAGGGCGCCGACGGCCAGGGGGCCGGTGCCCGGGAGGTTGATGGGGTCGTCGGTGTCGATGGATTCGAGCAGCTCCGCTACGTCGTCGGCGGCCTGCCGGAACCGGTCGGGACCAGTGCCGACGGTGATGCGGGCGGCGACGCCGGCGGTGGCCAGGCCCCCGCCGTCGTGCATCCACACCGTGCCGTCCGGGCCGAGCGCGTCGAGGAGGTCGCCGGCATCGGGCAGGGGTCGGGTGCGGCTCACCAGGCCGGCACTCCGTTCGGGCACGGAGCCGGCACTCCGTTCGGGCACGGAGCCGGCGGGCGAAGGGCCGGTGGCGGTCATCGTCGCGTCCCGGCGAGGAGCTGGGCGATGCCCACCGACAACATCCGGCGCTCGGCGGCGTCGAAGCCCTCGCCCAGGAGGTCGAGGATCTCCGGGCCGGGGGGCAGGTAGGCCAGGGACTTGGGAAGGTAGCGGTAGGCGGCCCGGTCGGACACCAGCCCGCCCACCAGCGGTACCACCTTGGTGAAATACACCGAGTGCCCGGCCCGCAGGACCGGGTTGGCCGGTTCGCAGACCTCGAGCAGGGCGACCCGTCCGCCCGGGCGCAGCACCCGGGCGCACTCGGTGAAGAACTCGGACAGGTTCAGCACGTTGCGCAGGGCGAACCCGCAGACCACCCCGTCGACGGACCCGTCGGGCATGGGCAGGCGCATGCCGTCGCCCCGCACCAGGGCTGCGCTGGTGCGGGCTGCAGCCAGCATCCCGGCCGAGCGGTCGACGCCCACCGGGCGCAGGCCGGCGTCGGCGAGCACCCGGCACAGGTCGCCGGTGCCGCACGCCAGGTCGAGCACCACCGACCCCGGCGCCAGGCCGAGCGACGCCACCGTCTTCTTGCGCCACCCGATGTCCATGCCGAAAGTGAGCATCCGGTTCAGCAGGTCGTAGCGGGGGGCGATCGTGTCGAACATGGAGTCGACGGCGGCCACCTTCTCGGCGCCCTGGGGCAGAGGGGCGCCCTTCATCCCGCCTGCACCGCCTTCAGGACGTCGGTCGTGCTGTGACCCCGCTCAGGGGGCCGCTCGGGCCCAGCGTCGGCCGGCATCCCCTCGTTGATGGCGGCGGCGATCTCGGTGGGCTCGCCCACGGCCTCGAGGTGCTCCTGGGCCACCTGGAGGAGGATGCGACGGAAGTGGTGGGCGACCATGTCGGTGACGGCCGGGAGCAGGACCCGGAAGGCGTCCACCATGCGCTCGGCCCGCTCGGCCTCGGACAGGTCGGTGGTGCGCAGGGGCTGGCGGACATGGGTGTCGAACAGCTCCACCGCATGGGTGGCCACGGCCCGGGTCATGGCGTGATGCTGGCGGGACAGGTCGAGGAGCTCGGGCATGGGCAGGCCGGCCTCGACGAGGCGCAGGCCGTTGGTGACGAGCCCGACATCGGCGGTGCTGAAGCGCAGCTCCCCGTGGTGGGTACGGGGGACGAGCAGGCCCTCACGTACCAGGGCGTCGAGGATCGTGGTCGGTATCCCGCAACGGGCGACGAGCTCGTCGATGTCGAACAGCTCCTCGGCCGCCTCGGTGTCGCCCGCCTCGGCCACCGCCGCGGCCAGGTGCTCGTCGGCGGGATCGAGGTCGCCGGCGAGGAACCGGCGGATGACGGCCAGGGTGAAGCCTCGCCGTTGAAGCTCTTTCACCCGGGCCAGGCGGTCGAGGTGCTCGGTGGTGTAGAGGGCCAGGCGTCCGTCACGCTGCGGCGGGGGCAGCAGGCGCTGCTTCTGGTAGTAGCGGACGGTGTCGACGGAGACGTCGGCGGCCTGGGCCAGCTCCTCCACCCGCATTCGCATGAGTAGGTATTCTAGGAGCGATCACTCCCAAGGTCGAGTCGGGCAGCGACCAACCGCCAGGAAGCGTCAGGCTCGGGCGGCCACCTTGTCCTGCACCTGGCGCTTGAGCCGGGACAGGATGGCGTGCATCCCCCGCAGGCGCAGGGCGGAGATCACCTCGGCCAGGCCCATCTTCGTGTAGAAGTCGTGGGGCGTGGCCAGCACGGTGTCGGCCGAGGCCCCGTTGAGGCCACTCCACAGGATGCCGGCGAAGCCCCGGGTGGTGGGCGACTCGGCGGGCACGTCGAAGTGCAGGGTGACCCGGCCCTCGTCGTCGAGCTCGGTGAGCAGGAAGAACGGCGTCTGGCACTCGGGGACGGCCTCCATCAGGTCGCGGTGGCCGGCCAGGCGCTCGGGCAGAGCCGGCACCTTGCGCGAATACTCGAGGAGGGCCTGGGCCCGCAGCTCCTTGGGCGCGCCGGCGAAGAGGTCGACGATGCGCTGCAGCTCGGGGGAGGCGGTGCTCACGCCGCCAGTATTCCACCCGTCCGGCCACATCTCGAATCGTGACTGCGCGGGTCGGGAATTGGGCCTAGGCTGGCGGCATACCCGAGAAACCAGGAGGTCCTCCCATGGCCGTCGCGCCCGACCCCGCGCCCGAGCTGTCGCAGTATGCCCATCCCGAGCTGCTGGTGAGCACCCAGTGGCTGTCCGAGCACCTCGAAGATCCCGGCATCGTGGTGGTGGAGTCCGACGAGGACGTATTGCTCTACGACACCGGCCACATCCCCGGCGCCATCAAGGTCGACTGGCACCTCGACCTCAACGACCCCGTCACCCGCGACTACGTCGACGGCGAGGGCTTCGCCCGGCTCTGTTCCAAGAACGGCATCGGTCGCGACGACACGGTGGTGTTCTACGGCGACAACTTCAACTGGTGGGCGGCCTACGCCCTGTGGGTCTTCACCCTGTTCAACCACCCGAATGTCCGCCTGGTCAACGGCGGGCGCATGAAGTGGGTGTCCGAGGGCCGGCCCATGACCGCCGACATTCCCACCCGTCCCACCACCGACTACCCCGTCATCAAGCGTGAGGACGCTCCCATCCGGGCCTTCCGCGACGACGTCAAGGGTCACATCGGCAAGGGCCCGCTGGTCGACGTGCGCTCGCCCGGCGAGTATTCCGGCGAGCTGCTGCACATGCCCGACTACCCCCAGGAGGGGGCCCTGAGGGGTGGGCACATCCCCACCGCCAAGTCGAAGCCGTGGAAGAACGCGGCCAACGACGACGGCACGTTCAAGGGCACCGACGACCTCCGGGCCATCTACGAGAAGGAGCTGGGCCTGTCCGAGGCCGACGACGTGGTCGTCTACTGCCGGATCGGCGAGCGCTCCAGCCACACCTGGTTCGTGCTCCACCACCTGCTCGGCTACCCCACCGTGCGCAACTACGACGGATCGTGGACCGAGTGGGGCAACCTGGTGGGCGCACCCATCGAGCGGTAGCCCCACCCCGGCCAAACAGTTCCGGTCGGGTTTCCTGGCGCCCTGTGGCGCCGCGAAACCCGACCGGAACGGGGCATCATCGGGACATGCGGATCCGGGTCGGCACCCTCGAGGACCTGAAGGAGCGGGGCCACCTGCTGGCCAAGGCCGGCGGTCACGGCGTATGCGTGTTCTGGGACGGCGGCCGGGCCTGGGCCCTTGACGACCGCTGTCCCCACCTGGGCTTCCCGCTCCATCGGGGGTCGGTGGCCGACGGCCTGGTCACCTGCCACTGGCACCACGCCCGCTTCGACCTGGCCACCAGCGGCACCCTCGACCCCTTTGCCGACGACGCCCGGGCCTTCCCCGTCGAGATCGACGACGGTGAGGTGTTCGTGGGGGTCGCGATACCCGAGGGCGGGGTCGACGACCTGCGCCGGCGCCTCCGTGAGGGACTGGAACAGGGCCTCACCCTGGTGACGGCCAAGTCGGTGATAGGTCTGCTCATGGCCGGAACCGAACCCACCGAGATCGTGCGGATGGGCCTGGAATTCGGCATCGCCAACCGTCGCGAGGGTTGGGGATCGGGCCTCACCGTGCTGGTGGCCATGGCCAACCTGCTGCCCTGGCTTCCCGCCGACGACCGGGGCCTGGCCCTGGTCCACGGCTTGGCCTTCGTGTCGCGCGACACCCGGAACCGCTCCCCGGCGTTCACCCTGACGCCGCTCGGCGGCAATTCCGACGCCGTTCAGGCTCCGGCCCGGCTGGCCTCCTGGTACCGGCGCTTCATCGAGACGCGCTCGGGGTCGGCCGCCGAGCGAGCCCTGGTCACGGCTCTGGCCGGGTCGACGCCCGCCGGCACTGCGTTCGGGCACGCAGCCACCGAGGCCGAGGTGGCCGACATGATGCTGGCCGCGGCCACCGATCATGTGTTCCTCGACGGTGGTCACACCCTCGATTTCACGAACAAGGCTTTCGAAGCCCTCGACCTGTTGGGCTGGGACCTGGCCGGCGACGTCCTCCCCACGCTGGTCGACCAGACTGCGGGTGCCAACCGGGCGGAGGAGAGCGGGAGTTGGCGCCACCCCCATGATCTGGCTGCGCTGGCACGCGACACCGAACAGCGACTCGTCGCGCGCCTGCAGACGGCCCGGAGCGAGGGTATCGACGATCCCGCCGGGGTGAGCGCCCTGGCCGGGCGGCTCCTGGCCGACGACCCTGTCGAGGTGACCAACGCGCTCGTCGAGGCAACCGAAGCCGGTGCCACGCCCGAGCAGCTGGGCCGGGCCCTGGCCCTGGCCGCGGCCCTGCGCATCACCCGGTTCCACACGCAGAACGACTTCGGCGACTGGGACACCGTCCACCACGGTTTCACCGCCGCCAATGCCCTGCACCAATGCCTGCGCCGTCACCCGTCGCCGGAAGCGGCGCGAGGCGTGGTTCACGGCGCCCTGAGGGTCTATCTCGACCGCTTCCTCAACGTGCCCGCGGCCCGGTCTCCTGTAGCCGAAGGTGGGGACCTGGCCGACCTACAGGCGTGTTGGGACGGCCAGGGCGGTGTCGACCGGGCCGGAACCATCGCCTACGGCTACCTGCGCGCCGGGGGCGAACCCCGGGACCTGGTGGCCGCTCTGGCCCGCTGCCTTCTGGGCGAGGACGCCGCCTTCCACTGGTACCAGACGGTGGAAGCCGCAGTCGCCCAGTACCAGGCCTGGCCGGCGGGATCAGAGGAGGGTGCCCTCATCCTGGCCGGCACCGCCCGCTTCCTTGCCGCCCACACCCCCACTCGCCGCGAGCTGCCCCAGGTCGTACGTATCGCCGCCCGACTGCGCCGCGGCGACGACCTGTTCGAAGAGGACTAACACGTCCAGCCGCCTTCTGGCGTGCGAATCACCTACGAAACCCCCGCGATTCGCACGCCAGAACGGCACGGGTCGGCGTCAGCCGGCGTCGTCGGGTTCGGGGGATCCCTCGGGTTGGCTGGCCTGCCGGCGGCGCCAGGCGGCCTCGGCGCGCGAGACCACCTCCCGCAGAGGCAGGCCGCTGCGTGAGGCGGCGCGGGCGGCGTCGTTGTGCTCCACCTTGGTGCGACCGGGCGACACCTTCACGCGCACGGGCAGGCCTTCGACCTCCACCTCGTGAAGCTGGCGGGCCGAGGGCCAGCGCTCCAGGGTTTGGCCCCGCACGCCCAACGAACCGGTCTCGGCCACCAGAACCCGGCCCGCCTGGGTGGTCAGGGCAGAATCGCACAAGACGCTCACGGTGTGGGCCGGTCGCCCCTTCTTCATCACGATGGGGGTGACCCAGGCGTCGTGGGCGCCGGCGTCGAGGAGGGCGGCCACGGTGTGGGCGAGGGTCTCGCCAGAGGCGTCGTCGACGTTGACCTCGAGCAGCACGACGGGCTGCCCGGGGGCCCGTCCGGGCTCGCCGCCCTCGGCCGTCGGCAGGGGCCGGCCCAGCACGACCTGGGTCATGTTGGGCAGGCCGTCGATGTCGCGGGTGCCGGCGCCGTAGCCGGTGGCGCCCACGACGAGGGGAGGCATGGGGCCCCAGCCGGTGGCCATGGCGGCCAGCAGTGCCGCGCCGGTGGGCGTGGTGAGCTCGGTCTGGATGTCGCGCCCGTAGGTCGGCGCGCCGCGCAGGAGCTCGAGCACGGCGGGGGCGGGGTTGGACAGGGCACCGTGGGCGGCCCGTACCATGCCCATGCCCGTGGCCACCGGGCTGGCCCACACGGCCGAGACGTCGAGCACCTCGAGGGCCGCACACGTGCCCACGATGTCGACGATGGCGTCGATGCCACCGACCTCGTGGAAGTGGACCTGCTCGGTGGGCCGGCGGTGTAGGCGCCCCTCGACTTCGGCCAGGGCGGCGAAGGTGGCCTGGGCCCGGTCGCGAACCCGTGCCGGCAGGCGGGCCTCGTCGACCATGCCGGAGATGTGGGCGTAGGTGCGCACGACGCCGTCGTCGGGGGCGTGCACGAGGGCCCGGGTGGCGGCGATGCCTCCTCGGAGCACGGGTTCCACGTCGAGCGACCACCCGGTGACAGGCAGGCGCCCGAGGAGGATTCGGACCTCGTCGAGGTCGGCACCAGCGTCGAGAAGGGAGCCCAGGGCCATGTCGCCGGCGATCCCGGCGAAGCAGTGGAACCAGGCGACGTGCGCGCTGTCGTCCGGCTGCGACGGTGAACGTTGCGCACTCACTGGAGGAGCCACCAGGGTCCGGCCCCCGAGCGAGGACCAAAGCGCAGCGGAGGACCGTAGCGACCAACCGGCACGGAACAGGACCTGGCGAGGTTCACGGGAGGAGGCGGCCGACGGCGCAGGCGGCCCCGAAGCCGTTGTCGATACCGACCACACAGAGGCCGGCGGCGCACGACGAGAGCATGCTCAACAGGGCGGTGACCCCTTCCAGGGCGGCGCCGTAACCGACGCTGGTGGGCACGGCCACCACCGGGGCGGGCGTGATGCCGCCGACCAGGCTGGCCAGGGCCCCGTCCATGCCGGCGATCACCACGACCACGTCGGAGGTGGCCAGATCGTCGACCGTGGCCAACAGGCGGTGAACGCCGGCCACCCCCACGTCGGCCAACAGCACCGGCCGGAAGCCGTGAGCGGTGAGAGTGACGGTGCACTCCTCGGCCACCGGGAGATCGGCGGTGCCGGCGGTGACCACGAGCACCCGTCCCGGACGTTCGGCCGCCGGCCGCCAGGCCAGCGTGGCCCCGGTGCGCACGCCATTCGGGTTGAGGGCCATCGCCGCAGCCGCCTGGCCGTCGTCGGCCCGGGTGAGCAGGACGGCACCACCGTCAGGCTCGGACAGCAGCTCGGACACGATCGCCGCGCACTGCTCGGGCGTCTTGCCGGGGGCGTAGACAGCCTCGGGCATCCCCTGGCGCAGGAGCCGGTGGTGGTCGACGCGAGCGAAGCCCAGGTCGGCGAACGGGAGGCGACGGAGGCGGTGCACGGCTTCGTCGGGAGCGAGGGCACCCGATCGCACGTCGTCGAGCAGTTGGCGAAGGGAGGTCTCGTCCACGCCGCCATTATGTGCCGCGGGTCTTGATTGCGACATCGCCCGGTGGGCACTGCCCTAGTGTCGCCTGCGATGACCCCGGCCGGACCCGAACAACGCGTTGCCTATCTCGGCCCGCCCGGCACGTTCAGCGAGGAGGCGCTCCTCGGACAACCCGACCTCGCCGCCGGTCGTCTCGAGCCCATGGCCTCTTTCCCCGCCGTCCTGGCCGCGGTCTCTGCCGGCGAGGTCGATCTCGGCTTCGTCGCTGTGGAGAACTCCATCGAGGGCACGGTCCGCCTGGTCCTCGACGGCCTGGTGTTCGAGCACGACCTGTTGATCCAGCGCGAGGTGGAGCTGTCGGTGCGCCAGAACCTCATCGGCCCGGCGGGGACCGATCTGGACCAGGTGAAGCGCGTGGTGTCGATACCCATGGCTCTGGGCCAGTGCCAGCGGTTCTTCACCAGCCGCCTGCCGGACGTCGAGTTGGTGGCCTCCAACTCCACGTCCGAGGCGGTGGAGGCGGTGGCCGCCGACCGCACTCCGGGCACGGTCGCCCTCGGGTCGGCGCTGGCGGCCAAGCTCTACGGCCTGGAGGTGGTGGCCACCGGCATCGACGACCACCCCGAGAACGTCACCCGCTTCGTGGTCGTGGCCCGCCACGGCGTGCCCGCCCCGACCGGCCACGACAAGACGAGCATCGTCTGCTTCCAGGACGACGATCATCCCGGGAGCTTGCACGGGATACTCGGCCAGTTCACCGCCCGCAACATCAACCTCACCCGCTTGGAGTCGAGGCCCACCAAGGCCAGCTTGGGCAACTACTGCTTCATCATCGACCTCGAAGGCCACATCGCCGACGAGGTGGTGGCCGATTGCCTGCGCGACCTGCGGGCCACGCTGACCAACGTGAAGTTCCTGGGGTCGTACCCGGCGGCGGGCGACGACGGGCCCACCATCCGCCGAGACGCCGAGGCCTCGTGGCGGGCGGCCGACGAGTGGGTGGCGTCGCTACGCGCCCAGGTGCGCCGGTAGCCTGAACGCTGCCGGAGGGATGGCAGAGCGGCCGAATGCGAGGCTCTTGAACAGCCTTGGACGAGAGTCCCGTGGGTTCA
>JBBSHU010000025.1:0-31604 GCA_038232455.1 Acidimicrobiales bacterium
ATGAACCCCCGCCGGTTCTGCAACCGCCGCCCAACGCCACCGAAGATGCCGACCGTCGCCTGGATCAACAAGCCCACCATCACCAACGACGCACAGAAGAAATCCTGATCTCTGGTCTCAGAATGCTTGACAGGCTCCGCCTCGGGAAACCGAGGGACCTGAGCCCGGTGTCGTCTAACCCTCGCTACCTCGCCAGCTCCCTACCCAACCGCCACCAGCAAAGACCACGCTGGACGTCTACGGGCACCTCTTCGCGGATGAGGAGGACCGCACGCGGGCCGTGATCGACGCTGACCTTGCACCGCGATGTGCACCAGATGTGCACCAGGACACCCAGCACCGCGGCTCCGGTGCAGGTCAAGGCATCTTTTCGGCCTCTAGATGTCGTAATACAGGTAGAACTCGTATGGGTGGGGACGGAGGCGGACCTCGTCGATCTCCTTCTCCCGCTTGAAGGCGATCCAGGTGTCGATGAGGTCGGACGTGAACACCCCGCCGGCCTTGAGGTACTCCTGGTCGGCCTCGAGGGCGGCGAGGGCTTCCTCCAGCGAGCTGGGCACCTGGGGTACGGCCGCCAACTGCTCAGGCGGAAGGTCGTACAGGTCCTTGTCGACGGGGTCGGGCGGCTCGATCCGGTTCTGCACCCCGTCGAGACCGGCCATGAGCATGGCCGAGAAGGCCAGGTACGGGTTGCACGACGGGTCGGGACAGCGGAACTCGAGGCGCTTGGCCTTGGGGCTCTTGGAGTAAATGGGGATGCGGACGGCCGCCGAGCGGTTGCGCTGGGAGTAGACCAGGTTGACCGGAGCCTCGTAGCCCGGCACCAGCCGTTTGTAGGAGTTGGTGGTGGGGGCGGCGAAGGCGAGGATCGAGGAGGCGTGCTTCAGCAGACCGCCGATGTACCAGCGGGCCATGTCGGACAGGCCGGCGTAGCCGGTCTCGGAGAAGAAAAGGGGCTCACCGGCCTTCCAGAGCGACTGGTGGCAGTGCATGCCCGAGCCATTGTCCTGAAAGATGGGCTTGGGCATGAACGTGACCGACAGGTCGTGCTGCCAGGCCACGCACTTGGTGACGTACTTGTAGAGCATCAGCTTGTCGGCCATGCGCAGGAGCGTGTCGAAGCGCATGTCGATCTCGG
This sequence comes from Acidimicrobiales bacterium, assembly GCA_038232455.1. Classification (GTDB taxonomy): domain Bacteria; phylum Actinomycetota; class Acidimicrobiia; order Acidimicrobiales; family AC-14; genus DATAQC01. The sequence continues at coordinate 1,139 of JBBSHU010000025.1, forward strand.
CCTGCCCGGCGGTGCCCACCTCGTGGTGCTGGATCTCGATCTCGATGCCGAGCTTCTCCATGACCAGGATCATCTCCGAGCGCAGATCCTGGAAGTGGTCCATGGGGGGCACCGGGAAGTACCCCTCCTTGTAGCGGGGCTTGAAGCCCAGGTTCGGCTTCTCGTCGCGCGCCGAGTTCCAGATGCCCTCGACGGAGTCGACCGAGTGGAACGACGAGTGCTGGTCCTGGGAGAAGCGCACGTCGTTGAAGATGTAGAACTCGGCCTCGGGGCCGAAGTACACCGTGTCGGCCAGGCCGGTCGACACCAGATAGTCCTCGGCCTTCTTGGCCACGTACCGGGGGTCACGGCTGTAGGGCTCGCCCGTCACCGGGTCGCGCACGAAGCAGTTGATGTTCAGCGTCTTGTGCTCGCGGAAGGGGTCGATCACGGCCGTGGCCGGGTCGGGCATCAGGAGCATGTCCGACTCCTGGATCTCCTGGAAGCCCCGGATCGACGAACCGTCGAAGCCGAAGCCGTCCTCGAAGCTCTCGGCGGTCAACTGGTGGGTGGGTGCGGAGAAGTGCTGCATGAGACCGGGGAGATCGCAGAACCGGAAGTCGACGATCTCGACTCCCTCGTCCTCGATCAGGCGCAGGACTTCGGCCGGGCTGCGATCCTCCACAGTGCTCTCCCCTTGTAGGTTGGGACGGCGCTCAGGTTGTCGCCGGGTGGTTTCCTGTCAGTTGCGTGTTGATGAACCGTACGTGAACTGGGCGGCACGCGCCTTGACGGCTGCGAAGATAGCGAACAGACACGGGGGGCGACAACAGTCCGACGCCTCGAGGAGGACATCATGGAACGGCAGCAGGACTACGTGCTGCGGTCGGTGGAGGAACGGAACATCCGGTTCATCCGGTTGTGGTTCACCGACGTGCTGGGCCAGTTGAAGTCGATCGCCATCGTCCCCGGTGAGCTCGAGAACGCCTTCGAAGAGGGCATGACCTTCGACGGCTCCGCGGTCGACGGGTTCACCAGGGTCCAGGAGAGCGACATGCTCCTGCAGCCCGACCCCAACACCTTCGAGCTGCTCCCGTGGCGCGGGGAGGAGACGCCCGTGGCCCGCATGTTCTGCGACGTCACCAACCTCGACGGCACCCCGTTCGAGGGCGACTCCCGCCACGTCCTGCGTCGCAACCTCGAGCGGGCCCGCGATCGCGGCTTCTCGTTCTACGTGGGGCCGGACATGGAGTTCTTCTACTTCGCCCGCCAGGAGGGGTCCGGCGCCCCCACGCCGCTCGACCACGGCTCCTACTTCGACCTCACCACCGTCGACGTGGCCACCGACCTGCGTCGGCGCACGATCCTGGCCCTCGAGGGCATCGGCATCCCCGTGCGCTACAGCCACCACGAGGACAGCCCCAGCCAGCACGAGATCGACCTGCGCTACACCGACGCTTTGACCATGGCCGACAACGTCACCACCTTCAAGCTGGTGGTCAAGGAGATCGCCCACGAACGCGGGGTGCACGCCTCGTTCATGCCCAAGCCCATGGCCGGCGTGCAGGGCTCGGGCATGCACACCCACTTCTCGCTGTTCGAGGGCGACCAGAACGCCTTTCACGACCCCACCGACGAGGCCAATCTCTCGGTCGTGGCCAAGGGCTTCATCGCCGGGCTGCTGGCCCACGCCCGGGAGATCACCGCCGTCACCAACCAGTGGGTCAACTCCTACAAGCGCCTCGTCACCGGGTTCGAGGCCCCCGTCTACGTGGCGTGGGCGCGCAACAACCGCTCAGCCCTGGTGCGGGTGCCGGGATCGAAGAAGGGCAAGAACTCGTCCACCCGCATCGAGTTCCGCTCACCCGACCCCGCCTGCAACCCGTATCTGGGCTTTGCCGTCGTCCTGGCCGCGGGCCTGCGGGGGATCGAGAAGTCCTACGAGCTGCCGCCCGAGCTCACCTCCAATCTCTACGAGATGACGCCGGAGGAGCGCATGGCCGAGGGCGTCGAGGAACTTCCGGGGTCGCTGGAGGAGGCGGTGGCCTGCATGGAGAACTCCGAACTGGTGGCCGACGCTCTCGGCGAGCACGTGTTCGAGTGGTTCATCCGCAGCAAGCGGGCCGAGTGGCGCGACTACAAGACCCAGGTCACGCCGTTCGAGATCGACCGGTACCTCGACCTGTGACCCGCGACTCGGCCCTCCGCGAGTGATGGAACCCCTCCTCGTCCACCCCAACCCGGCACCTCCGGGTTTGACGGCCGTCCTCGACCGCATGGGCTACCCGTGGCTGGCGGCCGCGGGGGCCGACGAGGCCGCCCACGTCGAGCCCCAGGACGGCTGGGCCGGCGCCGTCGTGAGCGCCGAGGCGGAGGGCGAGGGCGCTTTTGCCACGTGCCGGGCGCTGCGTAAGCGCGACGTCCCCCTCAGTCCGCTCCTGCTCATCGTGGCCGGCTCCCAGATCGACGACTTGGAGCTGCGCGAGGACCTCTTCGACGATTTCTGTGTGAGCCCGGTCGAGCCGCGGGAGCTGGAGGCCCGGCTCAAGCACCTGTTCTGGCGCACGGGCACCGGCACCCGACCCGAGCTGATCGAGTACGGCCAGCTCATGCTCAACCTGGAGACCTACCAGGCCGCCATCGACGGTCGTCCTCTCGATCTCACCTTCATGGAGTACGAGCTGTTGAAGTTCCTCGCCACCCATCCCGGCAAGGTCTTCACGCGCGAGACCCTGCTCTCGCGGGTGTGGGGCTACGAGTACTACGGCGGGGCCCGCACCGTCGACGTCCACATCCGCCGGCTGCGGGCCAAGCTCACCGAGGAGCACGCCCACCTGATCCAGACGGTGCGCTCGGTGGGCTACCGCTTCGGCCAGTCCCGCTGGAGTCTTTGATCCCTGACCCCCTCAGCGGGGGATCGACGGTGCTGGAATCGGAGGTCACCGCCGGGGGTTGGCAGAGGGGATGACCTCACCCCACACCATCACCATCGAACCGGCCACTTGCGCGGTCCGGGTGGCCTTCGCCGGCGAGACGGTGGCCGACAGTACCCGGACCCTCGTCCTGCGGGAAAGCGGGTTGCCCCCCGTCTTCTACTTCCCACCCGACGACGTGCGGGGCGACCTGTTGACGCCCACCGACCTCCACACCCGGTGCCCGTTCAAGGGCGAGGCCTCCTACTGGACGGTCACGGTTGGTGACCGCCGGGCCGACTGCGTGATCTGGGGCTACCCCGACCCGCTGCCCGGAGTGGAGGAGATCCGCGATCACCTGGCCTTCTTCAGCGACCGTGTCGAGGTGACCGAAGAGTCCTGACTTTGGCGGCCCGGGCTACATGTATCAGCCGGTTGTGTGCATAGCTCCGTAGGGGTAACAACACACGGCAGGAGCGAAGACCATGAGCTTGGACCAGCACGGCGCATTGCGGAGGCTCGAAGGGCGGATGGTGCACGTGGCCCTGGCCGGCGGCTCCCGCCTGGACGATGTGGAGCTCGTGTCCACCAGGCGAAGCACCTGTTGGGTGTACTCCAATGGCGAAGACGTGTTCGTTCCCGTCGACGACGTCGTCGAGGTCTGGGAGTCTCAGCCGGCCCGTTCGGCCGCCTGAGCCGGGGGCCGATCCCGGGTCCAGCACCGACGCCCACCATCGTGTGGGCTCCGGCGTGGTGAAGTAGGGCGATGGACGTGGTCCCGAGCAAGCCCGAGCGCAGCGCAGGCGAGACCAGGGACGCCAAGGCCGCCCTTCAAAAGCTGGCGGCAGGGCTCGACGGCGGGGGTGAGGACCGGGCCGGGCAGCTGGCCATGGCCGAAGCGGTGGCTCGGGCCGTGGCCGACGAGCGGCCCTTGGTGGTACGGGCGGGCACGGGCACGGGCAAGACGTGGGCCTACCTGGTCGGCGCCCTGGTGGGAACGGCCGATGCCAAGGTGGTCGTGGCCACGGCCACCAAGGCCCTGCAGGACCAACTGGCCGGCAAGGACCTCCCTGCGGTGGCCGCCATCGGGCTCCGGCCGGGCCTGACCTGGTCCGTGCTCAAGGGCCGGAGCAACTATCTGTGCCGCCAGGCCGTGGCTGAGCTCGACACCGACGATGTCGCACCCCGTCTCGTTCTCGAGGGTGCCGGGGCCGGCGTCGGTGGCATCGACGGCGTCGTGGGCCGGGAGGTGGCCCGGCTGGTGGCGTGGGCCCACGACAGCGAGACCGGTGATCGGGCCGAGCTGGCCTTCGAGCCCAGCGCCGCCTCCTGGTCGTCGGTGAGCGTCGGGTCCGACCAGTGCCCGGGTGCCCGGGAGTGCCCGAGCGGCCAGAGTTGCTTCGCCGAGGCCGCCTACGAGCGGGCGAGGGAGGCCGACGTGGTCGTCGTCAACCTCCACCTGCTCGGCGCCCACGTGGCGTCGGGTGGCTATGTCCTGCCCGAGCACGACGTGCTCATCATCGACGAGGCCCACGAGGCGGCCGACGTCATGGCCAACGCCCTCGGGGTCACGCTCACGCCCGGGCGGGTGGCCGGGGTGGCCCGGTTGGCTTCGGCCGCCGGCCTGGCCCGGCACGGGGGGAGCGTCGACCGGGTCCTCGGGCCGCTGGTGGGAGCCCGTCTGGCGACAGGCGCCATGGGCGAGGCCTCGGTCGGCGAGGCCTTGACCGACCTGGCCGAGGCGGTGCGACACGAGCGGGGAGCGCTCCGCGGCCTCGAGGAGGATCCCGCCCTGAAGGCCCGCCGGGAACGGGCGGCCAAGGCCCTCGACTCCCTCGGCGCCGACGTCGAAACCGTCCTGCACGGGGGAGACGAGTTGGTCACCTGGGTAGAGCAGTCCGGGTCACAACCGGCCCTGCGGGTGGCGCCGGTCGACGTCGGCGGCGAGCTGGCCCGGGTGGCATGGTCGTCGGCGACGCCGATCCTGACCTCGGCGACCATCCCCCCCGGCCTCGGCCACCGGCTCGGGCTCCGCAGCGATGCCGACGATCTCGACGTCGGCAGCCCCTTCGACTACCGCCGGTGTGCCCTGCTCTACGTGCCCCGCCTGGTCGATCCCCGCCATCCCGGCCACGAGGCTCAGGCTCACGCCGAGCTCGAGTTCCTGATCAGCGCCGCGGGTGGGCGCACGCTGGCCCTGTTCACGTCGTGGCGGGCCATGCGGGCGGCCCACCGCGCCCTGGTCGAGCGGTTGTCCTACCGCGTCCTGGCCCAGGACGACCTGCCCAAGCCTGCCCTGCTCGACGCCTTCCGGTCGGACGAGACGTCGTGCCTGTTCGCCACCATGGGCTTCTGGCAAGGCGTCGACGTGCCCGGGCAGGCCTGCATGCTGGTGGTCATCGACCGCCTTCCCTTCCCCCGGCCCGACGAGCCCGTCGCCCAGGCCCGTCGCGAGCGAGCGGGCCCGGCCGCCTTCGCCACCGTCGACCTGCCCCACGTGGCCACCCGTCTGGCTCAGGGTGCCGGGCGCCTCATCCGCAGCGACACCGACCGTGGCGTGGTCGCCGTCCTCGACCCCCGATTGGCCGAGTCGTCCTACCGTCCCGCCATCCTGGCGGCACTGCCGCCCATGCGCCGCACCCGCGACCGCGCCGACGTCTCCGCCTTCTTCGTCGAGTTGTGAGGGCGGTCAGCCTCGATGCTCGGTGGGGGCCGCTCAGCCCACCCACGTCCAGGCTTCGACCTCGACGAGAGCGTCGAGGGGGATTGCCGCCACCGCCACCGCCGAGCGGGCCGGCCGGTGGTCGCCGAAGACGGCCACGTAGGCGTCGTTCATGGTCAAGTAGTCGGTGATGTGGCGCAGGAACACGGTGGTCTTGACCACCTGGTCGAGCGACGCCCCCTCGGCGGCCAACAGCGTGGACAGGTTGGCCAGGGCCTGGCGGGTCTCGGCGGCAACCCCACCGTGGACCAGGTTGCCGTCGGCCAACCCGAGCTGGCCGGAGGCCACCAGCCAATCGCCGGCGCGGACGAGCGGTGTGTAGGGCCCGACGGGCGGGGAGGGGCTCAGCTCAGCTGAAGGACTGGCCGCAGCCGCAGGACTTGGTGGCGTTGGGGTTGTTGATGGCGAACCCTGCGCCCTGGAGCCCGTCCTTGTAGTCGAGCGACGCCCCCTTGAGGTAGGGAGCACTGGCGGCGTCGACCACGACCTTCACCCCGTCGGCGTCGGACAAGGTGTCGTCGTCGGCGAACTCGGAGTCGAAGAACATCTCGTAGCTGAACCCGGAGCAGCCACCGGGTCGTACGGCCACGCGCAGGGCCAACTGCTCGTTGCCCTCGGCGGCGAGGAGCTCCTTCACCTTCGCCGAAGCCGGCGTGGTGACGTCGATGAGGGGCGTCGTGGTGACGGGGGTGGTCGTGCTCATGGCCGTAGTCCTCCTAAAGGTCTGCGTTCCGATGACAAGCTTACCCGACGGACAGCTCGACCTGACACGGGTCGCGGTCGGCCAACGTCGCGAAATGGTCAACGCTGGCGCCGCCGAGTTGTTCCACGAAGCCCTCGATCAGGCCCCGGTGGAGGTTGCAGACGACCTCGGGATGCGCTTCGGCCAGCTCGCGGAAGGGGCAGTGGGTGAAGGCGATGGTGACGGCGGCACCTCCGTCCCCGGTGGCCGGGTCGAAGCCCAGCTCGGCCAGGGCGGCCGTCAGCGGTCCCACGCAGCCCCGCCTCCTCGAGTCACCGGCCATATCCTGCGACGCCGCAGCCATGCCGTGCGAGGCAGCAGCCAGGGCCCTGCCCTGCTCGGCTCCCGCGGCGACGGCATCGTCGGGAGCGATCCCGGCCTGGGCCGCCATCCGCGTCAGCATGGAAGCCAGCAGGGGGAACGCCGGCGGTTCGAGCCCCAGCGACGGGGCGTCGGGGGCGAGGGCGTAGCGGTGGAGGGGGCGGCCCACCGACCCGCGGGCGTCGGCCTCGACGGCAAGCAGCCCCACGGCCCGCATCTGCTCGAGATGGGGGCGCACGGTATTGGGGTGTAGGCCCAGGAGGTCGGCGATCTCGGCGGTGGAACGCGGGGATCGGGCCCGGGCCAACTCGAGGTAGATGGCATAGCGGGTGTTGTCGCCCAGGGCCTTCAGAACAGCCAGACGGGGTTGACGTCCGGCTGCCTCGCCCTCGGATTCGCCCACGACCGACAATTGTACCGGCGAAACCTGAGGAAACGTATTTCTGGCGGGCCTGCGCGCTCTGAAGGGGTGCGACGGAGGTGTTCAGGGGGCCTCGCCCGGGGAAACGGCGGGGGCGAGGCCTCGAACCCCCGGCAGGTCGCCGGCGCGGCCGGGCTCAGCGAGCAGCCTTGCGCAGCCCGTCGTCGGTGGCGGCCCCCTCGTCGCGGTAGCACCGGTCGGGGTTGGTTCGGGCGTACGCAGCCATTCCCGGCAGGTGGAAGATGGTGCTGCGGAGCTTGCCCTTGACCGGGTGGGTCGTGGGACACACGCCATCAACGGGTTCGACCCACGCAGCCGCCTTCCCCGAAGCCGTCTTCGCCGCCGACTTCTTGGCCGCTGCCTTTCTGGCCGGCGGCTTCCTGGCCGCCTTCTTGGCTGCGGCCTTCGCCGCCGACTTCTTGGCCGCTGCCTTCTTTGCGGCACCCTGGGTCGGCGCTGCCGGCGCTGCCGGCGCTGCCGGCGCGACCTCGACCGCCGGGTCGGTAGTGGTGGGGGCGGTGGTGGGTTCGCCCGTCGTCAAGATGACGACCTCGTCGTCGTCGGGCTCGATCTCCATCTCGATCTCTATGGCGGCCGGTGGCGCCGGCGCGGGAGCCGGGGGGGAGGTGGGGGCAAACGGGCTGTCGGGTCGCACGACCGGGGGCGCCGTGTCCGCCGGGTCGAATGCTGGGTCGCCGCCCTCGGCCCTGCGTCGCTTCAGCGAGGTGGAGTGCAGCATCGTGGGCTGCACGAGGGCTGGTTCGTCCGACGCCGGTGCCGGTGCCGGTGCCGGTGACGGGGCGGGATCCCGTGACGGGGCGGGAGCCCGTGACGGGGCGGGATCCCGGGACGGGGCCCACGGGTCCTCGCCCGGCGGCGCCGCAGGTAGCGGACGGCGCGCCTGGGCGATCTTGAACAACGCGAACGCCAGGCCACCCAACATGCCCAAGCGGATTCCGATGCGTAGCGAGCGGCGGATCACCAGCACTCCCGGATCGGCGGAAAGGGGGGCAGCCTACTTGACGAATTCGTGGCTGACTGTCACCATGCGAGGGCTATGCATTCGATCTCTGTGACGACGTCCACGGACCTGCTCCTTCTTTAGCGGCGAGCGCCCTCGGCGTGCTCGCCAACCTCTCGTGCCCTCGGGCCGGGAGGTTTTTTCTTTTTCCGACAGGACCCGACGTTCTACCCACACCGTGAAGCTCGACCCACACCTGAGGCACGACCCGACATGGAGGCACCACGATGACCGAGACCGACGGCGCCGGCCCCCCGGTAGCGGATGGTCATCTGACCATCTTCGACACCACACTGCGCGACGGCGAGCAGTCGCCGGGGATCTCGCTCGATGCCGGTGAGAAGTTGGAGATCGCCGAGCAGCTGTCCCGGCTCGGTGTCGACTACATCGAGGCGGGGTTCCCGGTAGCCAGCGAGGGCGACTTCGAGGCCGTCCAGGCCATTGCCCGCACCGTCGAAGGCCCGGTGATCGCCGCCCTGTCGCGAACCCAGTTGGCCGATGTCGACCGCTGCTGGGACGCCCTGCGCGACGCTCCCCGGGCGAGGATCCACGTCTTCATCTCCACCAGCCCGAACCACATGGAGCACATGCTGCACATGACGCCGGCCCAGGTGGTCGACGTCACCCGCAGCGGCGTGGCCCGCGCCCGGGAGCACACCGCCGACGTGGAGTTCAGCCCCCAGGACGCCACGCGAACGCCGCTCGACTTCATGCTCGAGGTGCTGCAGGCGGCCGTCGACGCCGGCGCCACCACGCTGAACATCCCCGACACGGTCGGCTACGGGATCCCCTGGGATTTCGGCGCCCTGATCCAGTACATCCGCCGGGAGGTCACCGGCGACTACGTCACCTCCGTGCACTGCCACAACGACCTCGGTCTGGCCACGGCCAACTCGTTGGCCGGGGTGCAAGCCGGCGCGCGCCAGGTGGAGGTGTGCGTGAACGGGCTCGGCGAGCGGGCCGGCAACGCCGCCCTGGAGGAGGTGGTTATGGCGCTCGCCATCCGCCCCGATCAGTTCCCCGGCCTGTCGACCTCGGTGCGCACCGAGGAGCTGGCCCGGACGAGCCGGCTGGTCAGTCGCCTCAGCGGGTATCCCGTGCAGTACAACAAGGCCGTCGTGGGCCGCAACGCCTTCGCCCACGAGTCGGGAATCCACCAGCACGGCGTGCTGGCCGACCGCTCCACCTACGAGATCATGGATGCCGGCGCGGTGGGCCAGGTGGGCAGCCAGATCGTGTTGGGCAAGCACTCGGGTCGCCATGCCTTCGGCGACACCCTGGACAAGATGGGGATCACCATCTCTGGCGATGCCCTCAACTCGGCCTTCAGCCGGTTCAAGGAGCTGGCCGACCGCAAAGTGGAGATCACCGATGCCGACCTCGAGGCCATCGTGGCCGAGGAGCTGGGGACGAGCGTCGCCCCGGAGTTCACCCTGGACGCGCTGGAGGTGGTTGGTGGCACCGTCGGCATCCCCCGGGCCCGGGTGGTGCTGATCCGCCAGGGTGAGAAGCTCGACGCGTCGGCCGACGGTGACGGCATGATCGACGCCGCCTGCCAGGCCATCAAGGCGGCCACCGGCGTCGATGCCGTCCTGACCGGGTTCAACGTGTCGGCGGTGACCGGCGGGGTCGACGCCCTGGGCGACGTCATCATTCAGGTCGAGGCCGGCGGGGCCAAGGTGTCTGGCCGAGGCGTGTCGACCGACGTGGTCGAGGCGTCGGCCCGGGCCTTCCTCAACGCCGTCAACAAGGTGGTGCGAGTCCGCGCCCGGGCCGAGGTGCGCCACGCCGAGGTCGGTCCCTAGACCCGACCCTGAGTAGACCTTCCCCACTGGGCCGTGGCAGTCTCGCGGTCTCGTGGCCGGGCGGATAGAGCAGTTCGCGATCATCGGTGACACCCAGACAGCGGCGCTGGTCGGCGACGACGGCTCCATCGACTGGCTGTGCGTGCCGCGGTTCGACTCGGGTGCGGTGTTCGCCGCCTTGCTCGGTGGTCCCGAGCACGGTCGCTGGCTCCTGGCGCCCAGTGCCGGCGGGCGGGCCACCCGCCGCCGGTACCGGAAGGACACCCTCGTGCTCGAGACGGAGTTCGAGTCAGACGAGGGCCCGGTCCGGATCACCGACTGCATGCCGATGCGCGGCAAGACGATCGACGTCGTGCGCGTCGTGGAGGGCCTGCGGGGGCGGGCCCGGATGCGCACCGAGCTCGTCATTCGCTTCGACTACGGCTCGATCACCCCGTGGGTGAAGAAGGTCGCCGGCGGCGTCTTGGCCGTTGCCGGCCCCGACCAATGCTGTTGCAGACCCCGGTCGAGGTCAGCGGCGCCGATCACCGGACCGAGGGCGAGTTCGAGGTCGACGCCGGCGAGCGTGTGTCGTTCAGGCTGGCGTGGTTCCCGTCCCACCACGACATCCCCGGCCCGGTGCAACCCGAACGGGCTCTGGCGACGACCGCGGCGTGGTGGCACGAATGGTCGGCGCGGAGCACCTACCGGGACGAATGGCCCGAACTGGTCCAGCGTTCCCTCATCACCCTGAAGGCCCTTACCTACGCGCCGACCGGCGGCATCGTGGCGGCGGCGGCGACCACTTCGCTGCCGGAATGGCCGGGCAGCGTGCGCAACTGGGACTACCGGTTCTGCTGGCTCCGCGACGCCACGCTGACGCTGATCGCCTTGTTGCAGGGTGGGTACGTCAAAGAAGCTGCGGCCTGGCGCAACTGGCTGTTCCGGGCGGTCGCCGGGGATCCGGCGGAGCTGCAGATCATGTACGGGCCGGCCGGCGAGCGGCGGCTGACGGAGTGGGAGGTCGACTGGCTCCCGGGCTACGAGGGGTCCCGGCCGGGGCGGATTGGCAACGCTGCGTCCGGCCAGTTCCAGCTCGACGTCTACGGCGAGGTCCTCGACGCCTTGTACCAGGGGTTCTACAGCGGCGTTCCCGAGGTCGCCGACGGCACGTATCCGGGGCCCGAGCTCGGGGGCCCTGATCAACAGCGCGGCCAACCTGTCAGGTCCACGGGGTCCGTCGTTCGGCTCGCCGACCAGCTTCGGGGCCCAGCAGCGATCAGGGCAGCAGTGCGCGGATGGGCTGAACCCAGTTGATCGGGGCCGACGTAGGAGCGAAGGCGACGTCGGCCCCGAGGGGCAGGGCGCTTTCGTCGGTGAGGGCGACGACCGGGACCGTGCGCCCGCAGGCGGCCGCCCGCAACTCCATGATGAACTCGCGGCCCACCGCGGTGGTGGCGTTGATGACCATCATGGTGGGGAGGAGGGAACCACAGGCGTCGGGAGTGACGGCGTCGAGAGGCTTGGAGATGAACCGGCAGTCGGGCAGGACGGCCGTCATGGAGTCGACGACACCCTGATCGACGCCGAGGGTGAGTATGAGTGACGCAGGAAGGCCCGACAGGCGCCGGGCCCCGCCCAACTCGGCGGTGTAGTCGGCTTCCATCGTCTCGTTCGCCGGGTCGTCGCCGAGGAAGTTGTCGCGACCGGCCCGCTGGGCGAGATCGACTTCGGCGGTGGCCGGGTCGACCGACCACACGTTCCAGGAGACCGGCGGGAGGGCGATCTCGGCGTAGGTGATAGCTCCGACGAGGGGATAGTCGGTGCCGAGGTCGACCAGGCCGCGCGCGGCCAGGTTGTCGGCGGCTCGCTCGAGGGCGTCGGTCTTCGTGTCGGGTTCCTCGGCTCGGATGGCGATCGTTCGCGGCGACACGCGCACGGCGGCGGGCCACCAACCGTCGAACAACAAGATATCGCCCTCGATGTGCAAGGTGGGGCCGAAGGCGCGCCGGGCCTCCCCGTCGGTGAACGCAGAGAGCACTTCGGGATCTTCCACCCTCGGAGGCTACCGCCCGCCTCGTGAGTGCGGGCCGCGCCCGGTCCCGACCGTTCTGGCGTGCGTTTCGCGGGGGTTTCGTGGGTGTTTCGCACGCCAGATCGCCGCGATCAGGTGGCTTGAGTGACCTCCATGCGCATCACCACGTGGGGGCCGATATCTTCGATGTCGAACTCGGGGCCGACCACTTCGAAACCGGCCGCCGTATAGAAGTCGCGAGCGACCACCCGGGCGTTGCACCACAGCTCCGCGCCGCCGGTGGAGGCCACCTGGTCGCGACACGCGCCCAGCAGAGCCCGGCCTGCTCCTCGGCCGCGAGCGTCAACGGCGGTGGCCATGCCCCGGAGCCGCCAACCCTCGACGGGCCCGTCGGCGCGGGGTTCGCTATAGAGCGAAGCGATCCCGACCAAGCGCCCCTCGTCGAAGGCGCCGAAGTGGCGGGTGTCAGGGTCGTGATCTCCGGGGTACTCGGTGGCCTCGGCCGACTGGGTCGGCCTCAAAACCAGATGACGCAGTGGCCTGGTCTGCTCGGCGGTGACAGTGGCGACCCTCACGGCCGCTACTAGATCCCCAATGCTCCCTGGAGGTCGCGCACGTGGTCCTGGGTCTGCTGGAGGAGAGGACGGATGGCTTCGGTCACGTCGCCCAGTCCCATCTGCTCGGTCTGGGTGACCCGCTCCCGGTAGCGCTCCAGTTGGCCCTGCTCCAATTCGAGGTCGAGCTCCAGGGCCCTGCGGGTCGTGTCCGCCTCAGGTACCGGGGGCACGTTCACGGTGGGGACGCCGCCGAGAAAGTCGATCTGCTCGGCCAGGGCGGTGGCGTGGTCGAGCTCCTGGGAGAGGTGGGCACGGAGCTCCTCTATCGTGCTCTGGAACTCGGCCCCTTTGGCGGTGGCGATGTGCTGGATGTACTGGACGATGGAGCGGTATTCGAGCTCGAGATCGCCGTTGAGAAGCTCCAGGAGCTTGGTCGTATCCATGCGGGCCACCTACCCGCCGACGGTGGTGGTCAATCGTCGGTGCGGGTGGCCAGGAGGTTGAGCCGCACGTAGTCGATGACCGGCTCGGCGAGGCCGGCGGCCACCGCGTGCACGAATGGTCCCCGCTCGTTGGCGCCATCCGTTCGAGGTGGGCACCGAGGACGACGGTGGCCAGGAACTCCTCCATCGGCGGGCCGGGGTCGAAGGCCGTGGGTTCGTCGTGGAGCCAGGCGCGCACCGAGCCGAAGCCGGAGGCCTCGAGGCGTTGGGTGGCTTCGGCCGGGGTGGCGAAGTACCACGGGTGCCAGGTGACCCCGGCGGTGTCCATGGCCCGGATCACCGAGGCGATGTTGCCGGAACCGCCACACTGGGCCACGAGCCGGCCGCCGGGGCGGAGCACCGCGGCGAGATTGGTGCACAGGGCGTCCTGGTCGCTCACCCAGTGGAACGCGGCGGTGGACACGACTGCGTCCACGGGCTCGTCGAAAGCCAACGGCTGCCCCAGGTCGGCATGCACGAAGGAGACGCGCTCGGCATCGACGGCCGGGCGCAGCCGCCGGGCGGCCTCGTCGAGCATCTGCTGGGAACCGTCGAGGGCGATCACATGGGTGTCGGGCAGCCGATCGAGGATTGCCTGGGTCACCCGTCCGCTGCCGCAGCCGGCGTCGAGCACTCGCGCCAGCCCATCGGTGGGGAGGTGATCGAGGAGGGGCGCGGCCCAGCGGGCCTGGGGGTCGGACATGCGGTCATAGCTGGCGGCATCCCACTCGCGGGGGCTCACCCGGCGGTCGTCGGCAGCCACGGTGGCCGGGCCGACTCGTAGGCGGCGATGGCCTCGACGTTGCGCAACGTGAGGCCCACGTCGTCGAGGCCCTCGAGGAACCGCCACTGGGTGAAGTCGTCGAGGGGGAAGGTGGTGTCCAGGGCGGCGGCCGGCGCCTGCACCCGGCGGGTCTCGACGTCGATGGTGATCTCGATGGCGGGGTCGGCCTCGACGGCGGTGAGCAGGACCCGCGCGCTGATCTCGTCGACCTCGACGGGCAGGAGCCCCGCCTTGGTGCAGTTGGTGCGGAAGATGTCGGCGAAACCGGGCGAGACCACGGCCCGGAAGCCGTAGTCCTGAAGGGCCCACACGGCGTGCTCGCGCGACGACCCCGTACCGAAGTTGGGACCGGTCACGAGAATCGATGCGCCGTCGTGGCGGGTTTGGTTCAGGACGAAGTCGGGATCGTCGCGCCAGGCCGAGAACAGGCCTTCGCCGTAGCCTGTGCGCTCCACGCGCTTGAGCCAGTCACTGGGGATGATCTGGTCGGTGTCGACGTCACGGCGGTCGAGCGGTGCAGCGGTGCCGGTGATCGTGCGGATGGCTTCCATGGGTCCGTTCAGAGCTCCTCGGGGGTGGCGAAGTGGCCGGCGACGGCGGTGGCGGCGGCGACGGCGGGCGACACCAGGTGGGTGCGTCCGCCGGCCCCCTGGCGTCCCTCGAAATTGCGGTTCGAGGTGGAGGCGCAGCGCTCACCCGCGCTCAGCTTGTCGGGGTTCATGGCCAGGCACATCGAGCAGCCGGCCGAGCGCCACTCGAACCCGGCGGCAGTGAAGACCCGGTCGAGGCCCTCGGCCTCGGCCTCGGCCTTGACCCGCATGGATCCGGGCACGACGAGGGCCCGCATGCCATGGCGGACGTGGCGCCCGTCTACCACGGTGGCCGCGGCCCGCAGGTCCTCGATGCGGGAGTTGGTGCACGAGCCGATGAACACGGTGTCGACGGCGATGTCGCGCATAGGGGTGCCCGGGCGGAGGTCCATGTAGGCCAGGGCCCGCCTGGCGGCCTCGCTCTGGCCGGGATCGCCGAGGACGTCGGGGTCGGGGACGGTGCCGTCGATCCCCACCACCTGCCCCGGGTTGGTACCCCAGGACACGTGGGGCACCAGGGTGGTGGCGTCGATCATCACCTCCCGGTCGAAGGTGGTTCCCGGGTCGGTGGGCAGGGACTGCCAATGGTCGAGGGCGGCGTCCCAGTCCTTGCCCTTGGGTGCACGGGCCCGGCCCTCGAGCCAGGCGTAGGTGGTGTCGTCGGGCGCGATCATCCCCGCCCGGGCCCCGGCCTCGATCGACATGTTGCACACCGTCATGCGGCCCTCCATGGACAGCGCCCGGATGGCGGAGCCGCGGTACTCCACGATGTGGCCCACCCCGCCGCCGGTGCCGATGCGGCCGATGACGGCGAGGATCACGTCCTTGGCCGTGACGCCGCCGGGCAGGTCGCCCTCGACGGTGACCGCCATGGTGCCGGGGCGCCGCGCCGGCAGGGTCTGGGTGGCCAGGACGTGTTCGACCTCGCTGGTGCCGATGCCGAAGGCCAGGGCTCCGAACGCCCCGTGGGTGGAGGTGTGACTGTCGCCGCACACGATGGTGAGGCCGGGCTGGGTGAGGCCCAGCTCGGGGCCGATGACGTGCACGATGCCCTGGTTGGCGTGGCCCATTGGGTAAAGGGGGATCCCGAACTGCTCGCAGTTGGTGGCCAGGGCCTGGAGTTGGCGAGCGGAAACGGGGTCGGCGAGAGGCTGGTCGAGGCCCGTCGTGGGGACGTTGTGGTCGGCTGTGGCCACCGTGAGGTCGGGCCGCCTCACCGTACGGCCCTCGAGTCGCAGCCCCTCGAACGCCTGGGGGGAGGTGACCTCGTGCACCAGGTGCAGGTCGATGTAGAGCAGGTCGGGCTCACCCTCGGCCCGGTCGGTCCGGTCGACGACGTGGTCGTCCCACACCTTCTCGCTGAGTGTTCTTGGTTGGGTGGTGGCTGGCATGTCGGCTCCCTCGGGCTTCTTTGTCGCCTTGGGGCCCTGGGAGGGACCCAACTCGACACAGAACGTTGCTTCTCAATATATGAGACGCTAATCTCGCTGTGTGGACAGTGTAAGCGGAGTCGGCGTGCTCGACAAGGCGTTTTCCGTTGTCGGTGCCCTGGAAGCGGGGCCGTTAGGCTTGGCGGCCCTGGTTTCGGCGACGGGGCTCTCCCGGGCCACCGCCCATCGCCTGGCCGTGGCCCTTGAGGTTCACGGCATGGTGGTGCGCACCGACGACGGTCGGTTCGCACTGGGCCCCCGCCTCACCGGTCTGAGCCTTCCGGCGGCCGCCCGTCCGGCCCTGGAGCGCCTGCGCGATGAGACGGGCGAGAGCGTGCAGCTCTACGTGCGCCGCGGGGATCGCCGCTTGTGCGTGGCCTCGCTGGAATCGCCGCACGGCTTGCGCACGATCGTGGCCGTGGGGGCGTTGCTGCCTCTCGATGTCGGTTCGGCCGGCAAGGTGCTTCGCGGTGATGCGGACTCGCTGCGCCGGGGCTGGGCCCAGAGCGTGGAGGAGCGGGAGCCGGGGGTGGCATCGGTGAGCGCTCCGGTGGGCGACGGTGCCGGGGGATTGGTGGCTGCGGTCTCGGTGTCCGGGCCGGTCGGGCGCACGACGAGGTCCCCGGGACGCCGGTATTCCGCAGCGGTGACCCGCGCCGCGGCGGCGGTGGAAGAGGCATCTGCCGCTCGGAAGTCGCCTGGATAGAGTCGTCGACAGTCGACGAGGGGACTGGACAGGTGACGGGGAGACGATCTTGGAGGCGGACAGCGGCGGTCGGCGCAACATTGGTTGGAGCGCGGGTTTGCTCGCAGCACCGACGCCCGCCGGTGCGGCGAGCGAGGGGTGCGGCTACGAGTTCGTCGCCGCCCACAGTGGCAAGGTCGCTGATGTCGCGGGAGCCGCCGTCAACGATGGGGCGCCGGTAATCCAATGGCTGAGCACCGGCGAGGACAACCAACGTTGGATCCCTCTGCCGCTCGACGATGGCTCGTTCGTCTTGATGAATCTCAACAGCTACATGGTCCTCGACGTGGCTGGCTCGTCGACCGCCAACGGGGCACCCATCGTCCAGTCCCTGTGGGACGGGAGCGCCACCCAACTGTGGCGCCAGTACCCCGTCGGCCCCGACTTCGTCGTGTTCATCAACGTGGGTAGCGGCCGGCCCTGGACGTGGCCGGAGCATCGGTCGACGAGGGCGCCGGCTTGATTCAGTGGGATTGGAACGGCGGCAGCAACCAGCCGTGGCAAGGAATCGTGAGCTGCGTCGTTGCCTAGTGCCGTGGCCACAGACCATTGCCGCGTCCCGCCGGCCAGGGACGCCGCCCGCGGCGTCCTCGTCCTTGCCGTAGGGCGCCGGCTATGGCGTCGTCCTGCGTCCTTGCGGGGGTCGCCCCTGGCTCGGCGCTACGCGGCCAAGCGCTCATGGCCACGGCACTAGCCGCAGCGTTCGCTTCAAGCGGGCGAGGGCTGCCGGCGAGGGCCCTATTGCGTCGACCCGGCTAGCGCCAGGTCGAGCGTTCCGGGTGGGTGCCCGGCCGGGTCCGATCCCGAGTCGGCATGGTCGTCGTCGGGCGGATGCTCGGGTGCCACGAGCCGCCAGTCACCGGCACGCCCCTCGAGGCGATGGCCGAAGTAGGTCTTCTGGTCGTGGTGCCACGAGCACAATCGGGCCAGGCGATCGAGGGTGGTGGTGCGGGTGACCGCCCAGCCGTCGACATGGTCGATCTCCAGCCCCCTGGTCACGGTGCAGCCGGGCACCACGCAGGTTCGATCTCGTTCTTCCAGGGCGGCCCGCTGGGCGGCCGTGACCGTCCGCCCGGCGTGGGCCACGGCCGCCACGTCGACACCCTTGGTGACGAGAGCCTTCAGCACGGCGTCGCCGGCCCACGCCCGGGCCGTGGCCACGGGGATGGGCCCGACGCCGGGGACCTCGCACACCTCGTCGCCCTCGACGTGGCCCCGCACCAACGCGGCGTGGTCGACCCGCACGTGCACCGTGGCCCTGGGTCCCGACGAAGCCTCTTCGCCGTTGCGCGAGCCGGCGGCCTCGGCCATGCGGACGAAGGCATCCGCGGCATAGGCCTCGGTGGGCTCACGGCGCCCGGCCGCCCGGGCCTCGGCGAAGATCTCGTCGCAGAACGGCTTCAGGTTGGCCAGGATCACCGCTCCTGCCTCCGTGGTTGTCCCTGGTCTCGCCTCCGCTGCGCTCCGGCTCGCTCGGGACTACGTCCGCAGGTCCATCCGGAAGGCCCCGTCGGCGTCGTTCCAGTACCGCAAGCGGCGTTCCTGGTGGATCCGGCGGTGGCGGGCCGCCTCATCATGGGCTGCGACCTTCACGCACGCGCAACGCTGGCGGAGGGCCGCCACCGGCTCACTCTGCGCGGCACGCAGCAGATCGGCCTCGGCGCCGGGCTTGGCCGTCGCCGCTGCGGCGAGCTCCCTGGCCTGGACCTCGGACAACCGCCCCTGGCGCTGGGCCTCAGCCGTGGCGGGGAGCTTCTCCAGGCGCCGGGCCGTCTCCAAGGTGCCCGCCGCCGCGCCCACCGACGAACCCGTCATAGCCGCCAACCAGTCGGCCGCGCTGCGGGCGCCGTCTCGCCGCCACCGGTTGGTCTCCTCGACCCGCCGGGCCATCATCGCCTTGCCCGCCGTAGCCAGGCGCTCGGCCTCGGCGAACAGCTTCAGCAGGCGAGCGGCGTCGTCACCGTCGAAACAGCGAGGCTCGAGCTCGTCCAATGCCTTCCGCAGCAGGTTGTCAGCCGCAAGGACCGTGGAGAACATATGTTCGTATCCTAGCCATCATTCCAACCCATGTGCAAGCATTTGATACTTCAACCGAGAGAATATTGTTGATCCAGGCGAGACCTGTGTTTCTCGTCAGCTAAGGGACCCTGTTCACTGCACTGCTATTCCGCGACTGGCCCTCAGCCGCCACCGACCACGGCCTGGATCTGTTCGACTCGGAAGTTGTCAATGCCCCCTTCGGTCTCCAGGCCGGTGAGGGTGCCGTTTTCGCCGCCCAGGTGCCAGGTCGACGACCAGTTCTCGGTGACCACGATGTCGTAATGGCCGACGTTGATGTACGTGTGAGTGATCTGGCCGTCGGGCCAGGCGCCGCCCTCGACGTCGTAGGGCCCCGTGGTCTCCCCGTCTCCCCAGTCGACCGTGTACTGGCCAGTGGCGGTCAGGGCGAGGGGCCCGAACGGTGTGCCCCGTGAATAGTCGTGCTGGCGCTCACCATGGGTTTCCAGATAGGCGGTCTTCCCGGTAATCGCCCACCCCGGAGCGATCGAAGGCGCCGGCTTGGGTAATGGGATGTCCTGCCAAAAACTGATTACATAGACAATTGGATCTACGCCAGTGCTTGATTCCCCCGGGCACATCGGATATTGAGGCGCCACGACTTCCCAGTCGTGTCGGGCAGTTTCGGCCACGAGATCGCGGGACAAATCGCCATACGAAAAATTCCAAGAATACAGGCACTGACTACCGTCGGGGTTAGTCCGGATGGCGGGAAAAACAACGTAGTCTGGCAATCTGGAGCCGATTTCTTTGCCTACCGGGCGGAGCCCAGTGTTTTCTTGGGTCGTGTCGCCGCTACATTCGACTACCCGGCCGCGGGAATCGGGGATGCACCCCATGTCCGGAGCTATCGCTGCGGTTGGGGCAGCGTTGAGTCCAGCCGTGAGGACCAGAATGCTAGAGATCAGGATGCAGTTGCGCATGGGTCGGGCGGTTTAGAGCGGTCCTTCTGGAATCCGTCATAGATGATCGTCCAACCCGTTGGGTTGTAGTTGTTCGTATCGCGCGCACGATCGAGGGTCTGTAACCCGACGTACTGTTCGCCAATGTCCGTTCTAGCATCGACTGAAACCTTTGAATAATCGCGGGCCACCCGTGCAAAAACGCACTTAGATTGAGCAGATAAAAGGCTCGTAACGGTTGTCTTTCGGTTCCCTGGTGAGGGGGGGAGCCCGGGAAACCCAGCAGCCGAGTCCTTGATGAGATAGTTGAGTTGTGAATCAAGAATCGGCCCCACATATATGGCCTTGACGCGGTCAATAGAGTCGGGAGTGAGCGATCCTGCCTTCGCGACCATCCGGACCGAATCTCCCATCACGGCGTCCAACCCGGCCAACACCCGGTTGACGTAGGCCACGTCGATCACGGGGGGAACCGCATACGGGTTGGTGGTGGTGGTGCTCGCGACGCGGTGGCGATGGTGGGCCTCGCGGCCGTGACGCCGGCCTTCGAGCTCGAGCAGGCCGCGGCCAGGAGGGGCCCGCTCGCCACCACCACCAGGACCGCTCGCCGAAGCACCGCCTGCCTCACGGCCCTAATGCATATCAGGGGGATGTGCGGGTTGACACACCCATAGGCAGGACCGACCGCGGCTAGAATCAGGTAATGGCGAGGCATCCGCAAAGCCAACGAAGGCGAGAGAAGTCCTCGGTCGATATGGGGATCACGCCGCCAGTTGGGCCGGGCTGGAGCCCGCCGCCACCTGAAGAGTGCGTCGAGTCCGACTCCTACACGTTGTTCCTGACCGACGCCGACCCACCAGTGGAGCGCGTGAAGATCAGGCTCACGAACGGTCTCCCAGGCATGGAGCTGGTCGACTTCGCACTGGTCCATGAGACGTATTACAAGCGCCAGTGGCGCACCGTCGCAGTCGCAGATTCCTCGCATGACAACGAAGTCCATGTTCACCAATACGGGCGCAAGACAGACAGGCGGATCGGAAAGCCTGACCACATCTGCCCCATCGGTCGTGTGGCCGACGTGACGGCTGGGTACGACCTGGCCTACGATCGGGTGGTTAGTGACTGGTCAACGAACAGGCGGAGGTGGCACGATGGATGACGTGGAACGTGCTGCGATCACGAGGCTCGTGTACCGACGCCTCACCGATCCAGGCTTTCGCGACCGACTGACGGCGAAGGCGAGCGATGGCACGCGGCCGATCGTTGTCGTGTTGCCAGGGGACTCGCTGGAACGTCTGCTGGCGGACGTAGAGAGGTTGGGCGGAGCGGCAAACGTCGTTCTTCCGGTTCTGAACGGGGTCGTCGTCATCGCGATGGCCGCGTCTGCGAACAGCGATGCCATCGACCCTGGCGTTGCCCAGCTAACTTCCGACTGCACCGTAGGGCTGTTCTTCGCCCGGCTTCGAATTGACGGGGACGAGGCTGCTTACCGATTCGTGATGGAGCGTCCAGATCATCGGCGGGATGCGGGCAGCGCCGAGATGGTCGCGCTTACGAGCTAATCGTGGGGGCCGCCCTCGGGCTGGTCCTCTTGCGGCTCATCATCGTCCGGGTGCGGCCCCGCCGCCAGGACGGCCGGGATGGCGACTTCAGGCGGTAGAGGCAGGCTGACCCGCTCGTCGCGTTCCTCTGGCGTGGGGTGGTGCTTCTCGGGCACGTCTAGAGGTTACCGGCGACGTAGACTGTTGGGTGGAGCACTCGGGGTTCGGACCCGACACACCGGCTTCCAAAGGCAGGAGTGGTCACCACGACGTGCCCCGTGAAGGGTTCCCCCGGACCGCGGCAAGGCTTCTCGCAAGGTCGGCCAGCCCGCTAAAGGGTCCGGGGGTCAACCCCTCCTCACGGGTCATCCTCGTCGGGCTCGGAGACCTCAACGGCCGGGTTGTCATCAACCGGCACCGAGAAATTCAAGACAACTTCGAACGTCGTTAGGAACGCGTCGCGGCGGAGGCTTGTCCATGACGCCCCCTTCTGGGGGATTTCCCCGAGAAGACCGATGAGGCCTGGCGGAAGCCCGTCCGCTCCAAGCGAAGGGACAGGTTCCACCGGCTTCGCTCTACCGCGAGCCTCCGAACGTGCGCCTGGCTTGCGCGTTGCCTTTGTCGGCCGTGGTCTGGCCGGTGCCGGTCCGTTGGTTGTCGTGTTGGGCACAGGGAGACCGGCGTACTTCCAGAGGCCCAGGAGAAGCGCCGCCATGGCGCGCCGTTGGCCCGCGGGTTCGTAAGTGCGAAATGCCTCTGTGACCCGGTCGTAGGGATCGGATGCCGGATCGGCATACTGCAGTACGTCCGCGTAAACGCTCCGAACCCACTCAGCAACGCGCGTTCGGTACTCGTCCTCCCCGCGGGTTGACCGAAAGTCCCCGAACTGGTCGGTGGGAGTCCCGTCCTCACGTAGCAGGTCCAATCCGACGAGCGACTGAAACGTCCGCCGTGCCAGGCTCTCACCGACTCCAACACGGGTGAGCGTGTCCGTCGTCACCGGCACACCGAACCCTCGATCCCGCCAAGCGTCGAGCACGGTCGCAACTGCGGCTACAGAAGTGTAGGGAGCCGGGCCGTTCGGTTGTAGAGGCATCGGAGTCTCCTGACGTGTCGGTACTCCGTAGAGTATAGACGCGTTGGTCTACCGCAACGCAACCCTTCGCCGTACCGTACGCCAAACATCGCTTTGACCAGGACTTATGCGTATCAGACTCTGATTCGAGATTCCCACTGGGCGAGGAGAGGAGCACAGATGAGGATACGGCCGTGTGAGCCAGAAACGCGCGAAGCAGCCGCTGGCTGGCTGGCGACCACTCCCCGAGATCACCCGTACCGGATCGGCGTCACAGGCGAGACCCGGGAGGAAGCCACTCGCCGGTTTGCTGCTGCCTTTGCTGCTTGGCAGGAGCTACATGAGCGGGCCCTAGCGGATCAGTCGTGATCCGTGAGTGGCTTGTAGCTCAACCGCCGACCGGCTGACTGGTCGATCATCCGTTCCAGCCGGGCCGAGTCCGACAGCTTGCGGGTGCTGTAGCGGTAGTCGAACTCCGCGAGGTAGCGGCCGAGGTGCATGGTGCTGACGTGGTGGTGGGTACCGTCGATCGACCGCTTCAACTGCGAGAAGTAGCCCTCAGCCTGGTTCGTGGTCACACCGTCCTTGCGGACGTACTCGTGGTGCTCGTGGTCGACCCACTGGTGGTCCTCGAACTCTTTGCCGACCTGGCGGTATGGCTTGAAGCCGTCCGTGTGGAGCTTGCTGGCGGGCTTGTCCACCTGGTCTGTGATCGCGTTCTTCAAGTTGTCGCCGGTGACCGTGGGGAGCACTCGGGACCGAACCTCGCCGGTGGTCGTGTTGACCAGCGACAGCACCGCCGTCTTGGGCACGCGGCCACGGTTGGAGCCTGGACGACTCCGACCCTGCTGGTGGCGGTTCTTTGGCTTGCCACCGATGAAAGTCTCGTCGGCAACGATGGTGCCCGAGAGCAACCCGGCCAATGGGTCACGCTTCATTGATTCCCGCAGACGGTGGAGCATGTACCAGGCGGTTTCCGGAGTCACGCCGTGCATCCGCTCGACCTCGCGGGAACTGATCCCGTTCTTGGCCGCTGACATTTGCACCATGACCATGAGCCACGTCCGAAGGCTGACCTTCGTGCCGTGGAAGATGGTGCCGGTGAGCACCGAGAACTGCTTGCGGCACTTGGCGCATTTCCAGACGCGGCGCACGCTCTGAGTCCGCTTGCCGTCGGCCTTCTTCACGCCGGTCCCGCGCGCCGTCCCGTTCTTCGGTGCCAAGAAGTACGCCTTGCCGTGGCCGCAATGGGCGCAGACGGGCGTGCCGTGCCAACGCAGTTCTTCCAGAAGGAGGTAGGCGTCGTGCTCGTCGTGGATTTCGTTAGCGAGGTTCTTCAATGTCAACTTCACAAACCCATCCTACCAGACTCTATGGGTTTGTCAACCCGCGCATCCCCCATATCAGCGGTTTTCAGTCTTGGCAATGGGCTCGTTCGGAAATTGATCGGCAGGCTTGCACCAACGCCGGCACGAACAGCTCGGGGGCACTCACCGGGGCGCCGTGATCGGCCGCCACCTCGTGCACCGTGGCCCCGGGAATGGCCGCGGCCAGGGCCCGCTGGCGTGCGGGAGGGACCAGGACGTCGTCGGTGGTCACCATCACCGCCACCGGTACGTCGACCGTCTCGATCCACGACACCGACGAGAAGCCTCCCAGCGCCCGGGCGCCCGCCAGCAGGTGGGCGGGGTCGGGCCGGCGCAGCTCGACGGTGGCCCACTCGCGCCACGGCGACCCGTCGAAACGGGCGATCAGGGTGGCCCCCACGTATCGCCGCCCGAGGCTGGGGACCAGGCGCACCACGAACATCCAGGCGGGCAGGGCCAACCAGAGCAGGCGCTCGCGGACGGTGCCGAGGAACTGGCGGCTGGTGGCACACAGCACGAGGCCGCAGACCCGCCCCGGGTGGCGGCGCCACACGAGTTGGGCCACCGCGCCGCCCAGCGAGTACCCGACGACAATGAAGTGGTCGATCCCGACGGCGTCGGCCACCGCCACCGCGTCGTCGGCGCAGTCTTCGAGACCGAACCCGCCGTCGGCGGGGAGCCCCCGGCCGTAGCCGCGATGGTCGACGGCGATCACCCGGAAGTGGCGTCCGAGGGCGGCGAAGGACTCGAACCAGTTGAGGTCGGTGCTGGCGGTGAGGCCGTGCAACAGCATCACGGCGAACGCATCGGGCGGTCCGGCGATCTCCCGGACGAAGGTCTGACCCCGCCCCGGTACGTCGACCAGTCGCCCAGGGGGCAGATCGGGTTCGCGGGGCGCCGGCATGGGCGGCGAACCCCCTATCCGGAGATCTCGACGATCTCGACGGCGAGGGTGCCGCTCGGAGCCTCGAACTCGACGGTGTCGCCCTTGGGGTGGCCGAGCAGGGCCAGGCCGAGCGGAGACTTCGGCGAGATCACGGGAAGGTCGTCGCGTCGCTCCTCGATCGACCCCACCAGGTAGCGCTCGACCTCGTCGTCGCCCTCGTAGCGCAGGGACACGATGCTGCCCGTGGCTACTGTGCCGTCGCCCTCGCCCTCCTCCACGATCTCGGCGTGCTCGGTGAGGGCCTGGAGCTGGCGAATCCGAGCCTCCATGCGGCCCTGGTCCTCGCGGGCGGCGTGGTAGTCGGCGTTCTCCTTCAGGTCGCCCAGCTCGCGGGCCCGCTGGATCGTGCCGGCGATATCAATGCGGCCCCGGGTCATGAGGTCGTCGAGCTCGGCCTTGAGGCGCTCGTGGGCGGCGCGCGACAGTTGGGGCTCAGCCATGCCTGAAGGCTAACGGGGGTCCGAGCCGCCGCGTCACAATCGACCGGGTTGACGTGAACAGCGCGGCCAACGACACTGTGGACAAGTGTCAACGTCTCCGATCTCCGTATTTTCCTAAGCGCGCGCCGGGCCCCGGCGTGTGCTGTCGACCGTCCACCCTGGTGGGCGGTTTTCTTGTTTCGAGGAGCGCGTGGGTTACAAAGTCGGTGTCATCGGTGGTGACGGGATCGGTCCCGAGGTGGTGGCCGAGGCCCTGAAGGTCGTGCGTGCCGTCGGAGTCGACCTCGACACCACCGAGCACGACCTGGGCGGGGTGCGCTACCTGCGGTCGGGCGAGATCCTGCCCGACGACGTCCTCGACGAGCTGCGAGGCATGGACGCGATCTTCCTCGGGGCGGTGGGTTCTCCCGACGTGGCCCCGGGCATCCTGGAGCGGGGCCTGCTCCTCCGCCTGCGCTTCCAGCTCGATCTCTACGTGAACCTCCGCCCCTTCAAGTCCGACGATCGCGACTTCGTAGTCGTGCGGGAGAACACCGAGGGCGTCTATGCCGGTGAGGGGGGATCGCTCCGCCAGGGAACCGCCTACGAGGTGGCCACCCAGGGTTCGGTCAACACGCGAATGGGGGTCGAGCGCTGCGTGCGCTTCGCCTTCGACCTGGCCCGCTCCCGTCCCCGTCGACACCTGACCCTCGTGCACAAGACGAACGTCCTCACCTTCGCCGGAGGCCTGTGGCAGCGTACGTTCGACGAGGTCGGTGCCACCTATCCCGACGTCACCACGTCCTACGACCATGTCGACGCCGCGTGCATCCATCTGGTGTCGTCGCCGACCCGCTACGACACGATCGTCACCGACAACCTCTTCGGCGACATCCTCACGGATCTGGGCGGAGCGGTCACCGGCGGGATCGGTATGGCCGCCTCGGCCAACCTGAACCCCGACCGCACGGGACCGTCGCTGTTCGAGCCCGTGCACGGTTCGGCACCCGACATCGCCGGGACGGGAAAGGCAAATCCGGTGGCCGCCATCCGTTCCGCTGCCATGATGCTGGAGTTCCTGGGCGAGGCCGACGCCGCCGCTCGTATCGATCAAGCCTGTGCCACCCCCCTTGGTGGGGAAGGCACAGCGGAGACAACCACCGCCGGGATCGGCGACGCCATCGCAGAAAGGGTGTAGCGGAGATGCCACTGCAAACGGTCGACAAGATCTGGATGGACGGCGAGCTCGTGGCATGGGAAGACGCCAAGGTGCACGTTCTCACCCATTCACTCCACTACGGCAGTGGTGTGTTCGAGGGCATCCGTGCCTACACCACCAGCCGGGGGCCGGCGGTGTTCCGCCTCACCGAGCACATCGACCGGCTGTTCGCCAGCGCCAGCATCTTCATGATCGACATCCCCTTCACCCCGTCCGAGTTGGTGGAGGCGGTGAAGGACACCGTGCGGGTTAACGGCCTCGACGCCTGCTACATCCGGCCCATCGTCTACCTGGGCTACGGCGAGATGGGCCTCAACCCGCTGCCGTGTCCGGTCAATGTGACCATCGCGGTGTGGCCGTGGGGCACCTACCTGGGCGACGAGGGTCTGCGGCGCGGGGTGCGCCTGAAGGTCTCCAGCTGGCAGCGCCACGACCCCAACGCCGTGCCCGTGGCGGCCAAGGGCACCGGTATGTACGTGAACTCCTCGTTGGCCAAGGTCGAGGCCCTCAAGGCCGGCTACGACGAGGCCATCCTGTTGTCGCCCCAGGGTTACGTCAGCGAGTGCACGGGCGAGAACCTGTTCGTGGTCAAGCACGGGCGCCTGCTCACGCCCCCGGTGGCTGCCGGGGCCCTGGAGGGCATCACCCAGGACACGGTGGTCACCATCGCCCGCGACCAGGGCTACGAGGTGGCCGAGGCCAACCTCCTGCGCACCGACCTCTACCTGGCCGAGGAGGCCTTCCTCACCGGCACCGCCGCCGAGGTGGTGCCCATCCGCTCGGTCGACGACCGCGAGATCGGCGCCCCCGGCCCCATCACCAAGGCCGTGCAGGAGACCTACTTCGCCACCGTGCGGGGCGAGGTCGACCGGTACAAGGACTGGCTCGACTATGTCACCGGGTGAGTCGGGGTCAACGGGTGAGCCGGGGTCGACGGGTGACGGGGCTGCCCACCCCCCGTTGCCACCGCTGCCTGACGCGGTCGACATCTACGACACCACCCTTCGCGACGGCAGCCAGCAGGAGGGCCTCTCGCTAACCGTGGGCGACAAGCTCAAGGTGGCCGCCCAGCTCGATCACCTGGGCGTGGCCTACATCGAGGGCGGGTGGCCGGGAGCCAATCCCAAAGACGACGAGTTTTTCCAGCGAGCCCCGGCCGAGCTCAAACTCGAGACTGCCACCCTGGTGGCTTTCGGGTCGACCCGGAGGCCACGGTCGGCGGCCGGTTCCGACGACACGTTGCGCCACCTGGTGAAGGCCAACACCTCGGCGGTGTGCATCGTGGCCAAGGCGTGGGACCGCCATGTGGTCGAAGCCCTCCGTACCGACCTCGCCGAGGCCGTGGCCATGGCGTACGACTCGGTGGAGTTCTTGCGCCACGCCGGTCTGCGGGTGTTCTTCGACGCCGAGCACTTCTTCGACGGGTACCGGCGCAATGCCGAGTTCAGCCTGCGCGTTATTCAGGCGGCCGAGGAAGCCGGGGCCGAGACGCTGGTGCTGTGCGACACCAACGGGGGCACCCTTCCCGACGAGGTCGAGCGGGTGCTGAGCGAGGTGCGGCCGCAGGTGTCGGCTCAGCTCGGTGTCCACTTCCACAACGACGGCGGGTGCGCGGTGGCCAACACCATCACCGGTGTCCGACACGGAGCGACCCAGGTCCAGGGTTGTGTCAACGGTTACGGCGAGCGCGCCGGGAACGCCGATCTGTGTGCGGCGATCCCCAACCTGGCGTTGAAGATGGGCGTACGCACTATCGACGGCGACCGCCTGGAGCGCCTCACCCCCGTGGCCCACCACATCGCCGAACTGGTGAACATCGCCCCCGACCCCCAGCAGCCCTACGTAGGCCAGTCGGCGTTCGCCCACAAGGCGGGCCTGCACACATCGGCCATCGCCCGGGGACCCGACCTCTACGAGCACATCGCTCCCGATTCGGTGGGCAACGGCACCCGCTTCGTGGTCAGCGAGTTGGCCGGCCGCTCGACGCTGGAGCTCAAGGCCGCCGAGCTGGGGCTCGACCTCGGGTCAGGGTCGCTCGCCGGCATCGTCGACCGGCTCAAGGCCCTCGAGCACCAGGGCTACCACTTCGAGGTGGCCGACGGTTCCCTCGAGCTGCTAATGCGCCAGGCCGACGGATGGGAGCAGTCGTTCTTCGCCCTGGAGTCGTTCCGCGTGATCACCGAGCAACGCCCCGACGGCGTCTACGTCACCGACGCCACCATCAAAGTGCACTGTCACGATGAGCACGGTGAAGATCAGCGCCTGATCGCCACGGCCGAGGGCAATGGCCCTGTCAATGCCCTCGACCAGGCTCTGCGCCAGGCCATCGGTCAGGCCTATCCCGGCCTGGCCCACCTGCACCTCACCGACTACAAGGTGCGGGTGCTCGACACCGCCAATGGCACCGCCGCCGTCACCCGGGTGCTGATCGACTCCACCGACGGTGATCGCACCTGGTCCACCATCGGCGTGTCCGAGAACATCATCGAGGCCTCGTGGCAGGCCTTGTCCGATTCCATCGTGTTCGGCCTGCTCCACGAGCAGGACCGGGAGGAGCAGGGCCCCTGATGGCTGCACCCGACAACGTTCCCGTACCCCTCGCCGAGCGACCCCGCGGATCGCTGGCGCTCCCGCCCCCCCGACGGTGGCAGGCCGACCGCCCCGCCGACCTCGACCGCGGTCAGCCCCGGGGACCGCGCCTGGGCAGCCCGGGCCCGGACCAGGGCTATGCCCTGAAACTGGCAATTCGCTTCGCCGACCGCGTGCAGACCGAGGCGGGCGAGCACGCCGACGACGCCCTGGCCGGCTGCACGGCCGTGGCCCTGCGGCGCGCCTCGCTGTTCGGGCGGGCCCCGGTGATCCACGACCTCGAGCTGGCCCTGCAATTGTGGGGATTCCTCGGTGGCGCTCCCGCCGACCTGGTGGAGTTCCGCCGTCCCCGCTTCGCCGGCGCCGCCCACCACTACTGGGACCAGCGCGATGTCACCGACCTCGTCCCCGAGGCCACCCTGCGGATGACGCCCGCCCAGGTGAAGGCCGGCATCGCCGGCTGGCACACCCTTCTGGCCGTCTGACCGGAACGCTCCGGGCACGCCGCGCCCGCCGGCCGCATTACCGCTCAAGTTCGTCCCGCGACACGCCGTAGATAGGGGAGAGGCGGTATTGCTCCTTATGGCGACCCCTGCCATGAGCCCACGCATGGCCGACCAGCCAAGGAGCACCCATGAAGACGGCTCAACAGCGGTTGTCCCTGTTCCTGGCGTGCTCGGTTATGGCGGTGATGCCGCTTCTCCCGGTCCAGGGGGCTATCGCCGCCGGTGTCACCCCCGGGTGCAACCTGATGAACTTCAACAGTGCCAAGAACATCGACATCATCGGCGGTTCGTCGGCCGCCGGTGCCGGCGTCGTCCAGTGGACCCCGAGCTCGAGTGACAGTCAGCGCTTTTTGCTCCAACCGTTCGGCCCCACTCTCGTCCTGATCCAGAACGTGCACAGCGGCAAAGTCCTCGATGTTGCGGGCGCCTCGACGGCTGAGGGGGCCGGCGTGATCCAATGGGACTGGAACGGGGGGACGAACCAGCTCTGGACCCCGCTCGGCACGGTCGGCCTCGACGTGTTCGTCAACCTCCGCAGCGGCAAGGTGCTCGACGTCAGCGGTGGGTCACTCACCACCGGCGCCCCGCTGGTGCAGTGGTCCTACAACGGTGGTTACAACCAGTACTTCGGCGTTTTCTGCCCCACCCCCCCGGTTACGACGACGACCAGCACCACGACGCCGACCACCACGAGCACGTCAACGACCACCACCAGGCCATCGACCACCACGACCACTGCCGCACCCGTCGACCAGGTGGGCGCCCTCTGTCGATTGATCAACGACTACCGAGCCCAGAACGGGTTGAACCCTCTGCTCCTGGCGGCCCCGCTCACGAACGACGCCCAATGGCTCAGCGCGGACATGGCCCAGAAGAACTACCTCAGTCATACCGACAGCCTCGGACGGGATACCTTCCAGAGGATGACCGCCTTCGGCTACGGCTACTCGACCACCAAGGGAGAGAACATCGCCGCCGGCACCTCGACCGCAGCGGCGACACTCGCCAATTGGAAGAGCGACCCGCTGCACAATGCCGCCATTCTGAACTCCAGTTTCGTCGTGATGGGTATCGGACGCGCTTACCAGGCCACGTCACAATTCGGGTGGTACTGGTCCACCCCGTTCGGCGGGTACAACAGCGGCGGGACGGCCTGCCCCGCTGCGTAGCCAGCGTCGCTAGATCTCTTGGGGGCGGAGCCCCTGAATTTTGTGACGAGTTCTCATGCGGCCGTGCCCAGTCTCGCGTGGGTGATGTAGGCGGCGACGGTTCGGTCGATGGTGGTGAGGGCGCGACGCAGCTCGATGGGGGCGGGTGGC
>JBBSHU010000026.1:0-31342 GCA_038232455.1 Acidimicrobiales bacterium
CATCTTCAGGACCTGGGCATGCGCCAGGCCCGCTACCGGGGTCGACGAACGACGCGCCTGCAGGCGCGGCTCGCGGCCACCGTGGCCAACTTCAAGCGCCTCTGCGTCCTCGGCGCGTTCGACGCTGCCCCCGAACTGGCCATCGCCGCCTGAGGAAGGCGGCTTGGCGCCGTTCGTGGGAGCCGAACCGGCCATTTGGCGCCCAATTGACCTCTCATGGCTCATCAACGCCACTCCCTCGGACCATCAGCCCCGATCGCCCGCTGCGCCGACCAACGGTCGTCGTGGTCCGAAAAGGCCACTTCCTGCCGGCTCACCTAGAGCCGATCAGACTGTGCTCATCTCCGTGGTTCCGGGAAGGAGAGGGGCGGAGGGGACGGCAACGTCGGACGACCAGGCGATCACCTCGGCGGACGACCGGACGCCTGCGGGGGCGAGGAGGCCGAAGACGATGTCGACGTCTTTGTCGCTCACCAGGACCTCGAGACGCACACAACGCTGGTACTGGTACTTGGCTCCCCGATGCCACCCCGTCGAGGGCTTCAGGCCGGGCGCCTCCGCGGTGGCCACGGTGGTGGCCGTGAGTCCGGCGCTCCAGAGCGGCCGCCACCCGCTGATGCTGGTTGGCGGGGATGATGGCAGTCAGTAGCTTCATCGTTCCTCCTGATTGGTTCGTGCCGTCGATGTGGCCGCCGGCAATGCAGGAGACAACCCTGGACCGCCGTGACCAGTATTCAGAGCGCCCACCGGGGAAAGTGATACCTATTTCCCGAGGCGGCCAGGAACGGCTTCTCAGGACGGCAGGGCGAGACTCAGGGCGACTGCAGGGCCCGCGCCCGGTACTCGGGCCACGGCGTGGGGTCGGACCCGCGGCTCTGGGCCATGAACTCGCCGAGGTACCAGTTGCGGAAGGCCACCGCCTCGGGCGGTGGAGCCAGGGTAAGCAGGTCGCCCTGGCGGCAGTAGTCGTCGGCCGCGGTGAGCAGCTCGGTGAACCGGGTGACCGCCTCGTCGAGGCTGCGAGGAACGGTGAAGACGACGTCGACTTCCTTGTCGCCCCGGGCGGCGGCGGCGGCCAGTTCTTCCTGAGGTCTCGACGTGAATCCGGCGAACCCCATTGTGAGCTCCTCGATCAGGGCGAGGAGGCGAGCTGGCACCTCGTGGCCCGCTGGCGGGTTGCTGGCGGCGATGAGGGCGAACTCCCGGAACAGCTCGTCGTGGTGGGCCTCGGCCTGGTGGAGGTCGGCCAGGTCGAGAGCGAGCAGGTGCACGTCGACCAGGTCGGGCGTGTCGATCACGGCCGGGCCGGCCGGCGGAGCCGGGGCTGGGGTCGACGCGTCGATGCCCGGGGACCGCTGGGGGGCCGGCGCCGGTCGGGCGATCGGCCGTGGGCGTGGTCGTCAGGCGCACCGTAGGCCAGGTCGGGGGACGAGCCGAAGCCGGCCTCGATGGACTCGTCGGCCCCGCGCTCGTCGACCGACGACAGCTCGAACCAGACCACCTTTCCGCCGTCGCTCGGCTCGGTGCCCCAGGCGTTGGACATGGTCTCGATGAGCAGGAGCCCCCGTCCGGTGGCTGCCTCTTTTCCGTAGCGCTTGCGAACCGGCGCCACCGGCGTGCGGTCGGCCACGCCTATTCGAAGACGGCCGTCGACAAGTCGAACATTGAGCTCGGGCGCCGAGCGGGCGTGCAGGACGGCGTTGGTCACCAGCTCGCTGGTGAGGAGCACGGCGACGTCTTCGAACTCGCCCGCTCCCCAGGCGTCGAGCAGATCCCGCACAAAGCGACGGGCTACGGCTGCGCTGGCCGGTTCAGCCGGCAGGGACACGCGTGATTCGATGGCCTGACGATACCGGGACGACGGTCGCGAGGGAACCCTTTCAGTGGGAGGAGCCGGCTGGTTCTGGTCTCGACATGACGTTGACGGCCACCCGGTGGCAGGCCCCCTCGACCATGATCTGGATCTGGTAGTGCGGCTTTCCGACCTTGCCGGCCCGCTTGGCCCCGACGGCCGTTCCGGCGAGAACGCCGTACCCTCCGATCGCCAAGGGGGCGGTCAGCCCCGTGCCTGGAGGCGGGCGGTCAGCCAGCTCACGCTGTCGGGGTCGGCCATGGCCTGCTCCCAGCCGTCGAGGAGCCGGTCGATCTCCGGGCGGTCGGTGATGACGGCCAGCATCCTTACGCCCAGGTGGTCGGGGGCGACGGGCATGGAAACCACGTCGCCGAAGGGATCGGCCCACACCGCCGGCGGGTCGTCCTGCATCACGTACAGCTCGCCGGTGTCGGCGATCCAGTTGAGCTCGTAGCGGCGTCCGTGGACATCGTGCCAGTCCTGGCCGAATTGCAACTCGTCGGAGGTTCGGCGTCGGTCGTCGGCGTCGTAGAACTCTTCGATGTCCAACGGTGCTCCTCAGCTTTCGCGGATTCGGCGACTCTTCCGATGTCGGGATCGAGACACTACGCGCCAGCCCCGGTCGGGGCCGCTTCCGGGCGCCGGTACGATGGGTGGTTCCCATGCTTGATCCCGCCATCCGCAACGTCGCTCTCGTCGCCCACGTGGACCACGGGAAGACGACCCTCGTCGACACCATCCTGCGCCAGACCGGTACGTTCGCCGAGCATGCCGCTTTGGTGGACCGCGTCATGGACTCGAACGACCAGGAGCGGGAGCGGGGCATCACCATCCTGGCCAAGGCGGCGTCGGTGCACTGGCGGGGGAACAAGATCAACCTGGTCGACACTCCGGGCCACGCCGACTTCGGAGGCGAGGTCGAGCGGGCCCTGGCCATGGTCGACGGCGTCCTGCTGCTCGTCGACGCGGCCGAGGGTCCTCTGCCCCAGACGCGCTACGTCCTCTCGAAGGCCGTGGCTGCCGACCTGCCTGCGGTGGTCGTGCTCAACAAGGTCGACCGGTCCGACGCCCGACCCAAAGAGGTGCTCGACCAGATCTACCAGCTCTTCATGGACCTGGAGGTGCCCGACCACCACATCGACTTCCCGATCATCTCGGCCATCGCCCGCCAGGGCCGGGCCATGGAGGGGGTCGGATTTCCCGATGAGGACGCGACCCTGGCGCCCCTCCTTGACGCCGTGCTCCACACCGTGCCCGCGCCCCTGGGCGACCCTGAGGCCCCCCTGCAGGCCCTGGTCACCAACCTCGACGCCTCGGACTATCTCGGACGCCTGGCCATCGGCAGGGTGATGCGGGGGACGCTCAGGGCCGGCCGCCCCGTGGCCCTCGTCACTGCCGGTGACTCGCCCCCGCCGCGAAAGCCGGCCCAGCTCCTGTCCGTGGAGGGCCTGGGCCGAATACCTGCCACCGAGATCGTGGCGGGAGACCTGTTCGTGCTGGCCGGGTTCCCCGAGGTGGAGATCGGCGACACCCTGGCCGATCCGGCCGACCCCGACCCCCTGCCCCGCCTCACCGTCGACGAACCCGTGCTACGCATGACCTTCGGGGTCAACACCTCCCCACTGGCGGGCAAGTCCGGCCGTTACCTCACCTCCCGGCACCTGCGCGAGCGCCTGGCGCGCGAAGTGCTCGGCAACGTGGCCATCCGGGTGGAGGAGACCGATTCCCCCGACGTCCTCCAGGTCGCCGGCCGGGGTGAGTTGCAGCTGGCCGTGCTCATCGAGTCGATGCGTCGCGAGGGCTACGAGTTGGAGGCCAGCCGGCCGGAGGTCATCACCCGCCAAATCGACGGCGTCACCCATGAGCCGGTCGAGGAAGGCGTGATCGACGTTCCCGACGACCACGTGGGCACGGTCACGCAGATCCTCGCCCCCCGCAAGGGCGTGGTCCTCGACATCCGGGGCGGCGATCCCGGACGTACCGTCTTGTCCTTCGAAGCCCCTGCTCGCGGGCTGCTGGGCATGCGGGGTCAGCTGCTCACGGCCAGCCGGGGCACGGCGCTGTTGCACACCCGTCATCGGGGTTGGGCCCGGTGGGCGGGCGAGCTTCCTCACCGCAAGGGTGGCGCCATGTTGGCCGACCGTTCGGGTACGGCCACCGGGTACGCACTCGACGGGCTCCAGCTGCGGGGTGAGCTGTTCATCGGCCCGAACGACGAGGTCTACGAAGGGATGATGGTGGGGGAGAACGCCAAGGCCGGCGACATGATGGTCAACGTGGTCCGGGAAAAGCAGAAGACCAACATTCGGACCCATGCGGCCGACGACGCCATCAAGCTCACACCCCCGAGGGTGCTCACCATCGAGACCGCCATCGAGCTGATCGCCGAGGACGAGCTGGTGGAGATCACGCCTGCCGCGGTGCGGGTGCGCAAGCGCCTCCTGCTGGAGCACGACCGTCGACGGTCCGCCCGCAAGTAGCCACCCCTTCGGCGGGGCCACGGGGTGACGGCTCCGTTATGACGCGGAATGATCGGGTATTGCCACAAATGTGGGGCGTCCAGGTGCGATCATGAGTTCGGTGCGCTCCCGGACGGTTGTGTTGGTGGCACTCGCCGCGGCGGTGGGCCTCACCGCTGTCTTCCTGCTGGCCCGGACCGACAGCGCCTTGGCCGTCGACGTCGACGGGCACTCGGTCACGCTGCCGAAATCATCTCCCACCGTGGCCGCTGCCCTGGCTGTGGCCCACGTCAGCGCCAAGGTCGGAGTCGTGCGGGCGGCAGTGAGCGGGCACGAGATCCCCGGGCACTCCATCCCGGCCTCGATCACCGTGAACGGGGTTCCCGCGGCACTCGAGACCCGGCTGAAGCGCAACGACAAGGTGCAGGTCACGCCGGGAGCCGACACCGTCGAGCCGGTCGACGAGCACCAGGCCCCTGGGCCCATCCCCGGACTCCCCGACGTGGAGCGGGAGCTGTGGCAGCCAGGGAGCTCCACCGCGAGCCGCCAGACGGTCGGCCGGTTGAGCGGCGAGGTCGTGAGCAGCACGCCTGGGACCCCCGAGGTGCCGTCGCGCGCCGTGACCGACAAGCTGGTGGCCCTGACCTTCGACGACGGTCCCGACCCGAAGTGGACCCCGTCGATCCTGTCGATCCTCAAGGAGGAGGGTGTGCCGGCCACGTTCTGCGTCGTGGGCTATTCGGTCCGGAAATTTCCCGATCTCCTCAACACCGAACGCGACCTGGGTCACAGCTTCTGCGACCACACCCTCGACCACACCCATCTGCCCAAGCTCCCCCACGACGGTGTCGTCAACCAGGTGAAGGGGATGTCGGACCTCCTGGTCTCGATGCTAGGCGGCGCGCCGCCGGCGGTGATGCGGCCGCCCTACGGCGAGCTGTCGCCCGATGCCATCGCCGTCTCCCATGACAACGGGATGCGGGTGCTCACCTGGAACGTCGACTCGCAGGACTACAACAAGCCGTCTCCGGCCAAGATCCAGTCGAATGTGCTGACCACCGTGAAGCCGGGATCGGTCGTGCTCATGCATGACGGGGGAGGCGACCGGGCGAACACGGTCGCCGCTCTGAGGCCGATCATCCAGGCCCTCAAGGCCCAGGGCTACCGCTTCGTCACCCCGACAACGGTGCCGGTGGTGCCGTGACCCACCCGGGCGGCGACCCTCAGGGTCCAGAAGATAACTACCTGTGCATTCCGGAAGCCACCTACCGGCGGATTCTCATCATCGAATGCACAGGTAGTTATCTTTCTGACCCTCAGCGGTAGTTGCCGGTGTGGCCGAGGCTGAAGCGACCGGGCTGGGGAAAGAGGGCCAAGCCGTGGGCCCCCTTGCCCACTGGGATCCGGTGGAGCAACTCGCCGCTGCGCGTGTCGATCACGTAGACCTCGGCATTGTTGCGGCCGGTGATCCAGAACTGGGTGCCGTCCGCCGACACGCCGCCCATGTCGGGACTGCCGCCTGGGATGTCCCAGGTGCCGGTCACCGTGTTGGTGGCCACGTCGATCACCGACACCGTGCCGCCCTTTCGGTTGGTGGCGTACAACGACTTGGCATCGCGGCTGAAGTAGAGCCCGTGGGTGCCCTTGCCCGTCTCGATGAAGCTCGTGGTCTGCATCGTGTCACCGTTGATCACGTGGACGCCGTCCCTGCCGCCGGGACGGTCCTGGTTGGCCACGTAGAACGACTTGCCGTCGGGCGACAGCCGGGTGTCGATGGGGGAACCGCCGACCTGCAGCTCGCCCACCACAGCCATGGTCTTGACGTCGACCTTCACCACCCACCCGGAGAACTCACACGAGATGAGGAAGTAGCTCCCGTCGGCCGAGAAGTCGAGGTGGTCCGGACCTGAGTGGTCGATCGTCACGGACTTGATCAGCTTCCAGGTCTTGGCATCGCGAAAGTCGAGCTGGCGGTACCGCTCGGCCACCACGATCGCCGTCGAACCGTCGGGCGTGAAATAGAGGTTGTAGGGGTCGCGGATGGGAAAGGGATCTCCCGGCTTGCCGGTCATCGGGTCGATGGGGGTGAGCGAGTCGCCGGCGGTGTTGTCGACGTAGAGGGTCTTCAGGTCCCAGGAGGGGGTGACGTGCTGGGGGCCGCCTCCCACCGCGTAATGGCCGA
Organism: Acidimicrobiales bacterium; assembly: GCA_038232455.1. Classification (GTDB taxonomy): domain Bacteria; phylum Actinomycetota; class Acidimicrobiia; order Acidimicrobiales; family AC-14; genus DATAQC01. Next base: position 6,494 of record JBBSHU010000026.1, read on the forward strand.
TGACCTTGTACGTGGACGTGTCGATCACGTCGAGGGTGTTGGCCAGGCTGTTGGGGACGTAGGCCCTGGTGGGCACCCCCTCGACCGCGGGGCTGAGTTGCCCGGCGGTAGTGGCCGCGTAGACGTTCGCGGGCGGGGCCGTGGTGGGGGTGGTGGTCGACTCCGGGGCCTGGCTGGTCGGGGGAGCCTTGTCAGTGGTGGGGCTCGTACTGCCCCGGCTGCTGGCACACCCGGCCGCGACGACGGCGACGGCCAGAACGAATGCGCTGAATCGGCTGAGCATTGGACGAAAACCTAGAGGCCAGGGGGCGCAGGCGTCAGAGCAGGCCGCACATGCGGGCAGTGTTCGGCCACGGGCCCCAGCCCGCGGCCGCCTGCAACTGGCGGGCGGCGGCGTCCTGGACGTCGGGGGGATAGTCCTGCGCCGAGCCGCTGTAGCCCAACGAGTGCCAGGTGCCGTCCTCGAACTGGTACGCACCCCCACCGGGGCTGCTGTAGTTGTTCCCCGACTCGAGCTGGCGGATGCACGCCCAGGCGTCACCGTTGCCGGCAGGGGGCGAACCGGCGGCCGGCGCGGCGGCCGGCGGTGGGGTAGCGGCGGGCGCAGGACCGCCGGCCGGTGCGGCCTTGGGGCCGGCGGCGGCGATGGGGCCGGCGGCGGCGATGGCCAGCGTGGGCACCGGCACGGGCCGGGCCGCAGCCGCAGCCGCCAGGCGACGGGCCTGTTCGGCCGCCACCAGGGTGCTGACCTCACCGTTGACCTTGGCCAGGTTGGCCCGCTGGGTCTCCTCGGCGGCCTGAAGTGACGATTTCTCGGAGGCGATCCGTGCCGCCTCGTCCTTGGCCCGTTCGAGGGTGGTGGAGAGGAGGCCCTGGCGGGCGGCGAGGTCCTGCTTGGTGCCGCGCAGGTCCTCGACGGCCGAGCGGTCCATGCCGGCCACCAGGCTCAGGTAGGTGTCGTAGACGACCAAGTCGGAGTTGGCCCGCAGGCGCTTTCCGAGCACCGAGACCGATCCGCCGTGGGTATAGGCGTCGACGGCCTGGCCGGCGAGTCGACTGCGTGCCTCGTCCTGGTGCTGGGTAGCGACGCGCACCCCGTTCTCGGCCTGGCGCAGCGTTTCCTGGATGTCGGCCATTCCCGCCTCGGCGGCTCGTATACGCCGGTCGGAATCGATCACCCGTTGGGCCTGGGCCGACAAGTCGTTGGTGAGGCGTTCGGCCTCGGCTCGCTTGTCGTCGATGGAGGCGGCGCCGGCCTCCCGGGCGAAGGCGCCCGACTGGACGAAAACGGACGCGACGAGCGTCGCCACCAGGAACGCGACGACAGCAGGGGCGCGCCAAACACGAGGCGGGAGAGACAAGATCCCCCGACGCTAGCCACCCCTGGGAGGTCCCGCCAAACGGGCGGGTGACCCTCAGGGTCCAGAAGATAACTACCTGTGCATTGTGGCGAACAAGATCGCTGATAGGTGGCTCATGAAATGCAGGTAGTTATCGTTCTGACCCTCAGACGGAGTTCTACAGGCGTGCGAGCACGGCGGCGGTGAAGGCTTCGAGGTCGTCGGGCTTGCGTGAGGTGATCAGATTCCCGTCCTCCACGACCTCCCGGTCGACCCACTCTGCCCCGGCATTGACGAGGTCGGTGCGTATCGAGGGCCAGGACGTGACCGTGCGGCCGCGCACGGCGTCGGCCTCGACCAGGAGGCTTCCGCCATGGCAGATGGCGGCCACCGGCTTGTCGGCCCCCAGGATCCCCTCGACGAACTTGACGACACCGGCATCGGTGCGCAGCTTGTCGGGGGAGTAGCCACCGGGGATGACGAGAGCGTCGAAGTCAGCCGCGCCGACCTGATCGGCGGTGACCTGCGGCGTGAACGACTCCTGGCCCTTCTTGCCCTTGACCTCCTGGCCGGCCTCGGTGCCGATCACGGTCACCTCGTGGCCGGCCTGGCGGATGCTGTCGAAGGGCACCCGGAACTCGGAGTCTTCGAAGTCGTCTGCGAGTACGAAAGCGACCTTGGCCATGGTTTTCTCCCTCGGGTCGTCGGATTCCCTGGTTCTACCCGTCGGCGGGCGGGATGATTCGCCGTCGCCGGCCCCCGGATCGTCGCCGACAATGGAGTGGTGACCCGCCAACCCGGCCCGCTCGGCACTCGGCTCAGCGTCCTCGATCAGACGCCGGTGCCGGACGGGACGACTGCGGCCGACGCCGTGGCCGAAACCGTTGCCCTGGCCCGGGCGGTCGAGCGCCTCGGCTACCACCGCTACTGGCTGGCGGAGCACCACGACACACCGTCGCTGGCCGGCACCGCCCCCGAAGTCCTGGTCGCGGCTGTTGCAGCCGCCACCACGACGATCCGGGTGGGTTCGGGTGGTGTCCTGTTGCCCTACTACAGCCCCCTCAAGGTGGCCGAGGTCTTCCGTATGCTGCACGCCCTGTTCCCGGGGCGCATCGACTTGGGCATCGGTCGGGCCGCGGGCACGGGCCCGGCGGCCGAAGCGGCTCTCCTGGCCAGTGGCGGGGCTTCCGGGGACAAGTACTTCGCCAACCATCTGGCCGACCTCATGACCTTCCTGGGCGGTGGGTTCCCGACCGACGGCGATCACCCCTACGCAGGCGTGCGGGCCATCCCCGACGGCCCCGGGGCCCCCTCCGTGTGGCTACTGGGCTCCAGCGGCCAGAGCAGCGCCGCGGCGGCGGCGTTCGGATTGGCGTTCGCCTTCGCCCACTTCATCACGCCGGAGTTCGGTCCCCAGATCGTGGACGGCTACCGCCGGCGCTTCCGCAGCCAGGAAGGCGGTCGCGCCGTTCCCGAGGCCCTGGTCGCGGCGGCCGTGGTGTGTGCCGAGACCGATGTCGAGGCGCAGCGCCAGGCGTCGGCCACCGATCTGTGGCGCCTCGGGCCCGAAGGCTCGCGCCGCCCGCCGATCCTTTCGCCCGAACAGATCGATGCCTACCCGTGGACGGAGCCGGACCGAGCCCGGGCAGCAGAGGGGCGGACCAGAATGGTCGTGGGTGCCCCCGACCGGGTCCGGGCCCGTCTGGCGGCCCTGGCCGACGACTACGGCACGGAAGAGCTGATGATCGTCACGGTCTGCCACGACCCTCGGGCCCGACTCCGGTCCTACGAGCTGGTGGCCGATGTGTTCGACCTGCCGGGCCGCAGCGACTGAATTTCAGGCCCCTTATCGAGGTTCGAGTCCGGGGCGAGTGGGAAGGACCGGGCAGCGCCACGGCGCGCAAGCCCCACCGACGGGCAGCAGCCGCGCCAATCCGTCCAACCCCCCGAAGGAGCGACCCATGCCCGACGACCAGACCAAACGCGCTCAGGAGAACCTCGACAAGGCCGAGAACAACCGCAAGACGGCCACGCCCGCCGAGCGCAAGCACGACAAGATCGACGAGGAGAAGAGCTAGGGAGGGAGAAGAAGCACCGAGCGACTGACCCTCAGCGGCCTCGCCGCTTCTTCCAACGTTCCCACCAGCCGGGCCGGCCCTCGGCCTCGCTCAGTTCGGCCAGTACCTCCGGCACGGCAGCATTGACGATGTCCTCCGCCTCGTCGAGCAGTTCGGCCGCGCCCTCGTCGAGGCCCGGGGGCTCCTCCGGAGTCGTCGGGCTCACCAGGGTGCCGTGGCGCCAGTCGACGTCGGCCAGGCGGGGTTCGAACGCGCTGCAGCCCTCCGGGCACCGCCACGGCGCTTCAGGTGCCAAGTCGAGCGCACACTTGCGCACCGTCTCTCCTCCGGCGTAGGTCCGGCTCTGGTAGTGCTTGCAGTCGGTGCGCATCGGCATGCCTCCATGGTGTCAGGACTGGGCACCCTGGAGGAGTCCACCCTTTCCACGGCGGCCGTGTCCGGCATCTGCCCCGATAATTCGTTTGACGCCACGACAACGGCATGGTCCGATAGCGACTCAGGCATCCCTCCAGCCACCACGAGGTCCACGGTGTTCCGAGTAGCGAGCTACCTCGACAAGCAGGCCCGAGTCGGTCGACTGGCGCGCCCGCACACGTGGATGCCCGCAGAGCTGACCAACCGGCCGTTTGCCGACGGTCACGTCATTCAGTGGCCTCGAGGTCGAGGAGGAGGTCGTAGCGGGTAGATCCGCAACCACCTCCGAATCAAGGCCCCGAGGCCGCCGGCACCAGCCGGCGGCCTCTCGCTATTTGGGGGGTGGCGACAGCTGACCACACCGAACAACGACAGAAAGGAACGAGGCCATGTCGGCCGAGCGGTGGTTCGAACAGGAGATGACATCGACGGCGGACACGTCGGCCGCGTCGGCTTTGTGCAGTGACGGTACGGGCGACCTGGTCGCGCTGTTCTACTCCGAGCAGCTCGACGACATCGCTCGGGCGAAGGCCATCTGCAGTGAGTGTCCGATCCGTCAGGCCTGCTTCGAGGAGGCTCTCGTTCGCCGGGAGCCCTACGGCGTGTGGGGCGGGCAGCTGTTCTTCAAAGGCAGGGTCCTGGCCATGAAGCGACCCCGGGGCCGTCCCCCCAAGAACGCCCAGACCAGCGTGCCTGAGACGCCGTGTGCCTGAGACGCCGTCCACTTCGCGATCGAGCCGCTATGCCGGCTCGATCCAGTCGGCGGTGAGAAAGAGCCAGAAGGCCAGGCCTGCCCACCGCCCGTAGGGGGAGAATCGTTCGACGATGGCCGCGTCGGCCACGCTCGGGCAGCCCACGAGGCGCGCGTACTTCGGACGGGTCCACGAATCGAGCACGAGCCGCGAGTACCGGCCGAGCAGGATCATCACGTGGCTGGCGGCATAGGGGCCCACGCCGGGGAGTGCCTGCAGTCGCAGGTCGACGTCGTCGTCGTCGAGGCCCGGGTCGCTCAGGGCTTCGAGGTCGAGGATGCCGTCGGCCACGGCGGTGGCGAGCGTCCTCAGATAGCGACCGCGATACCCGGCCCGGACGACCTCACGGTAGAAGCCCTCGTCGGCTTCAGCCATGGCGTCGGGTGTCGGGAAGGTGCGGCCGGCCACACCCGTCGGCGGCGCACCCGGGGCGGCGCCGCCGAGATGTTCGACGAGGGCACCGATCATGCGTTGGGTGGCCGCCCAGGAGCAGTTGGTCGTGCACAGGGTCTTGGCCACGTCTTCGAACACCGTCGGGCTACGCACCAGGCGGCCGGCACCGGCAGCCGCCCACGCCAGATCGGGATCGGTCGCGACGAGGGTGTAAAAGGTGGACAGGTCCTCATCGAGGCGAAGGATCCGCTGCATCTGGGCGCGCACCTGGTCGGCCTCACCGGGTCGGGCCTGGGGCCCGAGGAGCGTGACCCGAGCCAGGCGGGTGCCGGTGGCCTCGACGAACACGGTCCGCGCCCGCCGGCCCCGAGCGCTTGGCAGCGGGACGGTTATCTCGAAGGTCCTGGCCTCGAGGTCGAGAAGCATGGGGGGCAAAGCGGTGAGGCCGTGCGACCGCAGGGTCCTCCACAGATCCACCGGCTCCCCACCGGGGCCCTCGAGGGCCAGGTCGAAGGCGATGGGCGTGGCCGGGCTCATTCGGGGGTAGGACGTTAGCCGTGGACGACACCGGAACCGACCAGGACGACAAAGCCGCCGTCGACGAGCCGACCGACGACCCCGGCGCTGACCAGGACCCCAAAGCCGACGCCGCCCGGGCGCCCGACGACGAACGACTCGACGAGTTGGGTGATCGGATTCAGTCCGTGCGGGCCGAGGCCGAAGACGTGGTGGAGGGCGTAGCCGATACCGACGAAGACAGCTACGCCGAGAGTGGCGACAAAGAGTCGACCGACGAGGACGACCAGACGATCGCACCGGGCTGAGCGCTCAGATCCCCAGGCCCAGCTGGCGCGATGGTGAGGGTTGTGCGTCGCGCCGACGCGGCGGGCGTTTCCTGTCGACCGATCGGGCCCATGCCGGATCGGCGGTGGTACCGCCGTGGCGGGCAACCATGGCTGCCACCGTGGCCGACAGTTCCTGCTGGCTTCGGCGGGAGGCATAGGCGCCCCGGTAGCGGCGCTCGTAGTCGGCGACCAGGTCGGGCCGGGCCTGGGCCAGCCAGCCCAAGTACTGCTCGCGCACGCCGGCACGCAGGTGGAGCAGGAGCGGCGTCACCGATCGTGCGCCGGCATCCACGCAGGCCTTGACCACCGCTTCGAGTTGGTGCGGGGCATCGGAGAGGCCCGGTAGCACCGGCGCCACGAGGACCCCACAGGGAACCCCGGCGGCGTTCAGGCGGGCCATGGCCTCGATGCGGCGCAGGGGATGTGGGGTGCCCGGCTCGGTCGACTGCCACACATCGGCATCGAGGGTGCCGATGGAGAAGTTGGCCCGGACCCGCGTACGCCGGGCGGCGTCGGCGAGAAGATCGAGGTCGGACAGGATCAGCGTCGACTTGGTCAGGATGGAGAACGGGTTGGCCGCAGCCGACAATTCGCCCACGATCCCGCGGGTGAGGCGGAACTTGGCCTCACAGCGCTGGTAAGGGTCGGTGTTGGTCCCCATGGCGACGTGATGGCCGGCCCACCTGCTGGGGGCGAGCTCGGCCCGCACCCGCTCGACGGCGTTGATCTTGACCACGATGCGGCGGTCGAAGTCTTCGCCACTGTTCATGCCCAGGTATTCGTGCGTCGGCCGAGCGAAGCAGTAGCGGCAAGCATGGGAGCAGCCTCTGTAGGCGTTGATGGTGAAGCGGAAGGGCATGGCCGAGGCCTTGGGTACCTCGTTGATGATGCGCCGGGCCCGGACATGGAGGAACTCCATGCCCCGGTACTCGCCCCGGCCCTCGTGGCGTTCGACCTCCTCGAAGAGCGCCCCCTGGGGATCGTTGCCGGCGAGCTGCCAGCGCATCTGGGATGTGGGCGCCATCGTCCCAGTATACGAACACCTGTTCCCGCAAGGGAAATGGGGGACCCGGCGGGGTTAACACCCGGAGAGTGTGGGAACACCGGGGACAACAGCCAGTGGTCCGGAAGGAGCTACCCGTGTCGAGATTATTCCGTCTCCTGTCGGCGGCGGTGATCGCCGGGAGCTTGATCGTCGGATGTGGCACCAGCAAATCGACCCAGGACGCCACCGTCAGCGAGTGCAACGCCGACTCCGGCGGAGGGAAGCCAACCGCCAAGGGCCTGGTCACGAACACGTCGTCGGAGTCCAGCACGTTCTTCGTCCGCATCGGCTTTTACGACAGCAGCGGCAACAGGGTGTCGGAGGGTGTCGATACCGTCGGCAGCGTCAATGCCAGCGGCGGGACGGGTCCCTGGAACACGACAGGGGTTTCCGACGCCAAGGGCCCGTTGACGTGCAAGGTGGTGACTCTGCGCCGCACGGCGGCCCCGGGCGGCTGACGACCGCCGGATCACCGTTGTGGTAGCCCGAGAGGGCCATGATCCTCGTCGATCTCACCGATGTCGGCGCGCGCCGCCCTGATCGCCCGCTGTTCGAGGACTTGTCCCTCACCGTGGCATCGGGTGATCGCCTCGGCGTGGTGGGACGCAATGGTGGTGGAAAGTCGACCCTGCTCCGGGTCCTGGCGGGCGAGGCCGAGCCCGAAGAAGGCACGGTGCGCCGGGGTCGTGGTATGCGGGTGGGCTTCCTCAGCCAACGACCGGTACTGCCGGCCGGCACGGTGGGGGCGGCCGTCGGCACGCACTGGGAGGCCGCAGCCATCCTCGACCGGCTGGGCATGGCCCCTCTCGTTACCGCCGACGTGTTCACCCTGTCGGGAGGGCAGGCGAAGCGGGTGGCCCTGGCCCGGGTGCTGGTCGCCGAGGTCGACCTCCTCGTGCTCGACGAGCCCACCAACCATCTCGACCTCGATGCCGTGCGCTGGCTGGAGGACCGTCTGGCCCGTTTCGGCGGCGGGCTGGTGGTGGTCACCCACGACCGTCACGTCCTCGACCGGGTGACCACGCGGGTGCTGGAGCTCGACCGTGGCCAGGGCTTCGTACACGACGGTGGCTACCAGTCCTACCTGGACGCCCGGGTCGAGCGGGCCGACAGGGACGCCAACGCCGAGGCCGTGCGTCGCAACCTGGCGCGGGTCGAGCTGGCGTGGTTGCGGCGGGGCGCCCCCGCTCGCACGCGCAAGTCCAAGGCCCGCATCGCCAGCGCCACGACCATCGTCGAGGGGGGGCCGCCACCACCCGACCGTCCCGGAGCTCTCGACCTGGGCGCCGCCCGCCGGGGTGTGAGCACGCCCCGGTTGGGTGACAAGGTCGTGGCCCTTCACGGCGTCGGCCACCGGTACGGCAGCGACCCCTGGCTCTTCGCCGACGTCGATCTCGACCTCGAGCCGGGCGGGCGTCTCGGCATCGTCGGGTCCAACGGCTCGGGAAAGTCGACCTTGCTCGACATCATGGCCGGGCGGCTGACCCCCGCCGCCGGCCGCGTGGAGATCGGCCCCACGGTGCGCATGGGGTACTACGACCAAGCCGGTCGCCAGCTCGATCCCAGCCTGAGCGTTCGCGGCGCCGTGGCCGGAAAGGCCGGTCAACCGAGCTGGGAGCAGGCCCGCCTCATGGAGCGCTTCTGGTTCGACGACGACGCCCAGTGGGCGCCCATCGCCACGTTGTCGGGCGGGGAGCGCCGACGCCTCCAGCTCCTCCTGGTCCTGGCCGACCTGCCCAATGTGATCATCCTCGACGAGCCCACCAACGACCTCGACCTCGACACTCTTCGCGTCATCGAGGACCACCTGGACGGCTGGCCCGGTTCTGTCGTCGTGGTCAGCCACGATCGGGCCCATCTCGAGCGCACGGTCGACGACGTGCTGGTGCTCGACGGCCGGGGGGCCACGAGCAGGCCGCCGGGTGGTTTCGCCTCCTACGAGGCGACGCGGTTGCAGGGCCGCGGAGCGAAGCTGGCCGCGCCAGCCGCCGCACCTCGGACCCACCCCGATTCTCAGGCGACACCGGCGACGACCAAGCCGGTGCGAAAGGAGCGTTCGCCGAGCACGGTGAGGCGCCTGATGGCCGAGACTGAACGCGAGCTCACCGAGGCCACCGGCCGGCGCGACGAGCTCAGCGCCGAAATGGGTAGTGCCGTCCACCAGGCTCTGGCCCCGTTGGCCACCGAGCTGGCAGCCGTCGAGGCCCGTGTGGTCGGTCTCGAGGAGCGGTGGCTCGCCCTGGCCGACGAGCTGGGTGGCTGACATCCCACCTCCAACTTGTCGGGCTGATCGACGCCATGAGGTGATCATCGCGATAGGAATCGCAGGAGGACGTTCCGGATTTCCGCCGACCGGGGTATAACGGGGCCCATGCTCATTCACGTGACGTCACGCCCATGACCCTGACCCGGTGGGCTGCCCGCCCCATGTTGGCCAGCGTCTTCATCAGCAGCGGCATCGACACACTCCGAAATCCCGGGCCTCGTGTCGACATGGCTGAGCCCGTCGCCACCAAGCTGGCGGAGCGCCTGCCTTTGCCCGACGACACCGAGAAGCTGGTGAAGATCAACGCCGCGGTCCAGGTCGGAGCCGGCTTCTTCTTGGCCATCGGGCGCCTTCCCCGCCTGGCGGCCCTTGCCCTGGCCGGGTCGATCGTGCCCACCACCCTGGCCGGCCACCGATTCTGGGAGCAGGACGATGAGTCGAGCAAGGCCCAGCACCGGGTGCAGTTCATGAAAGACCTGGGGCTGCTCGGTGGGCTGCTCTTGGCCGCGGTCGACACCGGCGGCGCCCCGTCGCTGACCTGGAGGGCCAAGCGGACCGCTCGCCGCGCCCGCCAGACGGCCTCGGTCGTCGTGGAGCACCTACCGGTCGGCTGATCGGCGATGACCGTCGTGCATCGCGTCCTCCCACCCCAGCCCGTCGGGTCCTTCGAAGACCATGTCGACAGGGGCGGAGGGAAAGGCTTCCAGGCGTCGCGGCTGGCCGAGCCCGAGGCGCTCATCGCCGAGCTGGAGACATCCGGCCTCCGGGGCCGGGGCGGCGCGGGTTTTCCCACCGGCACCAAATGGCGAACCGTTGCCGAGCACCGCTCGGCCGAGCTGCCGGCGACGGTGGTGGTCAACGCAGCCGAGGGTGAGCCGGGCACGTTCAAGGACCGCACGATCCTGGCCACCGACCCCTACTCGGTGATCGAGGGGGCGCTCATCGCCGCTCGGGCCGTGGGGGCCGACAATATCGTCGTCGCCCTCAAGAAGTCGTTTGCCGACGTCGTGGTTCGGGTGCGTTCGGCCGTCACCGAGATGGAGGCGGCCGGGTGGGCCGAAGGGGTGAGCATCTCGGTGTTCGAGGGCCCCGGGGAGTACCTCTACGGCGAGGAGACGGCGCTGCTCGAGACGATCGCCGGACGCTATCCGTTCCCGCGGATCGCTCCGCCGTTCCGGCGGGGGGCCGAAGACGTCGTGACCACGGCGGACGACGCCGGATCCGACAGCGGGCTGGCGGCGCACGTGGAGATGGCCGGCGAGGGTGACTCGGTTGCCCCGCCGACGCTCGTCGACAACGTGGAGACGCTCGCCAACGTGCCCCGGATCATCGCTCGCGGCGCCGCCTGGTTCCGCACCGAAGGAACGGAGAAATCGCCGGGCACCATCGTCTGCACGGTGACGGGCATGGTCCGCCGCCACGGCGTGGGCGAGGTCATGATGGGCACGCCGCTGCGCGAGGTCATCGAGGAGATCGGGGGCGGCCCGCTGCCGGGACGGCGCGTCAAGGCGGTGATGTCTGGCGTCGCCACCGGCCTCATCACCGCCGACCTGCTCGATACCCCGCTCAGCTACGAGGCCATGGCCGAGGCCGGCAGTGGCCTGGGCTCGGCCGGCTTTCTGGTCTACGACGACACTGCCGACATGACGGCCGTGGCAGCCGGTGCCTCCCGCTTCCTGGCCATCGAGTCGTGCGGCCAGTGCACGCCGTGCAAGCAGGACGGCCTCGTCCTGGCCGACCTGTGGGCCAAGTTGTGCACCAAGGAGGCGACCCAGGCCGACCTCGACACGATCGTCAAGCGGGCGGCCACTGTTGGGGACGGGGCCAGGTGTTACCTCGCCACCCAGCACCAGGTGTTGGCCACGAGTGTCCTCGAGCGTTTCGGTGACGACATCGCCGCCCACGTGGCGGGCACGGCCACCGTCGTCGACCCGGCGCTGGTAGCCGAGTTGGTCGACATCACCGACGACAAGGCCACGTTCGACGAGCGGCACCTCCACAAGCAGCCCGACTGGACCTTCGACGACACCTACTCGGGTCAGTCACCCGCCGACCGTTTCGCCGAGCACCGCGACCACGAGTCTTCACTCGAGGAGTGACCCGGCGGCGCGGGCGATTCCGCTTCGCAATCCGGGCGGCATGCGGCGTCATCGATCGGTGTGCAGGGAGCGGCATCGGCATGTATTTCGTGATCGCGGTAGGGTTTTTTGGAGTTCGACGGGCGGGAGTCTGGCTGGGCTGCGAGTGATCCGAACGCCATCGTGAGTGGTGACCACTTCGGGTCGGAACGGATGGTCATGGCACACGAATTGGCGATCGAGGCGAATGGGCTGACCAAGCGGTACGGCTCGGCGGTCGTCGTCGACAATCTCAGCTTCGAGGTACTCCCCGGCCGTGTCACCGGGTTCCTCGGCCCCAACGGCGCCGGCAAGTCGACGACCCTGCGGATGATTCTGGGCCTCGACCGGCCGACTGCCGGCACCGTCACCGTCGCCGGCCTCCCGTACGGCCAGCACAGCCGACCCTTGTTCACCGTCGGCGCGCTCATCGACGCACATGCCGTCCACCAACAGCGCAGCGCGTACAACCACCTGCTCTGCCTGGCCCAGTCCAACGGTATCGGACGGAAGCGGGTAGACGAGGTATTGCAGATGGTCGGGTTGACCAGCGTGGCCAAGAAGCGTGCAGCCGGCTTTTCCTTGGGCATGGGTCAGCGTCTCGGCATCGCCGCGGCCATGCTGGGCAATCCCGAGGTGCTGCTCTTCGACGAGCCCGTCAACGGGCTCGACCCCGAGGGCATCGTGTGGGTTCGCACCCTCATGCGTGCGTTGGCCGCCGAAGGCCACACCGTGTTCGTGTCGAGTCATCTCATGAGCGAGATGGCACTCACCGCCGACCATCTCGTCATCATCGGCCGCGGGAAGCTGATCGCCTCGATGAGCGTCGACGACTTTGTCGCTCACAGCTCCCACAACTTCGTCCGGGTTCGTACCCCTGAGCCGGAGAAGCTCCTGGGGCTGCTCGGGCCGGCGACTTCGGTGTCGACCGACGACGACGGAGCCATACGGGTCGCCGGTCTCGACTGCGCCGTCATCGGCGATCTCGCCGCTGCCAACAACATCGCCCTGCACGAGCTGGCGCCACAACTGGCGTCCCTGGAGGAAGCGTTCATGGAAGTGACCCGCGACAGCGTGGAGTACCACGCCGACGACCGCACTTCGGGTGCATCCGTCGGATCGGCGGCCTGGTGATGACCGCCGCCACTGCCCCCACCCGGCCGATGACGCCAGATCCCAGGCCCACGGGGCCGGTGTTCCCGGACGTCCTGCGCTCGGAGTGGACCAAGCTGCGCTCCGTCCGCTCCTCCTACTGGACCCTGTTGGCCACCGTGGTCATCCTCATAGGCTTCTCGGCGCTCTTGGCCGCGACCACCGTGGTCGCGTACAGCGAAATGACGGTCAAGGAAAGGGCCGACCTCACGCCGATCGCGATCGGTCTCAACGGCGTCGACGTTGCCCAGATCGCCATCCTCGTGCTGGGCGTGCTGGTCATCACCAGCGAGTACGGCAGCGGCATGATCCGCTCCAGCATCTCGGCCGTGCCCCAGCGGCTCACGTTGTTGGCTGCCAAGGCCGCCTTGTTGGCTTCGATCACCACGGTCGTCGGGATCGTTTCGTGTTTCGCCGCCTTCTTCATCGCTCAGGTGATCCTGTCCGGCGAGGGGATCCAAGCTCACATCGGTGATCCCGGCGCACTGCGCTCGGTGGTTGGCGGCGGGCTCTACCTTGGCGTTGTCAGCCTGCTGGCTCTCGGACTGGGCACGCTCATCAGGCGGAGCGCCGGCGCCATCGCTGCCGTCTTCGGGTTGCTCTTCGTGCTCCCGATCCTCCTGGCCCTGCTGCCTGCCCGGTGGGCCGAGGGCATCGGGAAGTACCTCCCCGGCCACGCCGGCCAGGCGCTCTTCGGCGCCCCCATAGCAACCGCGACCTTGTCTCCCTGGGTCGGCTTCGGGGTGCTCTGCCTCTGGGCCGCGGTTGCCCTACTGGCCGGGGCGATGGCGCTCCAGCGGCGCGATGCCTGAACGCTGGCCGGGCCAGGGCGGGCAGAACATGCCTACGGCCCGGCGTCCATGTGGAAGGTGAACATCCGGTCTGCTTCGATGCGGGCGTAGGTCGGCCCCGAGTCGAGGAACTCCTCCCATCCGGGCCGAATCGCGGCACGTACACATCCAGCAGCGCCCGGCGAAAGCCGGGGTCGGCCTCGTTGCGAACGTCGACGGGAACGGCGCGCCCGTGGACAGTGACGGCCAGTTCCTCGCCGGGAAGGTGGGTCGCGCTCACCTGGGGCCGGTGGCCCAGGTGACGGAACCGGACGGAGTCCGGCGACGATCCGAAGTGGAAGGCGCCCCGGTAGAAGATGCCGTCGACCGGCCCGGCCAGTGGTCGGCCGTCAGCGGTCACGGTGGACCCCAAGACGAGCAGCGACATGCCCGTCAGCCGGGCACTCACCTGGTCGGCCGTCAGACGGCGTTCGGGCGTAATGATGCTGGAGAGGTGGGACCCCGCGGCCGCAGCACTGCGGTCGAGCAGGTCCTGCAGGGGTTCGAGATCGGAAGGAGTCTCGTGCATGCCAACGAGTCTGCCCTCTCGCACGTGGCGGGCGTCGGGCTCCTACGCCTTCGCTCTGGCCACGACCGACGTGATCGCCGCGCTGAGGGCTTCGGCGACCTGTTCGGGCCGTACCATCCAACCGTTGTGGGCGGCATCGAGGTCGACCGTCTCGGCGCCGGAGATGGCCTCGGCCAGGTACCGCTGCCGCTTCGGCCGGATGAGCCGGTCGCGCTGCGCCACCACGACTGCGGTGGGGACGTCGACGCGGCCGGCGAAAGGGCGGGCGTCGAAGGTGCTGAGAGCCCGGCCGGCGGCGGCGACGGCCGTGGGGTCGCTGCGGCGCACCTCGGCCCGCAACCACGGCACGTACGGGGCAAGGTCGGGGTTCTGATCGGTGGCCAGGCGCAGGTACCGGGCGGTGAGGCCGGGTGGTGTGCCGAACCGGAGGCCGTGCTCGACGGTGGTCATGCCCAGCCACAGCACCCGTTCCCGCAGGCTGGACCGCCACTGCAGCCCCGTCGATTGAAGCACCAGCCCCGCGACCGTGTCGGGGTGGCGCTGCCACTGGAGCAGGCCGACCGATCCGCCCATCGAATACCCCACGACAACGGCCGGGGCCGCTCCCAGGTGCCGCAGGAGGGCGGCGGCATCATCGGCGGCCGCTTCCAGGGTGAACGGCTCCTCGCTGCGCAGCCCCCGGCCATGGCCTCGCTGGTCGAGGGCGATGACCCGGCCGTGGGTGGCCACCGTCTCGTACGCCGTGAACCAGTTGAGGTCGGCGCTCAGGGTCCAGCCGTGGAGAAGGAGGATCGTGGGCCCGTCCGCCGGCCCGGCGATCTCGCGCACCAGCATCTCGCCCCGACCGGGCACGTCGACCACACGCCCGTCGGGCAACGGGGGCGGACGCGACGGCGCCATCCGGACCGGCTCCAACTTCTGGAGGAACCCCCAGGCGTTGGCGATGTCGGCCCTCAGGATCTTTCTGATCCTCAGCACGCTGAAGTGTCCCACCGATGGCAGACGGCCGTTGGGGTCCTGTACAAATGACAAGCTTGTAACTGTCGCACCGGCTCGCCATGCTGGAGGTGATGGCTCTCTTCCCACTCGCGGCCGCCGCCGGGCGCCTGGCCGTCCTGCTCACCGCCGGTGGGGGCGGGATGAGCGACCCGACGGGCGTCGGTCTGGAGTTCGAGTCCGAGGTGCGCCTGCGGCGCCTGGCCCGTGCGGATACCGCGCCCGACGACGTGTGGGCGGTCGACGGCGGTCAGGCCGTGGTCGCCGACGCCCGCTGTGTCCAGCTCCTCGTGGTGCGGGCCGCCCGGGCGCGCTTTCGAGGCGGCGAGTGCGTGGTCGAGGACGAGGGAGAGCTTCGCGCCCATCTGCTCGGGGCCGGCCAGGATGCCGACGCACGGGCGTCACTCGGCCTCGACCTGGGCCATGACACCGCCGTGGACGCCAACCTGCTCCGCGACCGCTGGGAGTGGGAGGCCGTCGAGCGCTCGGTGCAGGAGGCCGGCCCGGGCGCCCTCGTGCTGGTCGACGGTGACCTCCAGCCCGACTGGCGCATCCCGTCGACCTATGCGGCCGGGTTGCTCGCCGCGGCCGCCGATCGGTCTGTCACCCTGGTCGGAGTGACGAAGCGGTCATCCCTGGCCAGGGGCGGGGCGCCCCTGCTCGGCCAGCTCGAGGTGGAGGGCCAGACCACCCTCGGCCCCCGGGCGATGTGGTGGGCGCCGGTCGCCCGCACCCGGCCCGACCTCGGGTACGGCCTGCAGGTAGTCGCCGCCCGCCTCGACCCCGACTCCCGCTTCGCCTTCCGTATCGACCTGCCCTCGGAGGCCGACCCCGCCGCCGTGCTCGGCGCCCTGTCGACACTCTGCGACGACGCCGCCTTCGCCGGCTATCCCTACCCACTCACGGTCGCCGACCGCCTGGCGTCCTGCCCGCCCTGGGTCCGCAGCGAGCTGTGGCGCGAGGTCGACGAATGCTTCGATGCCGCCGGTGTCCCCCTCGACGTGCGCGATCGCGCCTTTGCCGACCGCCACGATTTGATGGAACGCGCGTGAGCTCGCCGGGTCCTGTCCCGTGGCCGGCCCCTCCCACCGCCCTCCGGGCGGCGGTTTCCCTGTGACTGAGCGGGCGCCGAGCCGGGGAAGGCTGTTCGGAAAGAACGTCCTGGAGGGGTTGTTTCGGGCCGGGCCCGACGAGGATCTGTTCCTGGGCGAGCTCCTCGTGGCCGTCGACGAGACCAATGCCCGCCGGTACGTGTTCAGGATCGTCGACGTCACCTACGGCACCGAGCACCGCGAGTCCGGTTGGGCCGAGCGGGTGGCCGGCACCCTGCTGGCCGACGACACCCGGGGCGAGAGCGGGATCCACACACTCTACGAGCAGGGCCGGCGCACCTACCGGGTGGCCTCGTGCCGTTGCCTGGGCTACCTCACCGGAGACGGCGTGACCGCGCCCACGGGCTTTCGCAAGCCCAAGAGCCTTCCCGCCCAGTTCTCTCGGGTCGTGGCCCCCGAGGCCTCCGACTTCGCCTTCCTCCGCTCCCGCATGGGCGACCTGCCCTTCGGCTACCTCCGCTCCGGCGAGAACCTGGTCGAGGTCGAGGTGGGGATCTCGGGCGCCAGCCTGGCCAGCCACGTCGGGGTCTTCGCCACCACCGGTATGGGCAAGTCGAACCTGTTGAAGGTGATGGTGGCCGGCGTCATGCGGGCCCAGGGTCGCTACGGGATGCTCGTCGTCGATCCCCACGGTGAGCACCGGACCGAACTGGCCCGCCATCCCTGGGCCGCAGATCGGCTGCGGACCTACGCGGCCCGATCCCTTCCCGGCACATCGAGCCTGCGCGTGGGTCTCTCCGAGCTCACTGTCGACGACCTGCGCACCGCCTACGAGTGGAGCCGGCCACAGGAGGAAGCCCTCTTCGAACTGGAGCGTCACTACACGGCATCGTCGGCGGCTCCGCCGTCTGACGACGGCCTGGCCTGGTTGCTGGCCTTCGCCCAGGTCGACGATCTCCCCGGGTTCCGCGAGGTCGAGCTCAACGGTCGGGTGGCCCTGAACACCCTCCAGGTCGTGCACCGCCGGGCCCGGCGCATCGTCGAGTTGCCGTGCGTGGCCGCCGACGCCCACGTGTCGGTGGGCGCCGCGGTGTTGCGCGACCTGCGTGAGGGCAAGGTCGTGCTGGTCGACGTGAGCGGCCTGGGCTCCACCGAGGAGGTGCTGGTGGCGTCGTTCCTCACCCGGCGGGTGCTCGACGAGTGGTCGTCGCTCTACCTCGACGACCCCGATGCCCACAAGCGCCTGCCCGTGGTCTCCATCGTGCTGGAGGAAGCTCAGCGCGTCCTCGCCGCCCAGAAGGATCGCGAGTCCAACGTGTTCCCGAGGGTGGCGAGGGAGGGCCGCAAGTTCAAAGTCGGCCTGTGTGCCGTCACCCAGCAACCCAAGCTGCTCGACGACGAGCTCCTCAGCCAATTCAACACCTTCTTCATACTCGGGCTGGCCGACGAGAAGGACCGGTCCATACTCCGCGGATCGTCGAAGCAGGACATCAGCGCCCTCGGGCCCGAGATCCAGACCCTCATGCCCGGCGAATGCCTGTTGGCCAACCTCGAGGCTCCGTTCGCCCTGCCCGCCCGCGTCCACCTGTACGACGACGTGGTGCGCGACTGCCCCCCGCCCCCCGCCCCCCGTCCCACTGCGCCGGTCGACGCCGGCGCGTTCGTGGATTAGGGGTGACGCACTGATGAAGGTCGCGGCCATCGGCGACGCCCACCTGGGGCGGTCCTACTACGCCTTTACCTCGCCCGACGGGGTCAATCGGCGCGAGCTCGACTTCGAGGAGTCGTTCACCGCTGCCGTCGAGCTGGCCCTGGCCCAGGAGCCCGACCTCATCGTTTGGCTGGGCGACATCTTCGACCACCCGCGTCCCACCTACCGGTCCTTCCGGGTGGCCCAACGCGCCCTGACCCGCATCCGCGAGCACGGGGTGCCCGCCGTGGTCATCACCGGCAATCACGACACGCCCCGGTTGCCGGGGACGGGCAGCCCCTATTCAGCCCTGGCCGACACCTTCGCCGAGTTCCACTTCGCCCACCGCATGACCTACGAGCGCTTCGAGCTACCCGGCCTGGTCGTGCACGCCGTTCCTCAGATGCTCACCGTGGAGTCGACCCTCGACGCCCTGGCCGAGGCCGACCGCAGCCGCAGCGGCGACCGTACCAACCTGCTGCTCACCCATCCCCGCATCCCCCAGGTCGAGCCTCACCACGCCGATATCAACGAGATCGAGGTCGACGCCGGCCGGCTGCGCTCCGACCTCGTGCTGCTTGGCCACTACCACTTCCACGCCAAGGTCACCAAGGGCATCTGGTACGCCGGCTCCACCGACACCTTCTCGTTTGCCGACGACCCCGAGGTGGCCAAGGGCATCGCCCTGCTCGACACCGAGACCGGCGAGTTTCGTCACCTGCCCCTGGCCGGCCAGCGCCGCCTCGTCACGCTCGACACAGTGCACGCCCTGGGCCTGTCTCCCGCCGAGGTCGGCGCCCTCGTGCTCGAGCGGGCCTCGTCGGTTCCCGACGGGGCGGTGGCCCGCCTCTACGTCGAGGGAGTCGACCCCGAGGCGTGGCGGCTCATCGACCTCGAGGCCATGCGCCAGGTGGCGGCCGACGCCCTCCTTTTGAAGGTCGAGCCCACCTTCGCAGCCACGACCAGCAAGGTGGAGCTGGTGGCGCTCGACGCCATGCCGGCGCAATGGGTCCGCTACGTTGACCAGCAGACCGATCTCGTGGGCTACGACCGCGACCGGTTGCGCGATTTGGGCACTGCGTACCTGTCACGCGCCGTCGAAGAGGCCCTCGACTGATGCGGGTCACCCGTGTGTACCTGCAGAACTACCGGGTCTACGAGGAGCCCCTCGACCTGGAGATCCCGCCCGGACTGGTGGGCATCTACGGCCCCAACGGATCGGGCAAGTCGTACCTGGTGGAGAGCCTGCGGTTCGCTCTCTACGGTCGGTCGCGTACGGCCAACGACGAGGTGCGCACGGCCAATGTGAAGACCGACTGCATCACCGAGGTGGAGTTCGAGCACGAGGGCCACCTCTACCTGGTTCGTCGTACCGTCACCGGTGCCAACGCCACGGTGCGGGCCTCGGCCTTCGCCGACAACATGCAGGTGGCCGAGGGCGTGCGCGACACCACCCGCTATGTCCAGTCGATCCTCGGCATGGACGACGCCGCGTTCCGGGCCTCGGTGTTCGCCGAGCAGAAGCAGTTGGCCGCCTTCAGCACCCAACCGCCGGCCGAGCGACGCCGACTGGTCCTCCAACTGCTGGGCATCACGCCTCTCGACGGAGCGCGCGACAACGCCCGACGCGATGCCCGCGAGGCCGAGGCCAAGCACCAGCAGCTGCGGTCGATGCTCGTCGACCTCGAGGTCGTTGCTCAGGAGGTGGAGCGGGCCCGGGAGGCGGCGGCGGTCCTGGTGGAGGCGGCCGTCACCGACGAGATCGAGGCGGCGGCAGCCAAGGGTCGACTGGCCACTGCTACCGCAGCTCACGACACGCTCGACGCGTTGCGCCAGGAGCACGTCCTGCTGGTGGCCGAGGCCCGTTCGGTGAAAACCGAGCGCGACCGGGCCGCGGCCACCGCCGACCGTCTGGCCGGCGAACTCGACGCACTCGACGCAGCCGCTCGCCGACTCGACGACCTGGCCGCCCTGGCTGAGGGATGGCAGGAGGCCGAGGCCCGCCTGAGGCTGGTGGAGGCGGTGGTGGCGGATGCTGCGGTGGTCGACGCTGCCGTCGTTCCGCCCGCACCCGCGGCTCCCGACGAGGAGGGTACGGAGGCCGCCCGGTTGGCGGGCGAGACGGCTCGCAGCGAGCTGGCTGCCGTCAACGGCCGCCTGGAGGGAGCCCGGGCCGAACTGGTCCGGGCCCACGACACGGTAGAACGGGCCGGCCAGCTCACCGGCGAGGCCGATTGCCCGTTGTGCGGCCAGGCCCTGGGCGAGTCCTTCGCCGAGGTCCAGGCCCACCGCGCCACCGAGCTCACCGAGGCCGAAGAGCGGGTGGCGGCACTCGAGGCGGAACGAACCCGGCTGGCGGCACTGGCCACTGATCTGGCCCGCCGGGCCGCCGACGGGGCGCGGGTGCTGCGCGATGCCCGACGAGGGTGGGAGACCTACCAGCAGTCGGTGGCCGAACGGACCCGGGCCCGCCAAGCCCTGGCCGAGGCCGAGGCCGCCCTGGGCCACACGGCCACGGTCGCCGACCGGGCTCAGATGGCGGGCGACGTGGACCGCCGTCGGCGGGCGGCCGACGAGTGCCTCCGGCTCCGTGGCCGCCTCGAACGCCGGGGACAAGCGGTGGCTGAGCTCGACGTGGTCCGCCTGCTGGTGGCCGAGAG
This sequence comes from Acidimicrobiales bacterium, assembly GCA_038232455.1. Taxonomy (GTDB): domain Bacteria; phylum Actinomycetota; class Acidimicrobiia; order Acidimicrobiales; family AC-14; genus DATAQC01. The sequence continues at coordinate 26,653 of JBBSHU010000026.1, forward strand.
CGACGGTCGCCACACCGCAATTGCCGAGAAGGTGGCCGCCCTGGGGTTTCGACCCGACGAGCTGGTCACCGCCCTCGCCGCCCGGCACCGGGCCCGCCTCGACGTGGAGGAGACCGCCACCCGGGCTCAGGCTGCTCGCCTCGCCGCCAACCAGGCACTGGCCCGGGTTGCTGCCGACGAGCGCCGCCACGCCGAGGCCACCGAGCAACACGCGCGTCTCGACGTGCTGGCCGAGGAGGCCCGTCATCTGGGGCGTCTGGCCGAGTTGCTCAACGCCTTCCGCAACACCCAGGTCGCGGCCGTCGGACCCCGACTGTCCGTGCAGGCCGCCGAGCTGTTCGGCGAGCTCACCGACCACGAGTACGACCGCCTCGAGGTCAACCCCGACACGTTCGAGATCAGGGTCAGCGACGCCGGGCTTCTCTACGACATGGGTCGGTTCTCGGGTTCGGAGATCGACCTGGCCAACCTGGCACTGAGGGTGGCCATCAGTGAGCACGTCCGGTTCCAGTCGGGCGGGGCGGTCGGGCTGCTCGTGCTCGACGAGGTCTTCGGCCCCCTCGACGACGAGCGCAAGGACCGAATGCTCCTCGCCCTCGACCGTCTCCGGGGCCGCTTCCGCCAGGTGCTCGTCGTCACCCACGACACCGAGATCAAACACCAGCTTCCCAATGCCATCGAGGTGGTGAAGCTCCCCGGGCGCCGGGCCACGGCGCGCCTCGTCTCCGCCGGAACCTGACCCCGATCCGTCAGACGACGGTCTGCGGTCTGCTACAAACCAGGTATGGCTTGGATCTTCGATCTCGACGGCGTGCTGTGGCTCGGCGGCGATGCCATCGGCGGATCTGCCGGCGCTGTGGACCAGGTCCGCGAGGCCGGGCACAAGGTGTTGTTCCTCACCAACAACTCCTCGCGACCGGTATCGGCGATCATCACCAAGCTGACCGACATAGGGATCGCGGCCGAGCCGCATGAGGTGGTCACGTCGGCACAGGCGGCGGTCTCGCTCCTCGAGCCGGGCACCACTGCGGTGGTGTGTGCCGGGATGGGTGTCGAAGAAGCGCTGGAGGAGCGGGGCGTGGAAGGCCTCGTCGAGGGTCCGGCCGACGCCGTCATCGTCGGCTACCACGAGGAGTTCGACTACCACCGCCTGACCGTCGCCTACCGGGCGGTGTGCGGGGGGGCACGCCTGATCGCCACGAACGACGACGCCACCTATCCCACTCCCGACGGGCCCGTCCCGGGCGGTGGCGCCATCCTGGCTGCGGTCACCACAGCCACCGGCTCCGAGGCCGAAGTGGCGGGAAAGCCCTACGAGCCCATGGCCGAACTGGTGCGTCAGCGCCTCGGCGACGACCTCGACGGGGCCGTGCTCGTGGGCGACCGTCCGTCGACCGACGGTTTGATGGCTCAGCGCCTCGGAGTCGCCTTCGCCCTCGTTCTCACCGGTGTCTCCGGGGCCGACGATGTGCCCGACGACCCCGAACCCACACACTTGGCCGACGATTTGAAAGCGCTCGTGGAACGCCTGCTCTCCTGATCGGCGTCCCGCCGACGGGGTGCGGCTAGCGCCCGGCGTTCAGGAGCAACGTCAGGAGCACGGAGGCGGCGAGGGACAGGACAAGCGGCCACCAAAGGACGCGAACTCTCGACCGACGACCGGAGCGCTTCGGCCATACGAACACGCGCTTTGCCTGCCCACGCAGCTCGGGTGCCAAACGTTACGGCGCAGCTGAGAACGGGCCCAGCGCGTAAGGATTGTCGATAAATCCACCGTTTCAGCGGCGGCGGCCGGGGTAAGTGTCGATGCGGTTGGCAGCATCGACCGACTCACGGGTTTCCGAAACTCGAAGTGACCGTGCCTCGGGCAGAGGAGAAACCATCAGAACCGGCGTGACCGGCGGAGCGTCGGGACAACCCCAATTATCGACACCACCAACGTCCGTACCCACCGAACAGAGAAGGGCCATACCAATGGACAACAACAACGAACTGCTCGAGAGAATCCACGCCCTTGAAACGGCACAGGCGACTCAGGCGGCCACCACCGCGGGGTTGCAAGCAGCTCAGGCCGCGGCGCACGCCGGTACCTGGGCCGTGCTTGTGGCTGGCAGTGCCAGCCTGATCGTCGGCACCCTCCTGGGCATTGCCATCGTCAAGGGCAGGAGCTGAGTCGTAGAGAGGCGCGGCGCCGTCTTCCCGCTCGTCAGCGATGCTGCGCGGTGGCTTGTCGTCGGGGGGGATGCGTCACTCGGGGCATCGCCGCGGGTGCCACTCCACGAGAAGAATGGTGGCGTCGTCGTCCAATGACCCGTAACGATGGCCCTGCACCGAGCGCACGAGGCGCCGGACCGTTTCCGCCAGCGTCTGTTCGTCGACCAGGGCGCGCCGGGTGAGGTCGACCAGGCGCTCCTGGCCGAAACGTTCACCGCCGGGGGAACGGGCTTCGACCACTCCGTCGGTGAAGAACAAGAGCCTGTCGCCCGGCTCCAACGACGACCCGGCGACGGATGTGGGGCGATCGCCCAGGCCGAGCGGCAGCAGCGGCGGGGCGTAAAGTTCGGTGGAGACCCGACCTCTCCGTAGCAGCAGGGGAGCCGGGTGCCCGGCGTTGAGCCACCGCAGGGTCCCCCGTGCGGGGCGAGCGTCCCGAACTGAGCTGTCACGAACCGTTCCTCCCCGAACTCTGTGGTGAGGGCCTCGTCCATGGCTCGATACGTGTCCGGCAGATCGAGGTCACGGCGTCGGGCCCAGCGATAGGCGGCGACGGTGAGGCTGGCCATCCGGCTGGCTTCGAGGCCGTGTCCCATGGCGTCGAAGATGCCGAGGTGGAGGACGCCGGCGTTGACGGCGTAGTCGAAGGCATCGCCGGCGACCTCGTAGGCGGGCTCGAGGACGCACGCGATCCCCACGTGCTCACCGGTGAAGGTGAGGGGCGGAAGCATTCCCCACCGCAACTCGGCCGCCAGGGTCATCGGTCGCAGTCTCCGCGCCCGTATCAGCATGTCGCCGTACTGAGACTTTGACACGATCAGCTCGCCCAGGAACCCGGCGAGGTCGGCGCAGCGCAAGAGGAGTTCGTCGGAGACCGCCGGCGCCCGCAGGAACAGCACCCCGACCCGCTCGGCCCCATCGAGGATCGGCAGCCAGATCGATGCGGTGCCGTCCTGCGCCGCCACCGACATGGGTCGCTCGGTCTGAAAGGCGCGGCCCGCCAGTGTGCCGTCGACCTCCTGGGCCGAGACGTCGCGGGCCGGCCCGGGAAGTGGGGTCAGTGTCCGCTGCTCGTGATCGACGAGAAAAATGGCGCCGTCGTGGAATCCTGCGCACCTCAGCTGTTCGGACAGCACCCTGGAGAGGTCGTCGGGTACCAGCCAGGTCGACAACCGGATGAAAGCGCTGAGGATGCCACCAACGCGTCCTGCCAGCTCTGCCGCTTCGGTCGGGTCGGGGTCCATCAGGTGACGGTACTGCGCAGATGTGAGGTGGAATCCAGCCGACCGAGCAGCCCTCAGCTGTCGGCGTACACCCAGGGGTCACGAGTCAGGTCGCGTAGACGCGACGCGCACGCGTCGTTTACCTCGGTGATGACCAACGTGGCCTTACCCGCCTTCTGGGCGCCCGTGACAGCGACGTTGTAGCTCCCGTCGGTCTGTCCGCACCCCGAGGTCTGCACTTCGATGCGCCCGTCCTGCAGGGTGAAGCGACCATCGGAGGCCCCTCCGCCGTTGGGGACGATCAAGGCGATGGTGCCGTCACTTCGGAGTTGCAGCGTGCCGAGGTGGGCCGAGCGGTAGATGCCCGAGACGTCGGCGGGGCCGGCCGGAGTCCCCGCCGCTGGTGGCTTCACGTTCTGCATCTTGGCCATTCGCTCCTGGGTACCGCACCCGGCCAGTGCCACCAGGACGGCTGCGGACACCAAGGCGCGCTGGATCCTCATGCGCAAAGCGTTGCAAACAAAGGGCTTCCGCGTCCACATGGCAGAGAAACCCTTGCAGAACAGGGGGGAATGCTTGACCTGGGGTTCTGGGTCGGATCAGATAGGCGGCGGCTCGGTCCGCGAGGCGGGAGGTCGTTGACGACCAAGTCAGACAGATCGACAGCGTGGCAGGTCCGGTGATCCGACACGACGTCGAGGAAGTCGGCACGGCAACGAGGCCAACCAAGGCCACCAAGGCCATCAACGGCCGTTGACGAAGGGAAGGCAACACTGATGAGCGCAGTCAAGCGAACCGCCTCGGCGGCCAAGAGGGCTTCCGCTACGAAAGCCTCAGCCAAGAAGGCTTCTGCGAAGAAGGCTTCTGCGAAGAAGGCCCCGGCCAAGAAGGCTCCGGCCAAGAAGACGGCCGCTAGGAAGGCTCCGGCCAAGAGGGCTTCCGCTACGAAAGCCTCAGCCAAGAAGGCTTCTGCGAGGAAGGCTTCTGCGAGGAAGGCCCCGGCCAAGAAGGCTTCTGCGAGGAAGACTTCTGCGAGGAAGGCCCCGGCCAGGAAGGCGTCTGCCAAGAAGACGGCTGCCAAGAAGAGGTAGGTGTCCGGCCCGCCTGGGCCCCTCACGCCTACAGGTCGCGTACGACCTTGAATCGCTCGCCGGCGCCGATGCCGGCGGGTCCGCCGACATCGGCCGCCCGATCGGCGATCTTCTGACGGAATCGCTCGATGTCAACCGCGGCCGACGCCGCTTCGATCTGCA
>JBBSHU010000027.1:0-31222 GCA_038232455.1 Acidimicrobiales bacterium
CAGGTCATGCTGATCACTGTGCACAGCGCTCCAACAGCGAATGATTCGGTGCCCTTCGGGGCGCCCTCGTCAGCCGATGTTTGGAGTGAGATGCCAGCGCTTCGCACGTCTCCCAGCCTAGACGCCCTCATCCCTTCCTGGAGCCGCCATCTGCGAGCCGCCAACCTCGCGCCGCGGACGATCCAGTCCTACGCCGAGGCTGCCAGCAGCCTCGGAGCGTTCCTCGCCGGCACGGGGATGCCGGCGGAGGTGGGATCGATCCGACGGGAGTATGTCGAGGCCCACATCGAGCACCTTCTCGCCCACTGGCGCCCGGCCACGGCGGCCGTTCGATACCGGAGCCTGCAGCAGTTCTTTTCGCTGGCTGGTCGACGAGGGCGAGATCACCGCCAGCCGGATGGCGAGGATGCCCCCCCCCAAGATCCCCGACAACCCGTTGCGGTGCTGTCGATGGACGAACAGCGACGCCTGCTCGAGTCGTGCAAAGGACGGGAGTTCGCCAACAGGCGCGATGCCGCCATCTCTCGCGTCTTCATCGACACCGGCGCCCGCTTGGCCGAGGTGGCCGGCCTCTTGGTGACGAGTCTCGAATTGGATGAAGGGTTGCTCACCGTGACTGGCAAGGGGCGTCGGGACCGTTTCCTGCCGATTGGTCCCCGAACGGTCAAGGCGCTCGACCGATACCTGCGGGAACGAGCCCGTCACCATGCGGCGGCCGAGCCGTCGCTCTGGCTCGGCAGGAAGGGACCAATGACGGTGAGCGGCATCAGCCAGATGATGGACCGTCGAGCGCTCCAAAGCGGGGTCACCGACCTCCATGCACACCGGCTCCGCCACACCTTCGCCCACCAGTGGCTCGCGGCTGGGGGCTCCGAGGGTGGCCTGATGCAGGTTGCGGGATGGCGATCGCGGGAGATGCTCGGCCGCTAACGGGGCCTCGGCGGCCGCCAAACGGGCGAGGGAGGAACACCGCAGGCTCAGCCCCGGAGATCGCCTCTGAGGACCGCGATGTTTCGACCGCGCGCTCATGGACTTGGTTTCGTGACGAAACGCTCACCGCTTGCGGGGCTTTGAATCCGGCGCGCTTCGGCCGACTTCTGGGCGAGCCGGGCGAAGTAGGCCTTCTTCGCGGCCTCAGCCCGCCGGTGCGCTAGTGCGGGCCGCCGTTCGACTTCAGGGCCAGGCCCTCGTGGCCTACGCCGACTGGCCCGAAGATGGTCAGGAGCTCTGGCGGGCCCTCTCAAGGAGATGGGGCTCGGCGAGTCGGAGGGCCAACCGCGTCGCCGCAGGCGCCGTCACCGCTTTCGGCCTGCTGGCGATCGCCACCGCGCTGTAGCGGCTGTGATCTGATGCTCGCCGACCTTCGTCAACCCGTCGGCGGCCGCTCCGCCAGCTCCACGCCGAATCCCTTCACCGAGAGCTTGATCAGCACCTGGCCGGGCACTCGCAGATCGGCGATCCGGGCCTCCGAAAGGCGGTCGAGCTCGGCGATCCGGGCGGCGAGGGCATCGGGCCCCTGCCGGCGCGCCTTGCTCAGGAGCTTGGTGTCGCGCCAGACCTTGCCGCGGGACTCTTTGAGGAAGCGCTTCGTTCCGGCGCGGTTGAACGGCGTCATGGCCCGGTCGAGCCACCTGCGATCGCCCGGCTCCTCGACCTTGGCCAGCTCGGCTTGACCCGGTCGACCAGGAGCTGGTCGACCCGGGCGTGGCCCACAGCCCTCCTGGCCACCACCGCGTCGTCGTCGAACTCGTCGTCGGTGATGACGGCGAGGAGCGACTTAGGCAGGTCGAAGTTGATGTGGGCGTTCATCCCCAGCAGCAGGTGACGGAGGGGCGGGAGGTGGGTGCCCTCCTGGTCACCCCGAAGGCTGCGGCCCACGGTCCGGGCGGTCGCTGTCCCTCTCCCGCGCCTCGACCGCGTCGAGGTACAGATTGGCGATGGCGACGTCCCAGCGCTCGACCCACTCGTCGTCGGTGAACTCGTGCCGTGTGACCATGTCCCGGACGGTGAGCGTCGTGCGGCGGTAGGTGGCCAGACAGTGGCGGATGGGGTCCATGCGGGCCTGCAGCGGAGCGAGGAGGGCGTCCATCCGGGCCAGCAGGGCGTCGACGGATTCGGGACGTCCGACCACGAGCCCGAGCGTACGGACACCGTGAACCCCCGTCGACGCCCGATCTGCGTCCGGCCACTGGCCTGGAGAGGCAGAGACCTTCGTGTCCTGGCTCGCGGCCCGTCGTGGAGGGTCGCGAACCAGGTCACGGATGTGAAGCTTGGCGCCACCAGAGTTCTACGCCCCCGACATTGAGACGGCATGAACGGCAGGCGACGGCCGCATCACGGGTGGATGGAATCTCGACCTCCCGGCGAGAGTGCGAATGACGAGTCCGAGTCTTCACCCGTCCTCCCCGGTGTCGTCGGACCATGTTCAGCCCGGCGTCATCTCCGGGGCCTAGCGTGACCGGCCGTGCCGATCGGAAATGCGAGATCACCCTCAGCCGACGTCAGGCGCGCCTCCGACCAGGTTCTGCGCGAAGCAGCTCGAAGGGCGGAGGAGGTCATGGCCGACGCCCATCGTCGGGCGGCGGCCGTGCTCGACGATGCCCGCGAGCGGGCCCGGGCCCTGATCGGCGAAGCGCAGATCGTCGTCGAGGCCGCGACCGGAACGACGACCGCCCCGAGTAGGCGAACGGCGTGGGAAGACAAGGTGAACGGAGGCTGAACCACGGCGTGATGCAGAGAATTCACAGGGTGACGCCACTGGTTCTGCACAGGCCAACTGCCTTAGGTTCGTCGGTGGGTTGCCGACGAGAGGCGAAGACACATGACAGTCCCCGTCTACGGGATTTCGGCGCTGCCGCGGCGCTCCGGTAGCGCAGTCGATGAGATTCATTCGCACGTCCTTCGTCTTTTCGCCATGGTCAGTGGGGGCTTGGCCGCGGCGACCGCCGCTTTCCTCGCCGGCGACCGCGGCGCGGCACGCCGGCTGGTGGCCGAGGACCGCCTCATCGACGAGCTGCAGTGCTCCACCGAGGAGCTCGTCCAGGGCGAGCTGAGCCGCCCCGAGCGCACCGACGACGACCTGCGCTTCTTCGTTTCCGTCCTGCGCATCGTGCCCGAGCTGGAGCGCAGTGGCGACCTGGTCGAGCACATCGCCCTACGCACCCAGTTGGGGCTCGTCGGCGACCTGACGCCCCTCACACGGGGTCTGATCGGCGACATGGGCGGTCTGGGTGTGCGGATGTGGCAGGAGGCCGCCGGCGCCTGGGCGGCCCGGGATTCCGGCGCCACCCGCCACCTCCGGTTCCTCGACGACGAGCTCGACGACCTTCATGTCCGCCTCACCGCCGAGCTGGGCCGCAGCACCACCAGCATCCCCGTGGCCATCGAGCTCGGCCTGGTCGCCCGCTTCTTCGAGCGTCTCGGTGACCATGCCGTGAACATCACCGGTCGCATCGGCTACCTGGTCTCCGACCGACCGGGTCCCGCATGAACCGGTCGAGGACGACTCCCCTCGGCCATCCCTCGCCGGCGACGGGGGTGGAGCAGCTGTCCGACCACCTGGGGGCGGCGGCGGTGGCGTTGGGCCCGGGCTCCTCGCGTGGCGGGGAGCCGGGACTCGACCTCCGAGACGATCGCGGCGCAGGTCTCGTCGAAGCCGCCGACCGCCTCCGTCGCGTGGAGATCATCCTCGACGGGGTGGCTGCCGATGCCGACATGACCGTGGAAGGCGCTCGGCAGTTGCGCTCGCTTCGCGACGCGGTGAGCGTCCACCTGTCGGCCGCCGCCTCCCTGCGACTCCTCGACATGGATGCCAAGGCCGCAGCCGTCCTTCGCCGGGCCGTGGAGTCCGTTCGGGGCTCGATGACCGACCTCGGGAACGTGCCCGACGGTATCCCCGTCTACGAGGCCGGTTGAGCGCGCCGGGAGTTCCCTTTCTGTACACGTAACGGTTACCTGAGCGTCGGTCAGCCGTGAGGTTGCCGCAGTAGACGGGACTCCCAACCAAGGAGGATCCGTCATGCGAAGCAAGCGTTATGTCGCGGGTGCCGGTGCAGCCGTGGCGCTCGCGGCCCTGGTGGCCGGTGGGAGCACCGCCGGTGCCGTGGTGCCCGCCCTCACCGGCGTGCCCACCGCCAACCCCAAGTCACCCGGCGTCACCAGTCCCGACGTGCTGTCGCCCGAGCTGGTGAAGCTCACCGTGGCCCAGGGATCGATGCGCCTCGAGAACGGCACCCCGGCGGTGCCCTACTACGGCTACGACGGGAACGGGCCGCTGGTCCCGTTGCCGGGCGCGCCCACAGTGGAAGCCACCAAGACCGAGCCCGACAAGAACACCTACCTCGTCCTGGGGGGTCAGCACGGTGTCGACCCCACCTACGACTACGGCACCCACTTCCTGTTCCAGGGCCACGAGAACGGCTCACCCGGGTACATCACCAGGGTCAACCTCGACGCCGACACCGCCCATCGGGTGACCCTGATGGCCACCACCGACACCACTGGCGCCAACCTGCCGCCCATCGACGGCTCGACTTGGGACCCGTTTGCCCAGCGCCTCGTCTTCACGGCCGAGAAGGGCAGCGCCGGCGGCACCTTCCAGGCCACCCTCAACGTGCCGTCCACCGTCGAGAGCCTCGCCGGATCGCTCGGCAAGGGCGGGTACGAGGGCATCCAGAACGACTCCGCCGGCAACCTGTGGATCGTCGAGGACGTCGGCGGCCCCTCGGATGCCACCGGCGCCAAGAAGCCCAACAGCTTCGTGTACCGATTCGTGCCCCAGGACCGCGCCGATCTGACCAAAGGCAGGCTCCAGGCCCTCCAGCTCGACTCCAGGCTGAGGCCGGGACAGCCCTTCGCGGCGGACACGTTCTCGCCCGACGAGGGTGACCTGCACACCTACGGCTCGAAGTTCACCACGCGCTGGGTGACCCTGCACGACACCGCCACCGAGGGAACTGTCGGGTTCGACGCCAACGCCCTGGCCAAGGCCAAGGGGGCGACGCCGTTCAAGCGCCCCGAGAACGGGATGTTCCGTCCCAACACCGGGTTCCGCGAGTTCTACTTCGACGAGACCGGTGACACCAACCTCAACAGCGCGGCCAACGCCGGGTTCGGCGGGTTCGGCAGCCTTCTGCGCCTCACCCAGGACCGACCCCCGGCCGACACAGGCCAGCTCACCATGGTCTACGCCGGCGACCAGGCCCACACCGGGTTCGACAACATGACTTTCCTGGGCGCGACCGATCTGGCCGTCGTCGAGGATGCCGGCGACACCCTCCACACCCAGCGCAACGCCCTCGACTCGGGCTACCTGTTCGACGTGAACAAGAGCTACGCCGGCGGGAACCAGCCGCTGCGCTTCCTGGCTCAGGGCCGTGACCCCTCGGCCACCATCGACTCGGCCATCCGCGACATCCTCCCAGCGGTGCCGTTCGCCAACGACGGCGACAACGAGATCACCGGTCTCCACACCTCCGACGGCAATCCCGGCCCTGGTGGGATCCTCGGGGCCCGGCCCCCCGTCAGGCCCTTCACCCCGCTGTCTGCCTGGCGCACCTTCTACACGGGCCAGCACGGTGACAACGTGACCTCGCAGCTCCTCACCGACCCGAACCGCCGGGGATAAGGAGCACCACACGGCTCAGTCCGGCTCACGATGCCGGCATCGCGGTTACGCGATGCCGGCATCGTCGCGCCCAGGTTCACTGCGTCGCGCCGTGGGCAACCGCACGACGCCGCTGGACCACCACCATGGCGCCAACGAGAAGGGCGGCGGCGGCGGCGGCCCTGGTCCCGCTCCCCCCGTTCGATCGGCTGGACGCGGCTCCGGCGGGTCTGTTCCCGGGCGCAAGCAGATCGGCGCCCGGGGTCAGCGGTGCCGGCGGGGCCACCTCCGCCCCACCCGGGGCGCCACGGAGGCTGAATAGCGTCGAGCGCAGCTGAAGCCGTGCCGCGAAGGCCTGTCCACGGACGATGAGCGGCCCGCCGTCGCCGTCGAGGGTGACCTCGAGCGCCCGGCCCGACGGCCCCAGCCGGTTGACGTGCGCGCCGGACAGCCGGCCCCGATAGTTGAACATCCTGGCCGCCTCGGCCAGGTCCACCCGGACGGTCCACGGGTCGGGATCCTCCGTGAGGTAGGGCGCGGCCCGCAGGTAGGGCAGGTCGGTGCCGCCCGGACCGAATCCCTCCTCGGCCGTCGCCGAGACTCCCCCTCCATTGGCCGAGTAGAAGGTGGTCGCCAGATCGGTGCCGGTGCGGCGCACGCGGGCGTTCGTAACGCGCACCGCATCGTCCATGGCCGGGTACTCGACATCGGCGCTCAGGTACACCTGGCAGCGGTCGTCGGCGCAGATCTCGCCGTCGGCCGCCATGGCGTGCAAGGCATAGGTGCGAGCGGCCACGGCCTGGGCCTGAAGGGCGGCAGGGGGCCACGAAGGCTCTCGAACCTCGCCCATGCCGCGCAGGTAGTCCTCGACGTCCAGCTCGTTGACCACGCGGGCCCCACCGCCGAGCCCGCCGACCTCGAGGGTGCCCCGGTACCGCCGCTGGCGGTCGACGAGGAGAGTCGTCCCCCCCGGCGGTGGGACGGCGACCACCGGGCCGCTGGTGGCGGGCGCCTGGTCGCCACCCGGCGGGGGTGGCGCGACCGGCGTCGCCGGGGGAGGGGGCGCCGCCGGTCGCGGACCGGGTGGGGACACCTTGGTGGGTGGTGGGGTCTGCCGGATGGCGGTCGGCGGCGGACCGGTCGTGGTCGTCGGCAGGGTCGTCGTAGTGGCCCCCGGGTCCGAGGTGGGAATCTCCCTCACCCCGTTCAGGAGCACCACCGGGACGGTGGTGCCATGGATGTTCGCCGGTCGAATCGGTGGTGACGACGCCGGGCGGTTCACGACGGTACGACCGCCGTCCACCGACACCGTCACCGGCGTGGAGGCAGGAACCACGACGGGAAAGCCCGGAGGTTGCGGGCCGCGTCCGGGCGTCCGAAGCTCCCCGCCGCCCGGGAAGCTGAGGACCGCCTGGTGGGCGGCTCCGGTGGACGCGACCACCCGGACGGCGCCCGCGGCGGAACCGTCGGTGGTCCCGGGATAGAAGTGGTCGAGGATCCGGGTCACGTCGGCGCCCGCCCGACCCATGGCGAGTGCGCCGTCCTGGGCCAGACCGACCCCGTGGCCCCAGCCCTTGCCCTCGATCACCAGCCCGCCGCCCGTGGCCTCGGCAGCCGAGGGGGGAGCAACCGGCGACACGACCGAGGCCACGAGAAGCACATGGACGGCGGATCGGTGGAACAGGCTCATTGGCCGAAGAACGGACACGGCTCCTTCTCGGCGGGACGGTAGAGCGCGGTTCATCATCGATCGCCGAGGTGGCGCACGGGCAACGGGGAGGTGAACCGGCCGCGAACACGCGGGAGCCATTGCAAACCGTCACCGCGGGTTCACAACCGGTTCGTTCGCCCTCGCTCGTCCACCTGGTCGAGCGCCCCCCCGCTTCATGACGAGTTCCGCACTTCGGGGCCGGAAGATGTCGACATCCGTTCATCTCCCGTCAAAGTCCGTTCACCTGCCGTCAATTCGCGCCCCGTACTGTCGCCCACGTCATGGAGTGCGCCGTCGGGGTGAAACCGCGCCGGGGCGACGAATCCGGCTCGGCTGAGGCCGAGTTCCTGGACGAGTCCGTTCCCGGTCGCTGGATACAGGCTCGGGTACTCCTCGTCAGTTGTGACGACGCATGGGCCCGCCCCGTCGACGAGGTGCTGACCACCTCCGGGTTCGAGGTGACAACCGCCCTCTCTGTCGATGAAGTCCTGTCACGGGCCGTCATCGCTCGGCCCGACCTCGTGGCCGTCGACCTCTCGTCGACACCCCACGATTCCGGAGTGGCGGTGTGCGCGGCCCTGCGGGCAAGGACATCGGTGGGCGTGGTGGCGATCGGTCGGCGAGCGGCCGAGGAGTTGGTGCTCGCGGCCCTCGACGCAGGCGCCGACATCTTCGTCCCGAGGGATGCTTCACCCCGTGAACTGGTCGCCCGCGTCAGGGCAGTGTTGCGAAGGCTCCCACCCGAACGGCCCGCCTCCCCCGCGTGGACGAACGGGCCCGTGGGTCTCGACCCCGCTCGCCACAGCGTGTTCGTTGCCGGACAGGAGGTGGATCTCGCCGAGCCGGAGTTCCGCATTCTCGAGGCCCTCCTGCGGACACCGGGCCGGGCCGTCTCCAGAAGGGAGCTGACAGAAGCGTACGGGGGGTCCTCGGCCACCAGTGCGCTCGATCGCCACATTCGCCGGCTCCGGCGCAAGCTGGAGGCGCAGGACCCGGTTCGGCGCATCACGGCCGTGCGCGGAATCGGCTTCCGCTTCGAGGAGATCCCCACGACGACCGACAAGGGCGCCGTGTCTCAATAGCCGGCGGGGAGAAGCCGGTCGACGCTGGTGAAGAGTTGCAGGAGGAGGACTCCCACCCACGGCGCACAGACGAGATAGGTGAGCCGGGGCTCCCATCGCCGCGCGAGTTGCCGGGTGGCCCGACCGCCGGCGACCCCGAGCAGAGCCCAGAAGGCGACGGGCAGGAGGGCCGACCAATGGCCCGAGAGCCCGACCTCGGCCCCCTCGGCCGGCGGTGGCGTCTGTTCGACCGGGAGGGTGCGCTTCACCGGCTCGGCGACATCATCCCCACCCGGAGCCAGCTTGGCCGTCACCACCAGGCGTTCGGCGGCGCTGAAGCGGGGATGGCAAGTGGTGAGGGTGAGCCGGTTGTCGCCCGTGGGCATCAGCACGCCCGTGTCCGACGGGCTGACGACCTGGTGCCCGACGACCTCGTAGCGCAGGCGGCCCTGGCGGGTCACCAGTCGCACCACGTCGCCGGCCTCCAGCTCGTCGAGTCGACCGAAGGGTGCCCCATAGGTGGTCCGATGGCCGGCGATAACCACGTTGCCCGTCTCACCGGGCAGCGAGGTCGCCGGATAGTGCCCCGGGCCCTTTCTCAGATCCCCGACGCCCGTCCCCTCCACCACTGCCTGGCGAACCCCGATCTTCGGGATGCTGACGATTGCGACGGCCTCGCCTGTGACAGCCGACGGGAGCGGCTCCGGCTGGGCGCCGGGCTGTGAACCCGCTTCGAGCGTCTCGGTGAACGAGCGGGTCAACCGATCCTGGCTGCGGGCCTGGCCGAGCGAGGTACCCCAAAGCTGGTAGACGACGAACAGGAGCAGGACGATTCCGAGGTTGCGGATCCAGAGGCCGACCTGCGCCCGTCGATCCACCGGATCCGGTGCCGGGAAGAGCTGGTGAGGGACTACAGCGGGGTCACCGTGCCCTCAGGGCGAACGCGGGTCACAGGTCGACAGCTCACACGTGAAGGCGAACCGAAAAGAGGAAGCCGAGTTCGCCGGCCCGGGCGCCGCCCGGGCGTACCTCGCAGGCGGTAAACGTGTTCGTCCCCAGTCCCCCGAAGCAGTAGTCGACGGCGGGGCCACCGTCGAGGTGGTCGTTGCCGTCCATCCCGAAGATCCTGTCGCTGCCCGCTCCGCCCCGTAGCTCGTCGTCGCCTGACTGGCCGAAGATCCTGTCGACGCCGGCGCCGGCGTCGATGACGTCATTGCCGTCTCCGCCGAAAATGACGTCGTTGCCGTCTCCCCCACAGATGACGTCATCGCCGCCGTTGCCGAAGATGACGTCGTTGCCTCCGAGACCCACGATGACGTCGCGGACGGGGGTACCGATCAGGCGGTCACTGCCCGGCGTTCCTACGATGGTGGCCGGCAGGCCGTTACAGGTGGGGCCGCTCGGGACGGTGGACGACGTGGTGGTGGTCGACGGCCTGGTGGTCGTCGTGGTGGTCGGCCGGATGGTCGTGGATGTCGTGGTGGTCGGCCGGATCGTCGTGGATGTCGTGGTGGTGGGCGGGATGGTCGTGGACGTGGTGGTCGTCGGCGGGATGGTCGTGGATGTCGTGGTCGTGGGCGGGATCGTGGTGGTCGTGGTGGTGGTTGGCTGCGTCGTCGTGGTGGTGGTGGTGGACGACGTGGTGGTCGTCGGCGGGATCGTGGTCGTCGTCGTGGTGGTCGGCTGCGTGGTGGAGGTCGTGGTGGACGACGTGGTGGTGGTGGTGGGAAGCATCGTGGTCGTCGTGGTCGACGACGACGTCGTGGTGGTGGCCACGGCTCCGCAGGTGAAGGCGATGAAGGAGTCATCGGCCTGGTCGGCCGAGTAGTCGGCCACACGGAAGAAGCCCGATTGGTAGTTGGTCACGCCCGAGCCCGGGTCGCAGACCGACCACTCGCCGTTGTTCGGATCGGTGCCGACGAACGGGGCCAGCGAGTTGTTGGGGTCACCGCCGTAGATCACTGATCCGTCCGGCTTGGGCACGTTGCTGTAGTTCACCAGTGACAGGGGACTGCAATCGATATCCGGGTCGAAGCCGGGTTTGGTGTCGTTGGCGATGCACTCCTCGATGATCATGTTGGGAGTCGCCGGGTCGGTTGTCTTGCCGGTGTAGTTGACCGTGAACCGCTGCCCACTGGCGGACAGCGTGGTGGGCGAGATGGAGCCACCGGTGAAGGCGCCGGCGTTGCCGACGACTGCGACGAGCCCGCCCACGACGGTAGCCAGGAGAATGGGGATGCTGGCTCGGCGGAGGCGCGGGTTCGAGCGTCTACTCGTCACTTGGGCTGTTCCCTTCGTAGCGGTTCTTCGGAGCGCCGCGCCATGAGGAGCGGCCCCGTTCGATCGCCGTGATTGTCGACGAAGGTAGGGGCCCCGGCAATGGCTTCCCTGAGGTCTTCACCGGCCGTTCCGTCAGTGTTCACTCGCCGGGGCTCAAGCAGTCACCGGGAGGATGAAGTCAAGGCTCAGGGCGAGGGCAAAGGCCGCGAGGACCACGAACGGCGAGATGGCCAGGGCCGTCACCAACGGTCGGTGCCGGGAGCGAAGCCAGGTGAAGCCCACCGCGGCGATTGCCATGGCGAGGTATGCCAACCCGAGCATGGAGTTGAACAGGGGCGACGGGCGCTTGGGGCTGAACGAACCCCCGGATCCGCCGGGCACCGGCGCCTGGTCGCCGTCTGCGACGGCCACAACCACGCGTCGGTCGGTCGACAGATAGCCACCGCTGCTCGACACCAGGGTCAGCCTCGTGTCGTCGGTGCGCCCGAGCGCGTTGGTATCGGTCGCCCCGACTCGCCTGTTCACCGCGACGACGAACCTGACAGCCGGTTCGTTGCGCACCTGCACGAAGACCTCGTCACCCTTGACCAGGCTGTCGAGCCTGCCGAAGGGCGCCCCGTAGCGCCGAGTGTGACCCAGCAGGATCGAGTTCCCCTTCTTGCCGGGGAGCGGGGTCGAGCTGCGGTGGGCGGGGCTCGACCGCAGGTTCTCGACTGAGTCTCCCTGGATGACGACCTCGTTCAGCTTGATCTTGGGGATCTGCAGGGCGGCGATCGCCGACCCGGAGGGCGTTCCTGGGCGGTTGACGGCGAAGTCGGCCACCAGATGGGCATGGCGCTGTGCATGGAGGAGGTCGACGATGACCACCTCGTAGAAGGTGGCCACCGACACCAGCGTCACAACGGCGACGAGCGCGAGGAGCAGGGGCCGGCGCAGTCGCTCACGCATCGGCACCGCCACCGCCGGTGCCACGCCAGGCTCATCCTGCGTCTCGTCGCCGGGACCCCTCTCGGCCCCGGCCGTGGCCTGCGCCCCGGGATGGTCAAGACGTGCGGACATGTGGCATCACCCGAGTCGCTTCGAGACGCGGGGCCAGATCGTGGCGCGCACCAGGAGGAACAGGACTGCGCCCAACAGCAGGGTGGCCAGCCGATCGACACCCCGGCCCGAGACGGCAAGCACGGCATAGGGCATCTTCACCACTGGTGTTCGTTTCGACGGCGCACCACCTCCCGCCAAGGCCGGTGCCGGCGCGGCGGCCTGTCCGCCACCACCCACGGCCCCCAGGGCCTCGTTGAACTGCGATGGTGAGGAGGTGTCGGGCACCGGGTCCGCCGGTGCGTCGGCGGGCGGCGCCGAGACTGCGGGTGAGTCGGCCGGAGCCGGTGTGGGGGCCGCCTCGGGTTTCACCCGCTCGCACGATGAGACCTTGCCGAGGCCGGCCTTGGCCAGGGCGGGGGGGGCGTACGGGTCGAGGTCGGACGTCGAGACGACCCTGACACCGCCACCCACACAGTTCGACTTCACGATGGCGTCGGCGCCCTTCAGCGCTTCGGTCACCAGGGCGTGCGAGAGCCGGCCCTCCCCGAGCGCGGCTGCACCCTTCTGGCCCAGGGTGGCGACGAAGCGGGCGAACCCGGCGATGGCATTGGTCTTCTCGGGGCTGAGGCCCTTGGCCGGCACCGAGAGGTTGTCGACCCACACCAACGGGTAGCCGCCATCGACCTTGTGGTCGAGGGCGTAGAGGGGCTTGGTACCGCCGGCGGCCACGGCCTTGTCGATGGAATCGGGAGTGGGCCCCACCCACTGACCGGCGCCGTTCTTCATCTCGATCACCCGGTAGGGGGTCAGGGGGTAGATCTGCTTGGCCTCGAGGCTCACCGCCGGTGGGATGTCGGCGATGTTGCCCGCCCACCGGCTCGAGTCGGTGGCATTCGTCTCGGGGTTGTTCTGCCACAACCCGACCTGCTGGGCCTGGTAGGTGGGCGAACTGCGGGTCAGCGCCTTGGGCACACTCTCGTCAACCTCGTAGGGGACGCCCGGATTGGCGAGCTTGGCCAGCTCCCAGACCTGGGGGGCGGCAGTGGTGATGTACTTCTGCAGATAGAGGTTCACCGACTCCCCCGGCTCGCGGTGGACGAAGGTGGGGGCGTCGGCCGGGCGTGGGTAGCTGAGGTTGGGTACGCCCATGGCCGCCATCACGTCGGGATGGCGCCAGCGGTTGAGGTCCTGGGCCGATACCTTCAGCATCATGGCCGCCAGGTTGGCGTTGGGGACACGCACCGGTCCGGTGAACTTGCTACGCGTCTCGCAGATGCTCGGGTCGTAGTCAGCGCTGACGGGGTCGCATATCGGGTTCTGCTCGGGGGTGACGACCCTTGTCTCCTCGAAGCCCTGGGAGTAGGGCTCGGAGAGCAGCAACATCGCCGTCGAGACGTGAATCGGCACTTCGATGGTGGCGCCAACCTTGGCGGCGGCTCGCTCGGCGCCGGTGGACGGCGTCCCGATGATGGCCGCGTCGATGTCCCCGGCCAACAGGTGCTCGCGCGCCTGGGTCGACGACACCGTTCGCTGTCGCACCGTCGTGAGCGACGGATCGGAGAAGGCGTCGACCCACGGCAACGACTGGGCCAGGGCGATGTCGCGGGTGAGCTCCACCGTGATCCCCACCGGCTGCGGATCGGCGGCGGCCGCGGCCGCCCACGTCGAGGGGGCGGTGAATGCCGCGGCTGCGCCCGCGGCGACGAAGAGGAGCGTGGCGAGGACCGTGGCGCGCTGCCTCATGGCTTCTTCGCCGTCAGGCTCGCCACCCACAGCATGAGGGCGCAGAGTAAGGCTCCCTGCAGGAAGAGCCACAAGGTCTCCCGTCCCGTGAGCGCGCTCAAGCGGGCCGCCGCCGTCGCTCCGTTCAGAGCCGCATCGCCTCCCTGTGGCCCCCCCTGAGCGTCGGTCGCCGTGGCGCATGCGTCCACGGCCGGGGAGCCGGCCGATGTCGTCGTCGAGGTCGA
The DNA here is from genome assembly GCA_038232455.1 of Acidimicrobiales bacterium. Taxonomy (GTDB): domain Bacteria; phylum Actinomycetota; class Acidimicrobiia; order Acidimicrobiales; family AC-14; genus DATAQC01. The sequence continues at coordinate 13,666 of JBBSHU010000027.1, forward strand.
GGGTCTGATGGAGCTCGTGGTCGGCGACGAAGGAGGTGTGGTCGGCGCCACAGTGGTCGCCGTGGAACAGGCGGCGCTGTCCGCGCCGGCCCCCGCCCCTCCCGCCTGATCGCCGGCCCCGGTGCCGGTGCCGGTGCCACCCCCGGCGGCCCCTCCGGTGGCATCCGGGCCCCCCGTCCCGCCCGCACCCGCGTCACCGCCACCGGGGCCGCCGTTGAGCTCGGGAGGCGGCGGAGGAGCGGCCGCGCCCGCCACCGCACAGTTCTCCAGGCCGGGAAAGCCGGGGATCTTGGCGATCTGTCTCAGCGAGAGGTCGACCAGCACGCTCGAGAGACGGGCGTACTGCAGGGGGACGGCGATCTCCTGGCCTTTGGTGACGGCGTAGCAGAGGAAGCGGGAGAGCACCAGGCCCTTGTCGGCCGGGAACCCCCCGGTCTGGGCGATGACGTAGCTGTAGGTCGAAGGGAAATAGGAGCGTGGATCGGATCCCGTGTAGTTGAGCGAGAAGGTTCCGTCCTCACCACCCGCGCCCATATTGGGGGAGGCATAGCCGAGAGCGACGGTGACTGCCTCCTCGTCGGGTGCGGTGAAGCGCCCGCTGGCGTTCTGCACCGACGCGTTGGGCAGTCCCCGTTCCTTGGCGAAGCCGGCTTCGTTGTAGGTGATGGCGTCCTTGCCGTTCACGGGGTCGGCCACGGCGTTGGCGACGCCATCGGCCGCCAGGGCCGAGGAGACCCGGCCGAAGCCCGTCGGCCAATTGGAGACCGGCTTTCCTCCGGTGAACAGCGGGGAGAGACCCCCAGGATTGGTCTTCTGCAACCGGTCGATGAAGGCGTTCCAGACGTCTTTGGCGACGGCGATGCAGAACTGTGAGGTCACATAGCTCGTGCCCGAGCCGTCTTGGCGGACGATCGGGCGGATTTCCCGATTCACCCCCGCCAACCTGGGGTTCTGGGCGACGATCTCAGGATCGTTCCATTTGATGCCCGGCTCGGAGAAGATCCGGCAGGCGGCCCGCCTGGTCAGTTTGAGATCGGTGACCTTTCGGCCCGAGCTGTCCTGGAGGTTGTACATGAACCCAATGCCCCCGGCGGAGACGGGCACGTAGGCGAAGTTGGTACGCGGTCCGGAGAGCTCGCCGGGCTGGAACGGGATGTCGGAAGCCCCGAAGTTGAGCGTGCCCGCGACGTACTGCAGACGCCCGAACGTCGACCCCAGCGACTGGTAGTTGATGCTCAGGTTGTATGGGTTGCGGGCCACGTCGGCCCGCCACTGGTCGATCTCCAGGGCGGCGAAGGACGATCCCCCGCCGGTGATCGTGGGTCCGGCGGCCGAGGCGGGGACGGCCGGTGCGACCGCGCCCACCAGCCCGGCGAGCACCAGGCCCAGCAGGACCCGACGAGAGCTCACCCGAACCTCCCGGTGACGTAGTCGAGGGTGCGAGGATCGTCGGGGTCGGAGAACAGCTTTTTCGTCTCGCCCGCCTCCACGATCCGGCCCGGCGCGCCCTGTTCCTCGATCAGGAAGAAGGCACAGTCGTCGGAGACGCGCGACGCCTGTTGCATGTTGTGGGTGACGATCACGATGGTGATCTCCCCGGCGAGCTGGCGGATGGTCTCCTCGCCGACACGCGTGGAGATGGGGTTGAGGGCCGAACAGGGCTCGTCCATGAGCAGCACCTGGGGCCGCACGGCCAGCGATCGGGCGATGCACAGCCGCTGCTGCTGGCCACCAGAAAGGGCCATGCCACCTCCGCCCAGCCGGTCCTTGGTCTCGTCCCAGAGACCGGCCCGCCGGAGGCAGTCCTCGACCAAGGCGTCGGGATCCGACGGCTTCATCCCTGTGAGGCGGGTGCCCGCCAGCACGTTCTCGCGCAGGGTCATGGCCGGGAAGGGGTTCGGCTTCTGGAACACCATTCCGATCCGCGTGCGCACCTTGGTGGCACTCAGCGACGGGTCGTAGATGTCGAGGCCGTCGAGGCGGACGGATCCGGCCAGGGCCGCACCGGGGATGGTCTCATGCATGCGGTTGAGGATGCGGAGGAAGGTCGACTTCCCGCAGCCCGACGGGCCGATGAGCGCGGTCACGCGCCGCGCCGACATCCGCAGTGAGCAGCGTTCCAGGACCTTCCGGGTACCGAACCAGGCGCTGAGATCGCGGGCCTCCAGTGACGCCGGTTCGCCCACATCGGGCCGCTGGGCGCGCGTCGGCGAGCCTGACTCCTGGCCCGCCGGAGGGGCACCCTCGCCGATGGTGATCGAGGTCATCGCTTTCCCTTTCGACTCGTGTCGCCGAGCCTGCTGATCGAGCGGGCGACGATGAAAAGCATGAGGACGAGCAGCACGAGGACCAGCCCGCCGGTCCAGGCCCTTGCCACCTGGGTCTCGTTCGGGAGCCGGTAGAGCTTGAAGACGAACAGCGGCAGGCTCGACTGCGGGCCGCTGAAGGGGTTGGTGTTGGTGGTGTCGGCGCCGAGGGCGGTCAGGATCAGCACCGCCGTCTCGCCGACGGCACGGGCCACGCCCAGGATCACGGCAGTGAAGAGGCCGGCCCGGGCCGTCGGTAGGACGATCCTGTTGACGACACGCCACTGAGGCGCACCCAGGGCGAGCGACCCCTCCCGAAGGGAGTCCGGCACCGTGCGCAGGATCTCCTCGGAGGCGCGGGTGACCGTGGGCAACATGAGGATGGCCAGGCCGGCGGCGGCAGCCGCCCCCGAGAAGTCGTGGCTTCGGACCCACAGCGTGTACACGAGCAGGCCGGCCACAATCGAGGGAAGGCCGCTCATGGCGTCGACGATGAATCGCACCAACGGGGCGAGTCGTCCCTTGATCTCGTGGAGGTAGACGGCGGTGAGAATCGCCACCGGCACGACCGCGACGGTCGCCAGGCCGACCTGTTCGACGGTGCCGATGATGGCGTGGGAGGCCCCCCCGGCCTTCGGGTTCAGGGGCCCCACCTTGGAAAGGTCGCTGGTGAAGAACCCCAGGCGCAGCAATCCGAAGCCCTTGACGAAGAGATAGACAACGATCCACGACAGGGCGCCGACGACCACTGCCCCGACGGACCAGATCAGCACGATGGCGAGGCGGTCAGATGCCACCTCGGGAGACCCGCCGTCGCGCACCAGCAGGTACAGGAAGGCCAGGAAGAAGAGGTACCACCAGATGGTGCTGCCCAGGATGCCGTTCCAATCCAGGGCGAGCCGCAGGGTGAGCACGGCAGCCAGCGCCGATCCGCCGGCGATGAACACCTCGATGACCTGATCGCGCGGCACGGCCGAGGGCCGGATCGGACGATCCAGCGCCGGATCGGTGACCGGCGGCGTTGGCGCGGCCGGAGGGAGGCCGACAGCCTGTCCCCTCAGCGGGCTGACCACGCTCATGCGAGGCGGGTCCCGCGGGTGACGATCCAGCGGGCGAAAATGTTCACGGCGAAGGTCAGCACGAAGAGGGCGAAGCCGGCGGCGATGAGGCCCTCGATCTCGGCGGGTCCGGCCTCACCGAAGCGTGAGGCGATCAGCGATGCCACCGAACCGCCTCCCGACTCGAGTACGTGCCAGTTGGCGTCGAAGACGAAGTTGATGATGACCGTCACGGCGATGGTCTCACCCAGGGCCCGGCCGAACCCGAGCAGGGTGGCCCCGACGATGCCGGTACGACCGAACGGCAGGATGACCGACCGGATCATGCCCCACCTGGTCCCGCCCAGCGCCAGCGCGCCCTCGCACTGCTCACGCGGGACCTGGGCCATCACGTCGCGGGAGACCGACGTGATGATCGGCAGGATCATCACAGCCACGACCATGCCCACGACGAAGCTCGACCGGCCGAGGTCGGGTATGGCGTTCGAGAGTCGGAACAGCGGTATGGCCGAGAGATGGTCGCCCATCCATCCGGCGACACCTCGAAGCCGTTCCTGGAAGACGAACAATCCCCAGAGGCCGAAGATGAGGCTCGGTAGGGCGGCGAGCAGGTCGACGACCGAGGTGAGGACCGCCCGTAGGCGCGCCGGCGCGTACTCGTTGATGAACAGCGCCATGCCGACTCCCAGGGGGACCGCCACCGCCATGGCCAGCGTGGCGATGATGACCGTGCCGACAAGGAGTCCGCCGACCCCGAAACGGCCTCGCTGCGGGTTCCACACGCTGCCCGTGAAGAAGTCGAGGGGGCCGGAGGCCCAGAAGGCGGGCCAGCCCTGCTTCAGCAGAAAGATGAGGGTGGCCGACACGATGACCAGGCTCACTACGGCCGCGGCCGTGGAGATCGTTCGGAAGATCCGGTCGGCCGTGGTCGGCCGGTTGACCGGCCGCCAGGGGAGGTCGTCGGTGGGCGAGCCCTCGGGCACCACCGGAACCGGCACGGTGTCGCTCCCATCGACAGGAACCGAGACGGTGTCCGAGGTGGGTTCGGGCGCGTCAGGCGGGCCCCAGTTCGATCCGCTACGTGACACGATGGCCAGTGTGGCGGGTGGAACCGAACCCCGGGCGGGTGGACGGTGAACTCCGGCCGAACTCCGGGTGAACAGGGGCGGCGGCGCGAGGAAGGGGCCCGGCCGCGCCGAACCCCTTCTCGTGCAGCAGGTGGCGACGGATCAGGTCTGTACCCGGCAGGCGTAGCCGGCCGTACGCAGGGCGGTGGGCACCTGGGTGAAGCCGTTTCGGCTGATGACGCCGTTGATCTCGGTCTTGTACTGCACCCCGGTCACAGTGTCGGTGAGGTGTGCGGTGTTGTTCACCTTGCACAGGAACCGGGTGAATTCCCGAACGGCGCCGCCCTTGCCGCCGACGCCGCCTGAGACATCGCCGCCGGTGAGGTCGCACGTGCCGGCTGATCCCGGGGCGGCGCGACAATCGGCGTCGGTGTTGCGGGTCACGTGGTTGACGGTGCGGTTGATGGGATAGGTCTGCAGGAAGGTCGTCCCGGGGTCAGGGGCGACCCCGCCGATCTTCGCAGGCGCTCCCGACTGGCGCAGGTAGGGAAAGCCCAGGATGGATGCCGACGACCAGGTGATCTTGTTCTCGAGAACGTCGTCGGCGGTACCGGCAATGTTGTCGGGGCCTTTGTCGCCCTGCTGGATCTTGAGGTCGTTCTCGAAGGCGAACACGTCGTCGGCGGTGTTGTTCTGCCCGTCGGCACCGGCGACCTTGCGCACGCAGGGCTGGGCATTGGGGTCGAACGCAGCGTTCCCGCTCACCGTCCGCAGGTAGTCACGGAAGCTGGCGTAGGTGCCTGACGACGGGTTGATCCCGTACGGGAAGATGGGACCGCTCCCGGCACCCGGGATCTGACTGAAGTTCGTCAGGGTGCAGTTGAAGATGTCGTACAGGTTGGTCGGGGAGAGGTCGACCTGGCCCCGGGTCCCGAACGTGTACGCAGCGACCGCATCCTGGGCGTAGCCCCAGAAGGTGAGCGTGGTCAGCTCGGTGCCTGACGGGCCCCGTGACGAGCGGGCGTAGTCGATCGGCGGGTTGTACTGCGGGCCGGCGGCGAGCAGGGCTGCGATCCCGGACCCGGAGCCGATGGGTGTCGCCTCCACGAACGCGTCGTGGTCCCAGTCCTCGAAAGGACCGGGCCCGGGCACGGCCGCAGGGATGCACTTGCCCTTGTTGGGGTCGGCAGCGGCGGTCACGAGCGGGCAACCGGGTGCACGGTTGTAGAGGAGGGTCAGGTCACCGGACAGGAGGTACGTGGTGTCGGACCCGCCGCCGACGACGACGTCGGGCTGGTCGTCGAAGCCCGTGTTCGGTGGAGGCGTGGCCCACGCCGGCGAGCTGAGGCTGAACACGCCGAGGGCCACAAGGCCTGCGGCCGCAGCTCTGCGAGAGTGCTTCATCAGTCTTGGTTCTCCTTTTTCTGGTTTGGTGAGATCAACGCGAAACGGATGAGGACCTGGATCGCTGCCGCTTGCGCAACATCCCCGCGCCGCATGCCACGGCGAGGGCTCCGGCGCCGGCGGCCAGCACGACGCCAGTCGTTCCTGAGCCCTCGGTCTTGGCCGCCGCCCCGGAGCCGGCCACCGCGCAGGTGAACGGTACGAAGAAGTCGCTGGTCAGGTCGGAGGGGGATTCCGAGATACGCAGGTACCCGCGGTCGTGGCTGCCGGTGCCCTTGTCGGGGCCGCACAGCGACCACACCCCGTTCTCCGGGTCGAGCCCGACGAAGGGGGCCGTCCGGTTGGCCGCCTGGCCGCCGTAGATGACCTTGCCCGATTCCGGAAGACCGAAGAAGTACTGGCGGGAGAGACTGCTGCAGTCGGCCGTTGGATCGAAGTCGGGCTTCCGGTCGTCGGCGATGCACTCTTCGACCGCAAGGCTCCCGCCCTGGTCCTTCGTGCTCCTTCCCGAGTAGGAGACCTCGAACTTCTGGCCACTCGACGACAGCGTCGTCGGGGAGATCGATGCGCCCGACACCGCGCCGGCGCCGACAGCAGGGAGGACCAGCATCACCGCGACCGCGAGCCCACCGACGGCATTGCCGACCCTCGGCCTGCGTCGTCGGCAGTTGTGTTGCCCATGGTCGTTCCCCTCCGTCGGCCTGCTCCTTGTCGTGGCTGCACCGCCGTGGTCGCTTCCCCAGTGGCCGGCACCGGGATCCTGGGCCATCGGCGGCGACCTGGCAATGGTCTGCCCGAGGTCTTCGCCGACTGTTTGAGCGCCGTTCACCGGAGACCGGACCAGTTCACGATCCGCGACCACGAGCCCGTTCCGGGTTGCCGATCGTGTCCGCCCCTGACGACCTAGCCGCCAGCGGAATTCGCGGACTGTTCATCACCTCGACAGCGAGCCTTTGCCTGGCCTTATCCCGGTCTGGGTAGCTTGCGGTCGTGATCACCGAGCGGCGGCAGGATCCTGGGATCGGTTGGTTCGTCGTCTGCGCCACGATCGCGTTCGTCGCCATAGCGGTCATCGCTCTCAGCGCCGCGAACGCCATGGCCCAGACCACGAGCACGTCGACACCTGACACCACCACGACGACCGTCGAAGGCACGACCACCACGACGGTGGCCCACACCACCACCACCACGACCGTCCCCGTGACATGCAATCCCACGGGGACGGCACAAGCGACCACCACGACCGTGGACGCATCCTCGACCACGTCCTCGACAGAGGCCACGACGTCGACGACTGTGCCCGGCGAACCATGCCCGACCAACACCGCGGTACCGGGTGGGTCGGACCCGGCGACGCCCGACGACTCGGGTACGTCTTCGAACGGTGCCGGGCTGGCCAGCACCGGCACGAGCTCCTGGCGGCCGATCGCCGTGATCGGCCTCACGCTGGTCGCCGTAGGCGAGGCGCTACGACGCCGCCGTCGTCGTGGGGGTCGGGCCGGCCCGCTGGTCTGACGACGTACGCCGGTCCCGCCGGGCCAGCCCCTCCAGGACGACGCTCGAGACAACCGTGGTCACCACGACCAGTCCCAACAGGCCTGATGGCACCAGGGCGTCGGACCCCGGTGAGGCGGCCAGTCGCAGTGCTGACCCGGGCTCGGGAAGCAGAGCCAGGCTCCGTCCCGAGGCGTCTCCATCCATCGCTTCGCGTGGCAGCGGTTCGGGGCCCGGCGGTCGAGAGCCGGCCCCCGCATCGTCCGGAGCCGCGACAGCGGTGCCTGGCGGGGCGCCTGGGCCGCCGTCACCTTGGGCGGGCACGCCCGTCGTCGATGAAACCCCCAGCGTTCCTGACGGTCGTCTGAGGGGCCGGCGCCCGTTCTGAACCCACCGCCCGGGCCACATCGATCCTTCCGTGACACCCGCTACCGCAGGGTCGGGAGGTGTCGGCAGTGTCCAGCAGGCGACGGATCGCCGCCTCGCGGCTCAGGCCCTGAGCGAGCAGCAGGGCCAGTGAACCGGCGACGTGAGGCGCGGCCACTGACGTGCCTCCGGCTGCGCCGTAGGAATTCGTCCGTCCGTCGACCCAGGTGGCCGAGACCACGTTGTCGGCCAGGAAACCTGGAGCACGGGGATCGCCTCCGGCGCCGCCGGGGGCCAACAGCCCCCATTTGGTCCCGCCCAGCGCGAGTGAGTAGGCCGCGACGCTGCCGTCCCGGTTGTTCGCGCCGACGACGACGGCGTCGAGATTGGCATAGGCCGAGGAAGCCTGGCTGGGGGTGCCGTTGCCGGCAGCCACCACGGGGATCGCACCTCGGGACCACGCCCGCTCGATCGCCTGCGCCAGGGGACTCGGACCGGGAGGCGCTCCTGCCTCGGTTCCCAGGCTCAGGTTCACGACGCGGGCTCCGTGGGCCACGACCCAGTCGACGCCCGTGAGGACGTCGCCAGGGGTGCCCATCGCCCCGCCCTTGCCGTCGTCGGCCAGCGATCGGGCCACGACCAGTTCGGCTCCCGGAGCGATCCCGGCGATCCCCTTCCCGTTGCCGGTGACCGCGGCGGCGATGGAGCTGACGATGGTGCCGTGGCCGTTGTCGTCCTGGGCGCTGCCCCGACATGATGCCGCCAGGCCCGCCGCCCCGAGGCAACTCGTCGAAGCCACGATCTTGCCGGCCAGGTCCTCGTGGCCCAGGTCGACGCCCGTGTCGACAACGCCGATACGCACACCTGAGCCGGTGGTGCGGGGCCAGGCGTCAGGCACACCGATCTGCGCCGGGGCCCATTGACGCGACCAGTAGCGGTCGGTCGTCGCATGGGCCGGAGAAGCCCCCACGACGGAGAGGCCGGAGGCGACGATCAGGCCGAAGATCGAGGAGCGCCAGCGGCCGCGCGCCATCGCCGGGCACAGTCGCCATACCACGCGTAGCACCGAATCACGCTTCTACGCCAGGTCCTTGCCCCGCCGGGACCGACCCCACGGCCTCATGAACACGCCGACGTACACGAGGAGCAGCGCCAGCTTCACCAGTTCCACGGCGTTCGTACCCGTCCGGGCCAGGGCATCGCCCGAGGTTCCGTCCGATCCGCTCCCACCGCCGGAGGAGTCGCCGGACGAACCCCCATTGCCGGGATCCGGCGTGGTCGTCGTCGTGGTGCCGTCGGGCATCGTCGTGGTCGTCGATCCGTCACCGAGGGTCGTCGTCGTGGTCTCCCTGCCGAGGGTCGTGGTGGTTGTTCCACCCGGCGTCGTGGTCGTTGTCGTGGCCGGACCGGGCGTCGTGGTGGTCGTCGTCGCCGTGGGTGCCGTGGTGGTCGTGGTCGACGGCGGCGGAGAGCCCGCGCAGGTGAACGGGACGAACGAGTCGTCAGCCTCGTCCGAGGGGGAGTCGGCCAGACGGAAGAAGCCGGACTGGTAGTTCGTCACCCCTGAGGCGGGGTCGCACACCGACCACAAGCCGTTGTTCTCATCGATGCCCACGAAGGGCGCCAGCCTGTTGTTGGGGTCACCGCCATAGACGACGGAACCGTTGGGCGTGGCGACGTTGCTGTAGTTCACCAGCGACAGCGGACTGCAGTCGATCTGGATGTCGAACCCGATCTTGGTGTCGTCCGCGATGCATTCCTCCACGATCATGTTCGGGGTCAAGGGGTCGGATGTCTTGCCCGTGTAGCTGATCGTGAACCGGTCCCCACTGGTCGACAGCGTGGTCGGCGAGACCGAGCCACCGGTGAAGGCGCTGGCGTCGCCGACGAACGACGTGAAGATGCCGGTGGCGGTTAGGATCATCACGAGAGCACCGACCCGTCGAACCCTTGCATCGAATGCCCTCATGCTCGGAGGGTGTCCTTCCGGTCGTCGGTCGCTCGACAGTGCCGTCGGCCTGTGAGGGGGAGTCCGCCCCGTTGCCCACGCCATTCTCCACACCACCGAGTCCGGTGACAATGGCTGCGCAGAGCTGTTCGCCGAGAGTTCGACTGGCGTTCATCGAGCGCCGCTCGTCGCCGACTCGAACTTGTAGCCCAGGCCACGGATGGTGACGATGCGCCGGGGAGCGGCGGGGTCGTCCTCCAGCTTCGACCGCAGTCGCTTCACATGGACGTCAAGGGTCTTGGTGTCGCCGACGTAATCGGATCCCCACACCCGGTCGATGATGGTGTCGCGGGTGACGACCCGGCCGGCGCTGTCGAGCAGGCACTCGAGAAGCTCGAACTCCTTGAGGGGCAGGCTGAGCAACGCGTCCCGCACGAACACCTCGTGACGTTCCGGGTCGAGTCGGACGTCGCCCACCTCCAGCGGCGCACCGCTCCCCGTGTCGTACAGGACCGGCGCGCGCCGGAGGGCAGCCCGGATCCGGGCGACCAGCTCCCGCAGGCCGTAGGGCTTCGCCACGTAGTCGTCGGCCCCCACCTCCAGTCCGACCACGGTGTCGATCTCCGACGTCTTGGCCGAGACCATGATGATCGGGACCCGGGAGCGAAGGCGGATCTCCCGGCAGACGTCGAGACCTGACACCCGCGGCAGCATGACGTCGAGCAGCACCAGGTCCGGACTTACCGCGTGGAACAACGGGATCGCCTCGGCGCCGTCGTAGGCCACCCGTACCTGGAAGCCTTCCCGCTTCAGGCCGACGGCCAACGCCTCGACGAACGACACCTCGTCCTCGACCACGAGGATCATCGCTCCGACATCATCCATGACCACTCCTCCCGGTCGGCGCCGGCGATTCGACGAAGTCGAGAGCGCCGGCCAGTCGCGGGCCGCGCGTCGACCCGGCAGGTCTAGTGATCGGGGGTGGCCGCCAGGCATCCGGCCCAGAAACGAGGGATGAACAGTTGGGGACGATCAGCGTCGAGCGTCGGCGGTGGGCCCGCTGCTGGGGCGGCTCAGCGCAGAGACGCCGGCACCAACAGCCGCGGTTGGCAGATCGGCCCGAGGGCCTCCCACTCGCCGACACCGTTGGTCTGCCACACCCGGTCGGCGACCGCCACCCACAAGGTGGTCGTCTCCGGGGCGAGAAGGGGCGGGGGCGGGACCACGTCGGGACCCATCGTGGCATCGGCGGCGATGCCAGCCGAGTCGAGCCAGACGAACAGGTGGTGGTCGCCGGCGTCGGCGCAGGGGAAGCGGGCCCGGGTGGCGGGCGCCCAGACCTCGTCCTCCGCCGCCTCGTTGATCGCCTCGGCCAAGGCGATCGCCGGGGACGGCTCCGTGGCCACGACCGTGGGAGGGTCGGGGGGCCCGAGCCGGGACTCGGCTCCGACGACACCGAACGCGACCATGTCCTCCAACACCCGCTCCGCGGGACTGAGCCGCACACCGGCGGCGCGCAGGGCGGCCACTCGGACCTGGTCGGCACGCTGGAACGCCGTCCCCCCGGCTGCTTCCAGCTCGGCGAGAAGGCCGACGATCATGTGCCCGTCGAGGCCGGCGCGACTCACGGCCTCGAGCCGGATCACCCAGCATCGCTGTCCGACGGCCACCCAGACCAGGCGCCGCTTCGCGCCCCGGAACTGCGGCTGAGGCGGACACACCGAGCGCGCCACCACCATTGCGCCGGTGGGTCGCCCGCCCTCGGACAGATCGAAGTCGTGACCTTCCATCGGGCTCCGGGGCTCGGCAGCCTCCACGGAGGCACCCAGAACCCGTTCCACGATGACCCTGGCGTCGTGCAGATCGCTCTCCGTCGGCAACATGGTTCAACACTGACAGCCCGGAGCACCTTCGCCAAGGTGTGCCGGCTGATGTTCACCGTTGTTTCTTCCTCCGGCCACCTCGGGTCCAGAAGGGAGCCGGGTTCGGCGCATGGGCGGGGACGGACCGCGTACATTCGACGGGAGGCCCGTGCCGATCTGCACCCATCCCGACGTCGACGCCGACGATGTCCTGTCGCCCTGGAGAGGGGCGGGTTCGAGCGGGGCCCCAACGTGCGTGCCCCTTCGACGCACGGTGCTCGACACGTTCGACGGGCGCCTGCACCCGGCCGGTCTAAGGCTGGAGCTTTACGAGGCGTCGGAGCGTGAGCTGCTGGTCACCGGCGACGGCCCGGCGGCCCGCGCCCTCATCGCCGCGCGTCCACGTTTCGACTCCGATCTCCCGGGCGGACCACTGCGCGCCCGCCTCGCTCATCACCATCGCCGCGGCGGACGCCGGCGTCGATCTCCGGGGCCACTCGGCTTCGCCGACGGTCGCGCTCGACCGGACCGACGCGGCACTCGATGCCCTCCGCCGCGTCCTAGCCAACCTGGCCGGCGAGTTCGACGCCAACTGGGACGGCACCGTCAACGACATCGATCCCGAGTTCCTCCACGACCTTCGGGTGGCCGTCCGCCGTACCCGATCCGTGCTCGCCCAGGCGAAGCGAGTCCTTCCGTCAGACACGCGCGATCGGTCCGGGAGGACTTCGGCTGGCTCGGCGCAGCCACCGGACCGGCCCGCGACCTCGACGTGTACGTCATCGAGTGGGCCAGCTATGTGGCTCCGCTGGGCGCCGAGGTGGCCGCCTCACTGGTCCCCTCGTCCTCCACCTCGCCGACCGGCGCCGGACGGAGCATGCCGCATTGGCGACGTGGTTGCGATCCGCCCGCTACGGCGACGTCATGGTCTCTTGGAGGAGTTGGCTGGAAGCGCCGATCGCGACGCACGACGTCGGCGATGCCACCGCTCCCATCGGGACGATCGCCGCCCGCCGTATCGCGGCGGCCAACGACCGCCTCGTCGCCCGGGGTCGTACCATCGGCCCCGATACCCCCGCCGAGGAGCTGTACAAGGACGCCGAGAAGCTCCGCTACCTGCTCGAGTGCTTCGGCGCCGTCCTGCCCACGGCGGAGCGCAAGGCCTTCGTCCAGCGGCTGAAGGCTCTCCAGAACAACCTGGGCGAGCATCAGGACACCGAGGTGCACCTAGCATTGGGCCGTGATCGACCGGCTGGGCATGTTCACCCAGCTCGGCTTCATCCCCGATACGCAGGGCGGCTGACACCCGGCCGACTCACGTGCGTCCGCTGGGCACTTCGGGACGCACGGTCAACGAGGCGAGGTCTGCCGCCGCCGACCCCGCCGCCCAGCCTGCGTAATTGCTCATGCCGAAGGACTGCTCCCGCATCTTCGGAAACGCCGAGTCGACAACGTCGTCGACGGCCGACGACCGGTCGGCGAGGACCGGCAGCAACGCGCCTCCGTACTCCAGGGTCGCCGACGCCCGGCCTGCGGCCTCTGCGGCTCGCAACCGATCTCCGATCCGGGTGGCGTAAGCCACGAGGAAAGACTGACGGAAAGACCGGGTGCGGGACCGGCCGTACCGGTCGACCTGAGGGCCGGCGGCGTTCATGGCCGTCGTGGCCTGCACGAGAAGCGACGTGTACAGGACCTCGACGAACTCCACCTCGTTCTCGAAGCCGAACACGGTGCTGAAGCCGAACACCTTCGACCACACCGCCCGGCAACTATTGGCCGACGCCACCTCGGACAATAAGAGTGATTTCGCCGACGCGTACGGATCATCGACCGCCAACCGCACGCCCAGTGGCCCATCGCCCATGGTGGTCCCGCCGTCGAGCATGGCCTCGTCGATGGCGTGGCGGGCCATGAGCTCCTGGGCCTTGGCCGTCAGCGCCTCGGCCTCCTCGGCGAACGTGGTCGACTCGGCCTTGGCCAACAATGCCCGGACACGAACGAGCATGCGACCATCGTACCCGTCGGGACGACGGCGGGACCGAGGCACGTGGCCGGGCTCGCCGGGCGGGACACAGAGCAGGGGAAGCTCGGGCAGATGGCCGAGCAACGCCAGCACCTCCACGCCGACGGCCAGGGCGTCGCCGACGGCCATCCCCTCACGCGCCCTCCACTGCTCGTGGTGGGAGGCAGGGCTGCCCCACCACACCCCGGCGCCCAGATCCACCAACTGATCGGTCCAACGGGGATCGACGGCGGACCCGGCGTAACGGAGGGCGTCGGCGGCGATGACGTCGGTGACATACCGGGCGTGGCCCGAGCCGAGGTCTCGGGCGGCGAGCCGGACGACGTCGGCCGGCTGCCAGCCATGGACCCAGGCCCGGCGCACCTCCTCGGTCAGGCAGGCGTCGAGCGACGACGCCACCAGGCGGCCACCGTCGCAAAGTCCTGGAGGGCCCTGGTCGAGATAGGCGATGAGCTCCCAGTAGGCCGCCTCGTCCTCCTGGCGGAACGCCACTGCGGCCGCCCACAGGAACCCACGCACATCGGGAACGTCGGACGGCGGGACACGGCGACCATCGTCGGGTCGTGCCTGGCCGCCGGGTGCTCGCGCGCCCGGACGCCTGTTCGCCGACCGGCCCTTGTTCCGGCGTCGTTGCTTCTCCTGCCGTCGCCAGCGGTTCTGCGTACCAATGCGGTCAATCGTTCCACGCGGGTATGACAACGAGCCGGATCCCCCGATCAAAGTCACGCTCATCACCCCGGCGCCTTGAACACGACAGGAAGCCACGGGTTCACGACGGCCCGCCGCTATCACCGCCTTGTTCTACGTTGGGCCGCAAGTGCGCAGTCGGTATCGCGTGTCTACTGGCATAGACTGTCCCCGAGCGCCGCCCCCGATGACCACCAACGCCACCCTCAAGTCCAACGAGCAGTGCTGGTGCGGCAGCGGGCGCAAGTACAAGCGCTGCCACAAGGCATCGAACGAGCCACTACGCCCCGGTCGCCTGTCGCCGCCCCGGGTGGTCCCCGCCTCCATCGGCAGGCCCCGGTACGCCGAGTCGGGCGTGGCCGAGCCGTGGAGCGAACCACTGGTGAGGACGCCCGAGGTGATCGCCCGCATGCGCGTGGCCGGGCGGGCGGCCGCCGAAGTGCTCGAGACGGTGGGGGCGATGATCCGCCCCGGCATCACCACCGACGAGCTCGACGCCCGGGCCCACGAAGAGTGCATCGCCCGGGGCGGCTACCCCAGCCCCCTCAACTACAACGGCTTCCCGAAGTCGCTGTGCACCTCGGTCAACGAGGTCATCTGCCACGGCATCCCCGACGACCGCCGGTTGGTCGACGGCGACATCGTCAACCTCGACGTCACCATCTACCTCGACGGCGTCCACGGCGACACCAACGCCACCTTCCTCGTCGGCACGGTCGACGACGAATCGAGGCAACTGGTCGAGGTGACCCGCGAGTGCATGTTCCGGGGTATCGATGCAGTGCGGACGGGACGGCCGATCTCCGACATCGGTGCCGCCATCGAGGCCCACGCCCACGACCACGGGTACGGCGTTGTGCAGGACTTCGTGGGCCACGGGGTGGCCGAACAGTTCCACACCGACCCCCATGTGCCGCATTACTTCGACCCCGGTGCAACCACGGTGATCGAGCCGGGAATGACCTTCACCATCGAGCCCATGATCACCCTGGGTACTTACCGGCCACGCCTGTGGGACGACGGATGGACAGCGGTGACCGTCGACGGACGGCGCACCGCCCAGTTCGAACACACCCTGCTCGTCACCGACGACGGTGCCGAGATCCTGACCACGACAGGGTCCGAATAGCGCGTCGTCGTCCCCTTCCCGCTGACCGGCCAGCCTCAGCCAGAGCGCCAGACATGTTCGGTCTTGACGGTGTAGTCGAGAGAACGGAACACCTCCCCCGAGGCGATGATCCACTCGAACAGCTCGAGACCCACGCGGGCGAAGCGCTTCACCGCGGCATGCCACATCTCGACTTCGAGCTCGTTGGGAACGATGATGTCGACACCGTTGAGCACGGACAGGAGGACGACGCGACGGGCCAGGGGATGACGCGCGCCCATACCGATTCCGGCTCGGATGGCATCGTCGGCCGTGTGGTGGGCCTCGGTGAACACGACCATGTCGAGCACACCACCCCGCAGGTCCGTGACGGCCACGCCGTGCCCGTGGGTGAAGCGGTCGGCCAGCCCGACGGCTGCGGCCACGGCATCGGCCAAGCCGTTGATGACGAGGAGCGGCACCGGCCTGGGCCGGCGGCGACGTGATGACATGGTTCCTCCCTCATGCACATTTCTTCGACGAGGGGGAAGCCGCACCCACAATCTACCCCCGACACCCACGTTGCGCCGATCGTCGTCAACCGTCTGCCGACGTGCCGCCACCCCGTTCGGGCAAGGAGCCGGCCCGTTCCATCCCCAGCGTGAGGAGCAGGTCCTCGTGAAGCTCCATCCACACGTCGTGATAGGAACCGCTCAAGGGTTTGGTGAGGGCATCGCGATCGCCGGCCTGCACGCGGTCGTAGGCGGCGTCGAGACGGCGGCGGTAGGGGCCGAAGCGGGCCATGGCACCGGCCAGCCCGTCGAGGACGACCACCACCTCCTCGTGGATCGTCGCCAGTTGAGCCACCACGGTGGCGTCGTAGCCGGCGTCGGAGTGGTCGTTGACGACCCCGGCGGCCAGGTCGCGGACCTGCCACGCCGTGCAGACGACCTTGACCGCCTGGTCGAGGGCGGCGAAGCGCTCGTAGCCGGCCTGTACCCGAGGCCGGGCACCGCTGTCGACCACGTCGGCGGCCAGTGCGGACGCGTGCTCGGCCCGGCCGGCCGGTGTCAGGTGCCAGCCACCGATGGCCCCCTCCCGGTGGGCCGCCAGGCCGTCGACCGACGACGCCTCGAGCACGTCGGCCACCTGCGGTTCGTCCAGTCCGGCGAACTCGGCCAGCGCCGGCACCTCGGCAAAGCCCTTCACCCTCAGGCCGTGCAGGACCACCAGCCGGACCGACGCGCTCTCACCCACCCGAACATGCGTAGCACCGGCCCTCGTACAACACCGGCTCAAGCACTTCCGTCTTCTGGCCGATCAGTTGGCCGGGGCGCGGTCGATGATCTTGTTGGTCAGACTCGTCTCGAGGTCGGGGGGAACCGGGGTGCCAATGCCGTTGAAGGTCATTCGGAGCCCGGTGCGACCCTTCAACGCCACCACCATGTCGATGCGCACGTCGACTGTCTGGCCCCCGCCTGTCACCGATACCGATACCCGGTAGGACACCGATTCGGTGCTCAGCCCGGGCACGTTCAGGGGACTGACCTGGAGGGCGCCATAGGTCACGTCCGCAGAAGACCCACCGGATGTCTTGCTCTTTAGGGCCGTCGTTATATACGCCTCGAAACAGCTGGAAAACTCGGCCTTCTTGAATACGGCGAGTTGCTGAGTGGCGCGCTCCCGAGAGGACACGACCGTCACCGAATTCGACACCTGATGATTCTCTTCGTCCTCGAAGTCGTCGCTGTCGGCGGTCGCCTTCCCTTTGGCATTACCGGCCACGATCGAAGGGTCCACTTTCAGGCATTCCCCGAGGCGCTCGAGTGCCGCGTCCGTCTCGGGGCTGTCAGAGGTTGTATCGGGTTTGGAGGTCCACGCCCGCGCCGGGAGATCGGTCAGCCGCAGCACCACCCTCTCGGCCTCGGCCTTGTCGCTGGCAAACTGGGCGGCGCTCCTGGGATCGGGCGCGGGCGACGAGGCCGTTGTGGTGGATGGGCCGGTCTTCGCCACGGTAGGCGAGGACGACTTCACATCGGAGCCACCCCCGCACCCCGCGACCACCACGAGCGCACCCAGCATGCCCATGAGAACTCGAACCGGCTTCCGCATCAGACCCTGATATTTCAGCCAGCGGCCCGATAGGTGTCGTCCGCGGCATGCCGAGCTCAACAGCGCCCCGAGACCCGGAAGGCGGTGACCGGGTCCGAACCCGGGTCGCGGGCTATTAAGCAGTGAGCCCGTCGAGCGGTTCC
>JBBSHU010000028.1:0-30597 GCA_038232455.1 Acidimicrobiales bacterium
AGGTGCTGGTAGCATGATGTCTGTCCCCGGGAAGCTCGACGGTTTCGGCCGCGCGCCTGGGGCTCGTGCACGTCTCCCGGAGGTCCACCTGCCCAAGCCCAAAGAGGATGCGATCGTGCTGGAAGGCACGGTTGTCGAGCCGTTGCCCAACGCCATGTTCCGCGTCGAGTTGGAGAACGGCCACAAGGTGCTTGCCCACATCTCGGGCAAGATGCGGATGCACTACATCCGGATCCTCCCGGGGGATCGGGTGCAGGTAGAGCTCACACCCTACGACCTCAGCCGGGGTCGGATCACGTACCGCTACAAGTAGATCGTGGAGCCATGAAGGTACGACCAAGCGTGAAAAAGATCTGCGAGAAGTGCAAGGTGATCCGTCGGGAAGGCACCGTTATGGTCATCTGTTCCAACCCGCGCCACAAGCAGCGGCAGGGATAGGCAGGCCATGGCACGTATCTCCGGAGTCGACATCCCCCGCGAGAAGCGGTTGGAGATCTCTCTCACCTACATCTTGGGGATCGGTCGCACCACGGCCGGCACGGTCTGCGCCCAGACCGGCATCAACCCCGACACCCGGGTCCGCGACCTCACCGACGACGAGGTGGCCCAGCTGCGCACCTGGATCGACGACAACCTCAAGGTCGAGGGCGACCTGCGTCGCAACACGGCCCAGGACATCAAGCGCAAGATCGAGATCAGCTGCTACCAGGGCATCCGCCACCGTCGCGGCCTGCCCGTCCGGGGGCAGCGCACCCACACCAATGCCCGGACCCGCAAGGGACCGAAGAAGACCGTTGCCGGAAAGAAAAAGGTGAGGAAGTAGTGCCCAAGCCCAAGCCCGGTGGTCGCCGGCCGCGCAAGAAGGAGCGGAAGAACGTCGCCTTCGGCGTCGCTCATATCAAGAGCTCGTTCAACAACACCATCGTCTCCATCTCCGACCCCGAGGGCAACGTCCTGGCGTGGGCGTCGGCCGGCAACGTCGGTTTCAAGGGATCGCGCAAGTCGACTCCCTTCGCTGCACAGCTGGCGGCCGAAACCTGTGCCCGGCGGGCCATGGAGCACGGCGTGCGCCGGGTCGAGGTGGTCGTGAAGGGCCCGGGATCGGGTCGGGAGACCGCCATCCGATCGCTGACGGCGGCGGGCATCGAGGTGGCCGGCATCAAAGACCTCACGCCCATCCCCCACAACGGCTGTCGACCCCCGAAGCGGAGGCGTGTCTGATGGCCCGCTACACCGGTCCAGTTTGCCGGCTCTGTCGGCGCGAGCGCATGAAGCTCTTCCTCAAGGGCCCCAAGTGCGACTCCATGAAGTGCCCGATCGAGCGTCGGCCCTACCCACCGGGCGAGCACGGCCGGGGGCGAATCCGTGAGTCCGAGTACCTGCTCCAGCTCCGCGAGAAGCAGAAGGCCCGGCGCATCTACGGCGTACTCGAGAAGCAGTTCCGCCTCATGTACAAAGAGGCCAATCGCCAGGGGGGCATCACCGGCGAGAACCTCCTGCGCATGCTCGAGCAGCGCCTCGACAATGTCGTGTTCCGGGCCGGGTGGGGCGCCAGCCGCAACCAGGCCCGCCAGTTCGTGCGCCACGGCCACGTACAGGTCAACGGGCGACGAGTGACCATTCCCAGTTTCCAGGTACGCAAGGGTGACGTGATCGCCCTTCGTCAGAAGTCGCAGTCGCTCATCGTGATCCGCCACAACCTCGACACCCTCGACCGGGCCATGCCGCCCTGGTTGGAGACGGCCGAAGAACCGATGTCGGTTCGCGTCCGCGACCTGCCACTGCGCGCACAGATCGACGTGCCCGTCCGAGAGTCCCTGATCGTCGAGCTGTACTCCAAGTAACCCAACCGTGAGGGCCTGCGGGCCCCAGCGGCGGGACGTCAAGAGGCAGTGACCGGCCCGGCCCGGCCCGGCCACCGTAACCACCACCCGTAGGAGCAGGCATGCTGATCATCCAGCGCCCCACCGTCGAGGCCATCGGCGAGCCCGAGGGCAACCGCCAGCGGTTCGCCATCTCGCCGCTCGAGCCCGGCTTCGGCCACACCCTGGGCAACTCGTTGCGCCGCACGTTGCTGTCGTCCATTCCCGGGGCTGCGGCGACCCAGGTGCGGTTCGACGACTCCCTTCACGAGTTCGCCACCATCCCCGGCGTCAAGGAAGACGTCACCGACCTCATCCTCAACCTCAAGGACCTGGTCCTGCGGGTGGAGTCCGAGGAGCCGGTCAACCTCCGCCTCGACGCCCGGGGCCCCGGCGAGGTCACCGCCGCAGACATCCAGCCCAACTCCGATGTGGAGATCCTCAATCCCGAGCTCCACATCGCCACCCTGGCGGCCAAGGGCCGCCTGGCCCTCGACGTCACCGTCGAGCGGGGCCGGGGCTACGTGTCGGCCGAGCGCAACAAGCACAGCACAGTGATCGGCGTCATCCCCGTCGACTCCATCTTCTCCCCGGTGCGCCGGGTGGCCTTCAATGTCGAGCCCACTCGTGTCGAGCAGGCCACCAACTACGACCGCCTCACCCTCGACATCGACACCGACGGTTCGATCTCGCCCCGCGAGGCGCTGGCCTCGGCCGGCGGCACGTTGCGGGCCCTGGTGTCGCTCGTGGCCGAGATGAGCGATGCCCCTCAGGCGCTGGAGCTGGGCGAGACCGGTTCGATAGGCAGCGGTTCGCCCGACCTCGACCTGGCCATCGAGGAGCTCGACCTCTCCGAGCGTCCCCGGAACTGCCTGAAGCGGGCCCAGGTCAACACCGTCGGCGAACTGGTCACCAAGAGCGAGGACGACCTCCTGGCCATCACCAACTTCGGCCAGAAGTCGCTCGACGAGGTGCTCGTGAAGCTCGACGAACGCGGACTGGCCCTGCGAGCCTCGGCCCCCAAGTCGGAGGTCTGAACGATGCTCGGGACCCCCAGGAAGGGGAGGCGGTTCGGCGGTAGTGCCGCCCATCAGAAGGCCATCATGGGCAATCTGGTGGCGTCGCTTATCGCCGCCGAAGCCGTCGTCACCACCGAGGCCAAGGCCAAGGCCCTGCGTCCGGTGGCCGAACGGGTGATCACCAAGGCCCGTAAGGGTGGGGTGCACAACCAGCGTCAGGTCGTGTCGTTCATTCGCGACAAGGACATGGCCCACAAACTGTTCGAAGAGATCGGCCCCCGCTACGAGGACCGGCCGGGCGGCTACACCCGTATCCTGAAGTTGGGTCCCCGCCACGGCGACAATGCGCCGATGGCCCGTATCGAACTGGTGTGACCTGGCCCCCGGCGCGGGGTGAGGACAACGCCCCGACGGGCCCGGCTCAGCTCTCGCTGGTCGTCGCCGAGCCGGAGAAACCGGCTCCGGCGCCGGTCGAACCGGTCCCGAGCGTCCGGGTGCGGATGACGGTGGCCTACGACGGCAGGAGCTTCCACGGATTCGCCGCTCAGCCCGGCGACCTTCCCACTGTGGCTGGGACCCTGTCGGCCACGCTGCAACGACGTCTGGGCCACCCGGTGACCCTGGTGGCGGCCGGGCGCACCGATGCCGGGGTGCACGCCCGCGGCCAGGTGGTGAGCTTCGACGCCGCCACCGACCGGTTCGAGCCCGTCAGCCTGCAACGCTCGCTCAATCGGAGCCTCTCGCCGACGGTGGTGGTGCGCGAAGTCGAGGCCGCTCCGGCCGGATTCGACGCCCGCCGCTGGGCTCGCAGCCGGAGCTACCGCTACACGGTCCTCAATCACCCGTTTCCCGACCCGTTCCTGGCCCCTACGGCCTGGCACGTACCCGAGCCCCTCGATCTGGGGGCCATGCGCCTGGCCTGCGATCCCTTGATCGGCCAGCACGACTTCACTTCGTTCTGCCGCGTCCCGCGCCGGATGTTCGTGGAGGCCAACATGGTCCGGCAGGTGCTCGATGCCCGGTGGGTGCGCGCTGACGGCGACGTGGTGCGCTTCGAGATTCGATCGACCTCGTTCTGCCACCAGATGGTTCGGGCCATCGTCGGCTTCATGGTGGCCATCGGGGCCGGTCGCCGTCGCGCCGGCGAGGTGGCCGCGGCCTTGAGGGCGTGCGACCGGTCGGCCGCTCCCCACTTGGCCCCGGCCCACGGCCTGTGCCTGTGGGAAGTGGGCTATTGAGTTTTGCTGGCGGGCCCCCGGGTGCCCGCCAGGGCTAGGTGCTACCCCGCTTCGACTTCTCGGCCTTTTTCATCTTCTTGGCGGCCCGCTTCTCTTGCAGGCTCTTGCCTTGTTTCTTGTTCTGTCCGGACGGCGGCGCCTTGTTGGCCATGGGGCGATGCTACTTGTCGGGTCGACGCCGCGTTCAGGTTCCCAGGCGGCAGTGGGCCCACGCTTGACCTTCGGCTCATGGTCGCCTATCGGTCGCAGCGGCAAAAGCTTGAAGCGGTGCCCCCCCCGAGTGGCCTGATTGCCGGTGTCCGGTGTGCTGTCTAGACTGGTCGGGCTCAGCGCGCCGCTGTGTGGAAGGAACCTGCGTGCGTACCTACTCACCAAAACCTGCCGAGATCCATCGCGCCTGGCACGTCATCGATGCCGACGGCCTTGTTCTCGGCCGGATGGCCACCGAGGTGGCCACCCTCCTGCGGGGCAAGCACAAGCCCATGTACGCCCGTCACCTCGACACCGGCGACCACGTGATCGTGGTCAACGCCGGCAAGGTGGTGCTCACCGCCGACAAGGCCTCGAAGAAGGAGGCCATCCGCCACACCGGGTACCCGGGCGGTATCCGTCGGCGCGGCTACGAGGAGATCCTGGCCACCCGGCCCCAGGATGCCGTGCGCCACGCCGTCAAGGGCATGCTGCCCAAGGGCCCGCTGGGTCAGCAGATGCTGCGCAAGCTCAAGATCTATGCCGGTCCCACCCACCCTCATGCAGCGCAGATGCCTGAGGCACGCCCGGTGGCCCACGCCCGGCGCTTCGTCCCGTAGGAGAACCAACCAAATGCCCAAGCCTCTCGTGCAGTCCACCGGTCGTCGCAAGCAGGCGGTCGCCCGTGTTCGCCTCCGCCCAGGGACGGGCCAGATCACCGTCAACAAGCGAAGCCTCGACAACTACTTCCCTTCCGAGACCTACCGGATGGTGGTCACCGAGCCACTGAGGCTCACCACCACCGAGGAGGTCTACGACGTCGACGCCACCATCGACGGCGGAGGGATCTCCGGCCAGGCCGGTGCCTTGCGACTGGGGATCGCCCGAGGGCTACTGTTTCTCGACGAGGAGCACCGCGCCCCGCTCAAGCGAGCCGGCTTCCTCACCCGCGACTCTCGCAAGAAGGAGAGCAAGAAGTACGGGTTG
The DNA here is from genome assembly GCA_038232455.1 of Acidimicrobiales bacterium. Taxonomy (GTDB): domain Bacteria; phylum Actinomycetota; class Acidimicrobiia; order Acidimicrobiales; family AC-14; genus DATAQC01. Next base: position 5,296 of record JBBSHU010000028.1, read on the forward strand.
AAGAAGGCCCGCAAGGCGCCTCAGTACTCCAAGCGCTAGCCCCGATGCCGCCCGGCGACCGGCGCGAAGTCAGTGAGGATCGATGACAGCTCGGCGGTTCGGCACCGATGGTCTACGCGGTGTGGCCAACGTCGACCTCACCCCGGAATTGCTGGTGGCCCTGGGCCGTGCCGCAGCGCGCACGCTCGGCGCGGAGCGCTTCCTCGTCGGGCGTGATACCCGGATCTCCGGGCCCATGCTCCAGGCGGCCCTCAGTGCCGGGCTCACCGCCGAGGGGGCCGAGGTGACCGACCTGGGCGTGTTGCCCACGCCCGGGGTGGCCTGGGCCTCGGCCACCGAAAGGCACCCGGCCGCGATGATCTCGGCGTCGCACAACCCCTTTCCCGACAACGGCATCAAGTTCTTCGCGCCGGGCGGTCGCAAGCTGTCCGATGCCGCCGAGGACCTGCTCGAGGCCGAGCTCGACCGCCTCCTCGCCGGCGGCCCCGGCTCCGTGCCCGAACGGCGTGCCGGCTCCGTGCCCGAACGGCGCGACGGTGTCGCTCGCAGCGTTCCTGTGGGCGCCGGCGTGGGCCGGGTCTGCTATCGAGACGGCCGACCGGGCTATGTCGCCGCCCTCGCTGCCACCCTCGACGGCCGCCGTCTCGACGGCCTGTCGGTGGTCGCCGACTGCGCCCACGGGGCCGCGTGCTCGGTGGCTCCCGAGGTGCTGGCTGCCCTGGGGGTCGACCTCATCGCCATCAACGACCGTCCCGACGGCGTCAACATCAACGAGGGGGCCGGGTCGAACTACCCCTCCGGGCTGGCAACCGAGGTCGTGGCCCGCGGCGCCGACGTGGGCCTGGCGTTCGACGGCGACGCCGACCGCGTGGTGGCCGTCGACGCCGCCGGAAACCTGGTCGACGGCGACCAGCTTCTCGCCATGTGCGCCGTCGACCGCCTCGACCGGGGCCTGCTCACCGACAAGACCGTGGTGGCTACGGTGATGGCAAACCTGGGTTTCCGGCGGGCCATGGCCGACCACGGAATCGCCGTGGTGGAGACCAAGGTCGGCGACCGCTACGTCCTCGACGCCCTCGACGAGGGTGGGTGGGCACTGGGTGGGGAGCAGTCGGGTCACGTGATCTTCCGAGATCTCGCCACCACCGGCGACGGCGTCCTCTCAGGCATCCAGGTCCTCGATGTCATGGCGCGTACGGGACGGCCGTTGGCCGAGCTGGCCCAGGTCATGACCCGGCTTCCCCAGGTGCTGCGCAACGTGGCCGTGGCCGACCGCGCCGGCCTGTCCGGGGCCGAGACCTTCTGGTCCGAGCTGGAAGCCGTACGGCTCCGGCTGGGCACCGAGGGTCGGGTGTTGGTGCGCCCCAGCGGAACCGAGCCGGTCGTTCGGGTCATGGTCGAGGCGCTCACCGCCGAGGCCGCCGAGGCCGCCTGCTCCGAGCTCTGCGTCGCCCTGGTGAGCGCCCTGGGGACAGCCGAACCCGTGTCCCACTGACACACTCGTCGTCCCGGTCCGGTTTGGGGTGCCCACAGGGTCCCCGAAACGTGACCAGAACCGCGGGGTCGCCTGTCGCCTAGCCTGAGTGGCCATGTGCGGCATCGTCGGCGTGACCGGGATCGACCCGGCTCTGCCCTTCATCATCGAGGCCCTCTCCCGCCTCGAATACCGTGGCTACGACTCGGCGGGCGTCGCCCTCCAGTCCGGCGGTCAGGTGTGGCGGCGGCGACGGTCGGGCAAGCTGGCCGAGTTGGCCGGAGCGGTCGACGATGCTCCTCGGGCCTGCCCCGCTGGTATCGGCCACACCCGCTGGGCCACCCACGGTCCTCCGGTGGAGCGCAACGCCCATCCCCACACCGACTGCGGGGGCCGGCTGGCCATCACCCACAACGGCATTATCGAGAACTACGTGGAGTTGTCCCAGGAGCTCGTGGGCCGCGGCCACGAGATGACGTCGGACACCGACACCGAGGTGCTGGCCCACCTGCTCGAGGAACAAATGGCGTCGGGGCTCCCTCTGGTCGACGCAGTGCGAGCCGGGCTGGGACGGGTGCAGGGTTCGTTCGCCCTTGCCGTCATCCACGCCGACGACCCGGAGCTGATCGTCGCCGCCCGCCGTGGGTCACCGCTGATCGCCGGGCGAACCGATGGATCGGGACTGGTGGCGTCCGACATCCCTGCCATCCTCCCGCTCACCCGCGAGATCTATGTCATCGACGACGATCAGGTGGTCGAGGTCCGGCCCGGATCCCTGGTGGTCACCTCTCTCGACGGCACCAAGGTCACCCCCACCCGTCGCCACGTCGACTACGACCTGGCCGCGGCCGAGAAGGGGGGCTACCCCGACTTCATGCTCAAGGAGATCCATGAGCAGCCGGTGGCGGTGCGTGAAACGCTGCGCGGCCACATCCGGGCCGGGCGGCTCGTCCTCGACGAGTTCCACCTCGACGACGACCAACTTCGAGCCGTCGACAAGGTGTTCATCGTCGGTTGCGGCACCAGCTTCTACTCGGGCCTGGTGGCCAAGTACGCCATCGAGCACTGGGCCCGGCTCCCTGTCGAGATCGACGTGGCCAGTGAGTTCCGCTACCGCGATCCCGTGCTAGACGCCAACTCGTTGGTGATCGGCGTCAGCCAGTCGGGCGAGAGCCTCGACACCATGGAGGCGTGCCGATTCGCGGGCTCGGCCGTCAACAAGGCCCTGGTTCTCGCGGTCTGCAACGTGGTCGACTCATCCATGGCCCGCGACGCCGACGCCGTCCTGTACACCCGGGCCGGCCCCGAGGTGGGCGTGGCCGCCACCAAGACCCACGTGGCCCAGATCGTGGCCATGGAGTTGCTGGCCCTGCACCTCGGCGTCCTCCGGGGCACGCTCTATCCCGACGAGATGACCAGGCTGGTGGAGGCCCTCCATCAGGTGCCCGACCGCATCGCCGCCGTCCTCGATCGTTCCTCCGAGATCTGCGACATCGGCCGTCGGTTCGCCGGCACGCGCGATTTCTTCTTCCTGGGCCGGGGGGTGGGGTACCCGGTGGCCCTGGAGGGTGCCCTCAAGCTCAAGGAGATCTCTTATGCCCGGGCCGAGGGCTACCCGGCGGGGGAGATGAAGCACGGTCCCATCGCCCTGATCGAGCCGGGCACTGCCGTCGTGGCTGTAGCCACCAGGGGCCGCCTTCACGCCAAGATCATGGCCAACATCGAAGAAATGCGGGCGCGCGGGGCCACAGTCATCGCCGTCGCCACCGAGGGCGACACTGCCACCGCAGCCCGGGCCGACGAGGTGCTGTGGGTCCCCTCCACGCCGCCGGGTGCCGAGCTGTTGGCGCCGGCGGTCGACGTCGTTGCTCTCCAGTTGTTCGCCTACGCTCTGGCCAAGGCTCGGGGGCGCGACGTCGACAAGCCCCGGAACCTGGCCAAGACGGTCACCGTCGAGTAACGGTCGACGGACGAGGTCATGGTCGGCATCGGGATCGATGCGGTCGAGATCGACCGCTTCCGGACAGCCCTCGCCCGTCAGCCCCGTTTGGCCCGGCGTCTGTTCACCGACGCCGAACGGGCCTACGGCGCCCGCTCCGCTGACCCTGCGCCTCGTCTGGCGGCACGGTGGGCGGCCAAGGAAGCGGTGATGAAGGCGCTGGGGGTGGGCCTGGGCGCCTTCGCCTTCCGCGATGTCGAGGTGGTGTCGGCGCCGTCGGGCGCCCCCTCCCTCGTGCTGAGGGGGACGGCCGCAGCCCTGGCCGACCGCCGGGGCGTCTCGAACTGGCGGCTGTCGCTCACCCATACCGAGACCATCGCCGGCGCCGTGGCGGTCGCGTTGTGAATCGGCCGTTCCTGGCGCGCTGGTCACCCAATAGCGTCGTCGAGTGCGCCAAGAACGCTGGAGGGTGGCGACTGTGATTCCTGTCGTCACTCCTGAGGAGATGGGCGAGATCGACCGGGCCGCGCCCGAGTCGACCGAGGTCCTGGTGGCCCGGGCGGGGGCGGCGGTGGTTCGGGAAGCCACGGCGATGCTCGGCGGCACCTACGGCCGGCGGGTCGTGGTCGTGGCCGGGAAGGGGAACAACGGAGCCGACGGCCGGGCCGCGGCGGCCGGCCTGCGTCGCCGGGGAGTACGGGTGCTCGTCATCGAAGCCGCCGATGCGCCCGTGCGCCTTCCTGCCTGCGACCTGGTCATCGACGCCGCCTACGGCACCGGGTTCCGGGGCGAATACGTGGCGCCCGATCCGGGCGGCGCGCCGGTGCTGGCCGTCGACATCCCCTCCGGGGTCGACGGATCCACCGGTGGATCCGGCGACGCCGCCGTGTGGGCGGCCCGCACCGTCACCTTCGCGGCGCTGAAGCCCGGCCTCCTCCTCCATCCCGGAGTCGACCGGGCCGGTGAGGTCTCACTGGCCGACATCGGCCTCGACACATCGGGGCGTCGCACCCATCTGGTCGAGGCCCACGACGTGTCGGGTTGGCTTCCCGAGCGGCCCTCCGAGACCCACAAGTGGAAGACGGCCGTGTGGGTCGTGGCCGGTTCGCCGGGAATGACGGGCGCCGCCCACCTGTGTTCCCGGTCGGCCATGCGGGCCGGCGCCGGCACCGTCCGCCTGGGCATACCTGGATCCGGTCCGGATCCCGGCGCTCTCGAGGTGGTGGGTCGTCCCCTTCCGCCGGATGACTGGGACTCGGCGGTCGTCGAGGACTCGGCGCGGGCTCGGGCCCTGGTGGTCGGCCCGGGCCTGGCCCGCACTGACGCCACGCGCCGCTCCCTGCGTCGCCTGCTCGCTGCGTCCTCCCTACCGGCCATCGTCGATGCCGATGGTCTGTACGCCCTCGGCGACCGCCCCGAGGCGGCCGAGATCCTCCGGGGCCGCCAGGCGCCGACGGTGCTCACTCCCCACGAGGGCGAGTTCGCCCGTCTCAGTGGCGCCGCCCCAGGTGCCCACCGTCTCGACGAGGTCCGGGACCTGGCTGCGGGCCTGGGGGCCACGGTGTTGCTCAAAGGCTCGACGACGATCATCGCCGACCCCACCGGCGAGGTGCTGATCACCAACACCGGAGGTTCCTTCCTCGCCACCGCCGGCACCGGCGATGTCCTGGCCGGCGTGGTCGGTGCCCTCCTGGCCCAGGGCCTCGACGGCCTGCGGGCGGCCGCCGCAGCCGCGTTCGTGCACGGTTGCGCCGGCCGTCTGGGGTGGCGTCGGGGCCTGGTGGCAGGAGACCTCGTCGACCTCCTGCCCGCCGCCATCGCCCGGCTTTCGTAGGCTCAGCTCATGGCCACCGCCGCCATCCCAGGCCTGCGTCCGGTATGGGCCGAGGTCGACCTGGGAGCGATTCGCGGCAACGCCGCCACCCTCTGCAGCCTCGCCGCCCCCGCCTCTCTGTGCGCCGTGGTCAAGGCCGACGCCTACGGGCACGGGTCGGTTGAGGCGGCCGGCGCCGCACTCGACGGAGGCGCCTCGTCGCTCGGCGTCGCTTTGGTGGAGGAGGGGGCCGAACTGCGCCAGGCCGGGGTCACCGCCCCCATCCTTCTGTTGTCCGAACCGACGAACGAGGCCATGGCCGACGTCGCCGCCCTCGACCTCATCCCCACCGTGTACACCCACGCCGGGGTGACTACGGCGGCCAAGGCCGTGGCCGACTCACCGGATCAGGCGCAAATGACCGTCCATGTGAAAGTGGACACCGGCATGCACCGGGTTGGAGCGGCGCCGGCCGACGTGATCGGCGTCGCCCTGGCCGTGCAGGAGCGACCCGAGCTACGCCTCGGGGGCCTGTGGACCCACTTCGCCGTCGCCGACGACCCTGACCACCCCTTTACGTCGGTCCAGGCCGTCCGTTTCAGCGAGGTGATCGCCGAGCTGGCGACGCTGGGGGTGCGGCCCCCCCTCCTGCACGCCTCCAACTCAGCCGGTTGCATCGCCCACCCGTATGCCCACCACGACATGGTTCGTTGCGGTATCTCCCTTTTCGGGCTGGCTCCGAGCCCGGCGCTCGTCGGACGGGCCGACATCCGTCCCGCCCTGTCGTTGCATGCGCGTGTGTCCCATGTGAAGTGGTTGGCCGCCGGGGAGGGGATCTCCTACGGGCTGCAGTACCGGTTGCCGCAGTCTTCTCTGGTGGCCACTGTGCCCATCGGGTATGCCGACGGCGTTCCCTGGCGCCTGGGTGTAGCCGGTGGCGAGGTGCTGATCGGAGGCCGCCGTCGGCCCATCGCCGGCAGCGTCACCATGGACCAGATCACCGTCGACTGCGGTGACGATGCCGGAGTGTCACCGGGCGACGAGGTGGTGCTCCTAGGCCACCAGGGGGACGAGTCGGTGGATGCCTGGGAGTGGGCCCGGCTCGTGGACACCATCGCCTACGAGATCGTGTGTCGCATCGGCCCCCGGGTACCCCGGACCTACACCTCGACCTGAGCGCGGTGGCGGCACCTGCAGCGCCCGACCGCGGATGCGCACCATCGGGCAGGGGGGCGAAGCGTGGCTGGCGGTAGGATCGGCGAATGCCCTCGTTGGCCGAGGTGGAGCGGGAAGCTTCGACATGTACCCGCTGCTCCCTGGCCCAGGGGCGCACCCAGGTGGTCTTCGGGGTGGGCGATCCCGATGCCGACCTGCTGTTCGTGGGCGAGGGCCCGGGCGCCCAGGAGGACCTTCAGGGCGAGCCGTTCGTCGGCCGTTCGGGCCAGCTTCTCGATCGCCTCGTACACGACGAGATGGGTCTCACCCGTGACCGCTTCTATATAGCGAACGTCATCAAATGCCGCCCTCCCGGTAACCGCGACCCCCAGCCCGACGAGATCGCCACGTGCCGGCCGTGGCTGGAGTCTCAAATCGAGCTGATCGCGCCCAGAGTCATCGTCACCCTCGGTAACTTCGCCACCAAGCTCCTGCTCGACACCAACGAGGGGATCACCCGCGTCCGGGGCCGGGCCTACCCTTTTCGGTCCAGCATGATCGTGCCCACCTTTCACCCGGCGGCCGCCCTCCGCTCAGGAGCGGTGACGGTCACGCATATGCGCGCCGACCTCGTGCGGGCCAAGCAGATCTTGCAGAAGTCGCCGACGGGCCGGGGAGCCGCCGGGTGATCGCCTGTGTGACGAAGTCGGTACACGACACCCGGGCCCTCGCTGCCGACGTGGCCGGGTTCGTGCGGAGCGGCGACCTGATCGTTCTCGCCGGTGAGCTGGGTGCGGGCAAGACCGCCTTCACCCAGGGCCTGGCCCAGGGTCTGGGGGTAGCCGACGCCGTCACCAGCCCGGCATTCGTGCTGGTGCGCTCCTACGACGGTCGGCTACCGCTCACCCACATCGACGTATACCGCCTCGACCATCTCCAGGAGGTGTTCGACCTCGGGATTGCCGAGATCGTCGACGGTGACGGCGTCACCGTGGTGGAGTGGGGCGACGTGGTCACTCCCGCCCTCCCTGCCGACCTCCTCGAAGTGCGTCTCGACCATGGTGACGCCGACGACGAGCGGCGCCTCGTCTTCGACACCGTCGGGCCGTCGTGGGCCCCCCGCATGGCGGCGCTGGCCGCGGCGCTGAACCGGTGGGCTGCGGACACACCGACAGCCGGGCCGCCATGTTGATCCTGGGGATCGAGACGGCGACGCTGCAGGTGGGGTGCGCCATCGGCGGCCACGAAGGGGTCAGGGCAAGCTTTCATGCTGCCCACGGCCGTCGCCACGTGGAGACGCTCGTCCCCGCCATCGAGTTCGTCTGCCACCAGTCCGGCGTCGAGCTCCCCGAGATCTCCGCCGTGGCCGTCGACGTGGGACCGGGCCTGTTCAGCGGCCTACGGGTGGGGGTGGCCGCAGTCAAGGCGTTCGCCCAGGCCCTCCGGGTGCCGGTGATCGGTGTCACGAGCCTCGACCTGCTGGCGTTCCCCGTGCGCCACACCAGCCGGCTCATCGTCGCCGCGGTCGACGCTCGGCGCAGCGAGCTCTTCTACGCCTTCTACCGCCAGGTGCCGGGCGGCGTCCAGCGCCTTGCCGGGTACAGCGTCGGGTCGCCCGACCAGCTGGAGTCGGAGCTCGTGGCCACCGGCGAGGAGTGCCTCTTCGTGGGCGATGGCGCCCTGCGCTACCCCGACCTGCTCGCCGAGGCGCCACACCGCGAATCCGGAGGGCCGGCCACCGCCTATCCGTCGGCCGCGGCTTTGGTCGAGTTGGCTCATCCCCTGGCCATTCGGGAGGAGTTCGTCCAACCCTGGGAGCTCGAGCCCATGTACCTGCGACGATCCGACGCCGAGATCAACTGGGAGCGACGCACTCCTCCCGATTGGGCGGTCACGGGATAGTGGCGCACTGATGGCCAAGGTCGAAGGCGATCGCCTGCGCGACCAGGATCTCGTGGTGCATGTCGCGGCGATGCGGCGTCGCCACCTGCGGTCGGTGCTCCGGATCGAATCCCAGGTGTACCCCCGTCCGTGGTCGTTGAGCCTGTTCGTCAGCGAGCTGGCGCTGCGCAACAGCCGGGCCTACTGGGTGGCCAGGGTTGACGGCACGGTGGTGGGCTATTGCGGACTGATGGTGTGCGTCGACGACGGGCACGTCACCACCATGGCTGTCGACCCCGCCTGGCACCGGCGGGCGATCGGTTCCCGCCTCCTGCTCACGCTGGCCCGGGAGGCCATTCGACGGGGCGCCACCGGCCTCACCCTGGAGGTGCGCATGGGGAACCGGGGGGCCCAGGAGCTGTACCGGCGTTTCGGCTTCCGGCCCGCCGGGGTGCGGAAGAACTACTACGTGGAGACGAACGAGGATGCCCTGGTGATGTGGGCCGACGACGTGAACGGCACCGCCTACGCTGAACGCCTGGCCGAGATCGAAACCTTGATCCCGGGCGCCACCCTCGTCGAGGAGACCCGGCCCTGATGGCCGTCGCATCGCACGGCGCCCCCTTTTACGTCCTGGGCATCGAGACATCGTGCGACGAGACAGCCGCGGCGGTGGTGGCTGACGGCCTTACGGTGATCTCCTCGGTGGTCTCCACCCAGGTCGATCTGCACGCGCGCTACGGCGGGGTGGTCCCCGAGATCGCCAGTCGGGCCCATGTACGACTTCTCTCGCCGGCCGTGGCCGAGGCCCTGGTCGAATCCGGCCTCGACGGCCACGGGATCGACGCCGTGGCCGCCACGGTGGGGCCAGGCCTGGCCAGTGCCCTGCTCGTCGGTGTCAGCGTGGCCAAGAGCCTGGCCCTGGTCTGGGGCGTGCCCTTCATCGGCGTCAACCACATGGAGGGCCACCTCTATGCCTGCTTCCTCCATCAACCCGACCTGGAGCTACCGGCCATCGCCCTGCTCGTGTCCGGGGGCCACACCCTGCTGGTGCTTATCGAGGGCCACGGCCAGTACCGCCTCTTGGGTACCACCATCGACGACGCCGTCGGAGAGGCGTTCGACAAGGTGGCCAGGTTCCTTGGCCTCGGGTACCCCGGGGGCCCGGCCATCGACCGCATCTCCGCCGTGGGTGACCCGGCGGCGGTGGCCTTCCCGCGGGCCATGGAGCGCGAGGGCTACGACTTCTCCTTCAGCGGGCTCAAGACCTCGGTCGTCCGCTATGCCAAAGCCCACCCCGAGGCCGAGGTGGCCGACCTGGCGGCCTCGTTCCAGCATGCGGCCATCGAGGTGCTCGTCACCAAAGCCCGGCGTGCCGTCGCCGACACCGGGGCGCGGTCACTGTGCATCGGCGGCGGCGTGGCGTCCAACTCGCTCCTGCGCCGGAGGGTGGCCGAAGCCTGTGCGGAGGACGGCGTGGATGCGGTCATTCCCCCTCCCGGGCTGTGCACCGACAACGCCGCCATGATCGCCGCCGCCGGGTGGCGACGCCTGCGGGCTGACGGGCCGACCTCGCTGGAGATCGGGGTGTCACCCTCGCTGGCCCTCGGGGGCACCCTCCCCGTCTGACGGCACCCCGTTTGAACCGGTCCGAGGGGCTGCTATCGTTAGCACTCTTACACGGAGAGTGCTAACGGAGGTCTACACCGCAATGAACCTCAGGCCCCTCGAAGACCGCATCGTCGTCCGCCCCAGCGAGGCTGAGGAGACCACGGTAAGCGGAATCGTCATCCCTGACACCGCCAAGGAGAAGCCCCAGCAGGGCGAAATCCTGGCTGCCGGCCCCGGCCGTCGATCCGAGCAGACGGGTGAGGTCATTCCCGTCGACGTGAAGGTCGGCGACATCGTCATCTACAGCAAGTACGGCGGCACGGAGATTTCCGTCGACGGTGAGGACCTGCTGATCCTCAACGGTCGCGACGTCCTCGCCATCACCGACAAGAAGTAGCCGATGGCCAAAGCGCTCAAGTTCGACGACGACGCCCGCCAGGCCCTGGAGGCGGGCATCAACACCATGGCGAACTGTGTCCGGGTCACCCTGGGCCCCCGGGGCCGCAACGTCGTCATCGAGAAGAAGTTCGGCGTGCCCACGATCACCAACGACGGTGTCACCATCGCCAAGGAGATCGAGCTCGAGGACCCGTTCGAGAACATGGGTGCCCAGGCCCTCAAAGAAGTCGCCACCAAGACCAACGACGTGGCCGGTGACGGCACCACCACCGCCACCGTGCTCGCTCAGGCCCTGGTCCACGAGGGCATGAAGAACGTTGCCGCCGGCGCCAACCCGGTGGCCCTCAAGGCCGGCATCGACGCCGCTGTCGCCGCCGCCGTCGCGTCGATCGCCAAGCTGGCCAAAGACGTCGACGGCCGGGCGGAGATCGCCCACGTCGCCTCGATCTCGGCCGCCGATCGCACCATCGGCGAGACCATCGCCGACGCCATCGACAAGGTGGGGAAGGACGGCGTGGTCACCGTCGAGGAGTCGAACACCTTCGGCATGGAATTGGAGTTCGCCGAGGGCATGCAGTTCGACAAGGGCTACCTGTCGCCGAACCTCGTCACCGACGTGGAGCGCCAGGAGGCCGATCTCGAGGACCCCTACATCCTGCTGGCCAACCAGAAGATCAGCTCCGTCCACGAGCTGGTGCCTGTCCTCGAGAAGGTCATGCAGACCAACAAGCCGTTGCTCATCATCGCCGAGGACGTCGAGGGCGAGGCCCTGGCCACGTTGGTGGTCAACAAACTTCGGGGCACGTTCACCGCGGTGGCCGTCAAGGCCCCCGGATTCGGTGAGCGCCGCCGGTCCACCCTGGGCGACATCGCCATCCTGACGGGCGGCGAAGTCGTGTCGGCCGAGTTGGGCCTGAAGCTCGACAGCATCACCCTCGACCACCTGGGCCGGGCTCGCCGGGTCACCGTCACCAAGGACGACACCACCATCATCGACGGAGCCGGCGACCCGAAGGTGCTGAAGGACCAGGTCACCCAGATCCGCAAGCAGATCGAGGACGCCCACTCCGATTGGGACCGCGAGAAGCTGGCCGAGCGCCTGGCCAAGTTGTCCGGCGGCGTGGCCCTGATCCGCGTCGGTGCAGCCACCGAGGTCGAGCTCAAGGAGAAGAAGCACCGCATCGAAGACGCGGTGTCGGCCACCAAGGCGGCCATCGAGGAAGGCATCGTCCCCGGCGGCGGTACCGCCCTGTTGCGGGCCCGCAAGGCCATCGACAAGATCAAGAACAGTGGCGACGAGGCCACGGGCACGGCCATCGTGCGCAAGGCCCTCGAGGAGCCCCTGCGCTGGATCGCCCAGAACGCCGGCTACGAAGGCTCACTGGTCATCCGCCAGGTCGAGTCCGAGAAGAGCGTCGTCGGCTTCAACGCCGTCACCGGCGACTTCGAGGACCTGCTCAAGGCCGGCGTCGTCGACCCGGCCAAGGTCACTCGGTCGGCCCTTCAGCACGCCGCTTCTGTCGCGGCGATGCTGCTCACCACCAAGACGCTGGTGGCCGACAAGGCCTATGAGGTGATCGGCCCGGCCCCCGTTCCGGCCCGCAACGACACGAACATGAGCTTCATGTAACGAACGACAAACCCAGTACTGAAACCGCCCGGCCGGTGTGCCGGGCGGTTTCGCGTCCCGGGACGAAGCACCGTGACCCGGCCCTTCTCAGTTACTCGCATTTCGGAGCTCCGGCGCCGAGCGCTCAGGCGATCTGGACGCCGTCGCGGTAGACGGTGATCGCCCCGGTGGGACAGGCCTCAGCCGCTCTGATCACGTCGTCATCGGCGTCGCCGGAGGCATCGACGACGGTGGCCACCTGGGTGGGGTCCAGGGCGAAGGTGTGGGGGGCGGCGCTCATGCACGACTTGGTGGCGATGCATCGAGCGCGCTGCACCCGGATGTCGAGGGTCATGGTTCGAGCGTAGCCATATATACCGAGCCGCCACCCCTGTCAGTGGTGCTTCGCCAGGGCAGGATCAGCCCGGCGGCGCAACGCAGCCTTGTCGATCTTGCCGGTGGCGTTGCGAGGGATCTCGTCGACGAACTCGACCGCTCGCGGTGCGGCGTAGTCGGCCATCTGCGACCTCACCCATTGGCGTACGTCGTTGCTGGACAGAGGCTCGCCGCGTCCAACCACGACGAAGGCCGCCACCGACTCGAACGCCAAGGGGTCGGGGACACCGACCACGGCGGCGTCATCGACGCACGGATGGGCCATGAGCACCTGCTCCAATTCGGCCGAGAAGATCTTGTGGCCACCCCGGTTGATCATGTCCTTCTTGCGGTCGAGGATGTAGACGTAGCCCTCGGTGTCGATGCGGGCGATATCGCCGCTGCGGAACCAGCCGTCGGGCCCCATTGCTGCAGCAGTGGCTTCGGGATCGTTGTAGTACCCGGTGGTCACGAGCGAGCCTTTGAGCCACAGTTCGCCGGCTTGGCCGGGGCACAGCGCCACGCCGGCGTCGTCGACGACGCAGGCCTCCATGCACGGAAGGGGGCGACCTACCGAGCCCGGCTTCCGCCGGAACTCCTCGTCGAGGAGGATGGTCGCCGGCGAGTGCGTTTCCGACAGGCCGTAGATGTCGTGGAGACGGACCTGGGGCAACCGCCGGCGGAGATCGGCCACCGCCGACAGAGGAAACGGAGACCCACCGAAGGCGCCGACGGTGAGGTCGGCCAACGCCGGCCAGGCGAAGCCGTCGAGGCGCAACATGAGGAGCCAGAACGACGGTACTGCGTACATCCACGTGATGCGATGGGTCTCGAGCACCCCGAGGAACTCGCGGGGGGTGGGACCGGCCACCAGCACGCAGGTGCCCCCGACCAGCATCATGGGAAGCATGTGGGCGTGCATGGCGCTGATGTAATACAGCGGGAAGAGGACGGCGGTACGGTCGTCGGCGGTGAGATGGAGCACCCGGCTGTAGGTGATGCCACTGTGCATGCTGGCCCGGTGCACGACCTGACTGGCCTTCGGGCGCCCGGTGGTGCCGCTCGTGTACACGACGGCGTAGGTCGCGGCCTCGTCGGGCCGCTCGGCTTCACTGTAAGCCCATGGGCGCCGCCGGCCGGTGAGGTGGTCGCCCAGCGGCCGCACCCGTTCCGGGGGCAGTTCAGCGTCGGCGGCGGCGGCCTCCAATCCGGCGAGGAACTCGGGCTGGGCGAGGGCGAGCGCCGGCTGTGAATGGCCGAGCATGTACCCCCATTGGGTGGGTGCCAGCCGGGTGTTGAGGCCCACGAGGATGGTGCCGAGGCGGGCACAGGCCCAGAGGGCGACGGCCAGATCGAGGCCGTTGCCGGCAGTCACGGCCAGGCGGTCGCCGGGCCGCAGCCCTTCGTCGGTCAGCCGCTCGGCCGCTCCCTCCACCAGTTCGGCGAACTCCCGGTAGGTCACCTGGCCCTCGGGTGCCTCGATGTAGCACCGGTCGCCGAAGCGGGCCACGGCCCGGTCGAGGGCGTCGACGATAGTCACCGGCCGGTTGGGATAGCTGAGGACCTCTGCCCCCAACCACGGCTCGCGCCCGATGGGGCCCATCAGGTCCTCACCGCCGAAGGGGCGGGAATGTTCTGGCCCGGGTGCGCCACCCGTCACGAGTCGTAGGCCTCAGGAGGAAGATGGGCTTGCATGGCCTCGAACACGGCCAGGTACCGCCGATAACCGGTCTCGTACCGTTGGTCTGGCTGGGGCTCGACCACCAGCGACGCCGGAGACGGCGGCCGGTGGTCGGCACCCAAGGCCCGTGCTGCCAGGGCCGTTCCCCCGGCCGCGGCGCTGTCGGCCACCTCGGGGACCGTCAGTACCCGACCGGAGACGTCGGCCATGAGCTGTCGGAACTCCGCGTTGCGCGCCGCCCCGCCGGTGACCAGGACCCGCTCGAACCGACCGCCGGCGGCGGCCCGCTCCAGGTCGTCGACGTTGGCCCGCACCGCGTAGGCGTGCGCCTCGACGAACGCTCGGGCCACGTCGGCCCGGTCATGGGCCATGGTGAACCCCACCAGGGTGCTGGGGGCCTTCGTCGCCCACGACTCCTCGCTCCACACCGGGCTGGCCACTGTGGCGGTGATTCCCCTAGCTCCGGGCGGGCTCTGCGCCGCCAGGGCCGACAGCTCGACGGTGGTGCAACCGATAGTGGCCGCCAGCCACCCGAAGTTCATTCCCGCGTAGCCGGCGTTGGTCTCGGCCACCCACAGGTCGGGGCGTAGGTGGGTGCTCACCCAGGGATGGCGCAACGGGTCCACGGGGAAGGAGTCGACCGCCGCCTGGAGGGGCGTGGTTGACCCGGCCACCACGCACACGGTGGCGGGCACCATGGCCCCGGCGCCCAGGGCCGCCACTTGGGCGTCGCCCCCACCGCTGATCACCGGGATACCCGGGGGCAGGCCGAGGGTGGCGTCGGCCAGGCGGCCCACGACCGTGGCCGGCTCCACCAGGCGCGCCAACCTGGCGGTCCCAAGGCCGAGCTCGTCGAGAAGCTCGCCGGCCCACGCCCGACGGCCCACGTCGGCCATCTGGCCTGCGCAGGCGTAGGAGACCTCGGTGACGGTCTGGCCCGACATGCGCCAGAGGGCCCAGTCGTGTACGAACAGCATCCGCTCGGCGGCGGTCCAGAGGTCGGGCTGTTCGGCGGCCACGTCGAGGAGCTTGGGCAGGGTCAGCTCGGGCGCGGGCCAGTGTCCGGTGAGGGCGTAGAGGCGCTCCACCCCGATCTGACGACGCAGGGTCTCGAGGTGGGGACCACCTCGCCGATCAGAGTTGAGGATGCCGGGCCCGAGCTCGGTGCCGCCGTCCTCCCCGCCGACCAGCACGAAGCCCTGGCGCAGCGACGCCGCGGTCACGCCCGCGTAGTCTCCCGGCGGTCGATCGGCCGCGTCGACGGCGGCACGCATCGCGGTACCCGTGGCCGCCCACCAGTCGGCCGGTGAGAACTCCGCGGCATAGGGCTGAGGCCGGGCTGTCTCGGTGGGCTCGGAGACGGCGCTCAACACCTCGGCTGTCTCCAGGTCGGCGACCCACGCCTTGAGGCTGCTGCCTCCGTAGTCGAGGCCGGCGATCAGGGCCATGGTCAGTGCCGCACTAGGTGTCGGTCCCGCCGCTTGCGCTCGCCTCGGCTGCTTCGACACGTGCCAGGTACTCGGACGGGCAGGCCGTAGTGGTGTCACCGAGGAGTAGGGCGCGGTAGGTGGCCGTGGCTGCCGCCTCCAGGTTGGCCGCTCGTTCGAAAGCGGCCTCGACGTCGGGCGCGACCACCAGGCACCCGTGGTGGGTCATCATCACCACGTCGACGCCGGCCAACCGGGCAGCCACCGCCTCGGCCAGTTCCTCGCTGCCCGACGGCAGGTAGGGGATCAGGGCCAGCCGTCGCACGTAGTAGGCGTGGTCGAGGGTGATGAGGCGGATGCGCGTGCCGGTGGCCGCCAGCAGGTTGGCGTGCGGCGGGTGCACGTGCAGGGCGACCGCGGTGTCGGGGCGGGCCCGGTGCGCGGCCAGGTGCACGGCCGATTCGCTCGACGGCCTGATTCCTCCCGATCGCACGGCTCCTCCCGATCGCACGGCTCCTCCCGATCGCACGGTGCCGTCGAGGCCGAGGGTGACGAGGTCGGCCCGGTCGAGCTCGTCGAGGGCCCGGCCGCTGGGCGTGACGAGGATCTCGTCGGGGCCGGTGCGCACCGACACGTTGCCTCCGGCCCCCACGACCAGCCCGACGGCTGACACCCGCCGGCCCAGGCGCACCATGGCATCGGCGGCTTGGTCGAAGGGAAGCGTCACGCCGAAGCCGTCGCCAGGGCGCCCCGGATGTAGGCCAAGCCCTGTTCGCTGGCCCCCACGCCCGTGCTCAGGCCGGCCTGGACCGAGCCGTAGAGGTCGAAGGAGAGGGCTCCGGGATAGCGCGTGGTTGCCAGCGCCCTGAGGAACGGGACGAAGTCGTGCTCGGCTCCGGGCGGCAGGTCGGCGTCGGCGTCGCCGCCCGAGTCACCCAGGTGGACATGGACGAGGCGCTCACCCAGCAGGCCAGGCAGGGCGGCCAGGTCCTCTCCGGCGGCGATGGCGTGGGCGGTGTCGACGAGCACGCCGACTTCTGCTCGGTGGATCTCGGAGACCAGGCGAAGGGTCTCCTCCGCTCCTGCGACCAGCTGGGCGGGCTTGTACTCGACGGCCACGGCCAGACCTAGCGGGCCGGCCACACCGGCCACGGCGTCGATGGCATCGATCGTACGGGCCCAACCGCCTGCCCTGTCGGTGGCGGGCGGGCTCAGATCGGCACCCGGCCACACCCCGAGGACGCGGGCACCCAGGTCGGCGGCCCGCCGGGCCGTCTCGGTGATCTCGGCCACGGCCCGTGTCGACGCCTCCGGAGACGCCAGACCACCGTCGGGCCAGCGCGCGGGGGGCATGGAGAACAGAACCGCTTCAACGCCGAGGCCGGTCGCTGCACCCAGCGTCACCATGGACGACATGGCAGCAGCGGAGAGCTCGTCGTCAGCCCGGTAGACGCCCAACTCCATGCCCTCGAACCCGATCTCAGCGCACGTGTGCCAGATCCGGGCTCGGTCGAAGCCGTCGGGCCAGAAGTTCCAGTCGGCGTTGACCATCGGCCAGGCGGTGGTCACCGCCCGTGGGAAGTGCTCGGGTGGCGTCCGGCGCCGGGACTCATGCGTCGACGGGCGAAGCCAGGGCCGAGAAGACCTCGTCGACCTGCTCCCAACCCACCCGCATGAGGAACTGGTTGACCCGCCCGTAGGACTTCGATCCCAGGATGAAGAAATTGGGTTCGGGGTTGCGCAGGACGTCGACGCCGTGGCTCTCCTGCTGCAGGCAGTCGCCTCCGGCTGCTCCCAGCAGGGCGGCGGAGAGGTTGATGGGGGCGGCGGTGGCGTAACACTCGTGCACCTGGAGCTGGCGGTAGATCGAGTTGTCGCCGACCGCCCCGGTCAGGGAGAGCACCTTGTCGACCAAGACCTCGGTCGTGGTGCCGTTGCGCAAGGTGACCGCCACCCGACCGTCGCGCGCAGCCAGGGCCTCGACGACCACCCCCGTCTCCAGCCGCACGGCCGAGTCGTCGGCCGAGGTCAGGGCCCGGGAGCGTTCCACCAGCGCCGCCCGCCCGGGCAGTGGGTCATCGGCGACCGCACCCCACGTCGGCTCGGGGGAACGCACCGCCCACACCACCCGGGTGTCCGGTTGCCGGCGGGCCAGGGCGGCCAGATCCCCGGCTGCGGTCTGAGCCGAGTGACCGGAGCCCACCACCAGCACGGTGCGACCGGCCCACTCCGCCTCCTCGGCGGTCACGTCGGGCAGCGTTCGGCGGATCTGGTTCTCGAGGCTGGCTTCGCCCACGGCGGGGATGCCTCCGTCGCCCGTGGTGTTCGGATGGGCGTAGGTGCCCGTGCAGTCGAGCACCACATCGGCGTCGACCATCTCCTCGCTGCCGTCGGTCCGGGATACGAGGAGGCGGAAGGGTTGGGCCCCCCGCTCGGCGGTGGCGATCTCCTCGTGCTTGAGCAACCCACGGCGACCGACCGACACGACCCGAGCGCCGAACTGCATGGCGCCGGCCACCTCGGGCAGTGCGGCCACGGGGTCGAGAAGACGCTCGCAGAGCTCGTCACCCGTGGGACACGCGCCGTCGTCGGGGACGGCCACTCCGGCCGCCTGCAGGTGGCGGGCCATCCGGGCTGACACGTCGAGGCTCCAGGGGGTGAACAGGCGAACGTGGCCCCACGCCCGCACGTGGGCAGCCGGGCCGTCCGCCGCCTCGTACAGGGTGAACGGCCACCCGAGATCGGCGGCGGCAAGAGCGGCCTCCAGGCCGGTGGGGCCGGCCCCGAGGATGGCAAGACGAGGGTACGAATCGGACATGTCCCACCTCTGTGGTCGAGAGGCCGCAGGGCGACCCTGGCTTACTTGAAGCGCCGTTGGATTGTACGGTACCGGGCGCCGCAGTGAAAGGGAGGTCGTCTTGGCCGGGGAGCAGAAGGGCGATTGGTGCCAGGCGCTCGGTCTCGACGCGGCCGACCTCCCGGAACTGGTCGTCCTCGAAGGGTCGTGGTGGCGGCGGGAGCGCACGGCCCAACGCCTGGCTGCGCTGGTCGACGTGCGTGAGTTGGCCTTCCCCGACTACCACCTGGGGCGACGGCCGGATGATGGAATGGCTGTGCTCTACTCGTGCATCTATGGCGCATCACGGGCAGTGGAACCGGTGCATGTGTTCGGCGAGCTGGGTACACCGATCGTGGTGCAGATCGGCTCCTGCGGCGCCCTGCAGCCAGAGGTACGGACGGGCGACATCGTGTTGGCCGAGTCGGCCGCCATCGGGGAGGGTGCCTCGCAGTACTACGGCGGTGAGGGCGTGTCGACGCCCACCCCCGAGCTCGTGGACCGGGCCGAGGTGGAGTTCGTCTCCCGGGGTTTCCGTGTGCACCGCGGTGCACACGTGACCACGTCGGCCTTGTTCGCTCAGCCCGCCGAGCGGGTCAAGGCCTGGGAGGAGGCCGGCTACCTGGCCGTCGACATGGAGACGTCAGCAGTGTTCAGCGCCGCCCGCTTCTTCGGTATGCAGGCGGTATCGCTCCTGTTCGTGTGGGACGAGCTGCTGGCGGGCCGCAGTTTTCTGCATCCGTACACCGATGCCGAGCAGGCCGCCCAGGCCCGGGCCAACGCCGCGCTCATGGACGTGGCCCTCGGCCTCGTTCCCCTGCGAGCGCCACATCCCGGGGCTCGGTGACGACCGTGCGGCAACTGGCCAACTTCGTCGGTGGCGACTCGATGGCGTCACGCGACGCGGAGGTTTCGACGACGGTGGTCGACCCGTCCACGGGTGACGCCTACGCGGAGGCGCCGGTGTCAGGAAAGCTCGACCTCGACGCTGCCTTCGGCGCCGCCCGAGCGGCGTCGCCGACCTGGCGCGCCTTCACCCCGGCCCAGCGCAGCCGGGCCCTTCTGGCTGTGGCTGATGCCGTCGAGTCCAGGGCCGACGAGTTCGTGGCCGAGGAGTGCCGCAACACCGGCAAGCCCCGCCGGAGCATGGCAGTCGACGAGATGCCCCACATCGTCGACGTGATCCGCTTCTTCGCGGGCGCCGCCCGCATGCTCGAGGGTCGCTCGGCCGGAGAGTACGTTGTGGGCCACACGTCGGCCGTGCGGCGCGAGTCCGTTGGCGTGGTGGCCCAGATCACCCCGTGGAACTATCCGCTCATGATGGCCACCTGGAAATGGGCTCCGGCCCTGGCGGCCGGCAACACCGTGGTGTTGAAACCGGCTGAGACCACACCCGTCACACCGTTGTTGCTCGCCGACCTCATGGCCGAGCACCTTCCCGCCGGGGTCTTCAACGTGGTCTGTGGTGACCGAGCGACCGGGGCGGCCATGGTTGCTCATCCGGTTCCCGACATGGTGGCCGTCACCGGCAGTGTGGCCACCGGTCGGGCGGTCATGGCCGCAGCCGGCGCGGGCCCCAAGCGTGTGCACCTGGAGCTGGGAGGCAACGCCCCGGCCGTGGTGTTCGACGATGCCGACATCGACGCCGCCGTACCCGGCATCACCAGCGCCGCCTACTTCAACGCCGGTCAGAGCTGCACGGCTGCCTCACGGGTTCTTGCCGCTCCGGACATTCACGACCGCCTCGTCGATGCCCTGGCTTCCGCCGCCGGTACCACAGCGATCGGCGCACCCGACGACGATGCCTATCTGGGGCCACTCAACAACCCGGACCAACTGGCCCGAGTGGCAGGCCTGGTCGATCGGCGCGGGTCGGGCGCCGAGGTGGTCGCCGGAGGGTGCACCCTCGACCGACGCGGGTTCTTCTACCCGCCCACCGTGGTCGCCGGCGTGAACCCCGGCGACGAGTTGTCCCGCCGCGAGATTTTCGGCCCGGTTGTCACCGTCTCCCGATTCACCGACGAGGACGAGGCGGTGGCCTGGGCCAACGGCACCGACTACGCCCTCGGATCGAGCGTGTGGACCCGCGATCACGGCCGGGCCACGAGGATGGCCCGGCGTCTTGATGCGGGAACGGTATGGGTCAACTGCCATTCCGTGCTGGCCGCCGAGATGCCCCACGGCGGCTCCCGCGCCTCGGGCTTCGGCACCGACCTCTCGCTCCAGTCCATGGAGGACTACACCCGGGTGAAGCACGTGATGACCAGGTTCGACCGGTGACCGCCACCCGCATCGCCGTGTTCGGGGGCCCGTACTCCAATCCCTACGCTTTGCGCGCCCTGCTCGGCGACGCTCGCAGCCGGGGCTGCGAGCGGATCTTCTGCCTCGGCGACCTCGGCGGCTTCGGGGCCGAGCCCGATGCCTTGTGGCCCCTGCTCACCGAAGGTGGTGTCGAGTGCATCGCCGGCAACTACGACATCGCAATCGGCCGGGGCGACGAAGACTGCGGGTGCGGCTACCGCGACCCCCGCGACAACGAGTTCGCCCAGCTCATCTACGACTACACCAAGGCCCACACCAGCCCGGAGTTCGCCGCGTGGATGCGTGGCCTGCCCGGCGAGCACCGCGAGCTCATCGCCGGCGTCGACGTGCACATGGTGCACGGCTCGCCCCTGGTGGTGAACGACTTCTTCTGGGAGTCGCTGAGCGACGACGCCGTCCGCGAGCGCCTCGACGCCAGTGGGGCCGACATCCTGCTGTGCACCCACACCGGGCTGCCGTGGCAGAAGCGGGTCGACGGGCGGCTGATCGTGAACGTGGGCGTCATCGGCAGGCCCGCCAACGACGGTCGCACCGAGGTCTGGTACGCGGTGGTCGACCTCGACGAAGGCCGGGCCGACGCCCAGCTGGTGCCGCTGGCCTACGACTGGAAGGCCCAGGCCGCCTCCATGCGGACGGCCGGCCTTCCCGAGGCGTTCGTGGAGACCATCGAGACGGGCTGGTGGACTACGTGCCTCGAGGTGGTGCCACCCCCGGAGCGGTCGCGGGGCCGCTATCAGCTCTACCGCAGTGCTCTGCCCACCGGCTTCGACGCCGAGGCGGTTAGCTGGGGGGACGTGGCCGCGCCGGTCGACGAAGGACTTCCGGTGGTGCCGCTGTTCGGGTCTGCCCTGTTCCCGGCGAGGCTGTGGCTGTACACCAACTTCCATTGCAACCTGCGCTGCACGTATTGCTCGGTTGCGTCATCACCGACGGCCAGGAGGCGGTCGATGGGGCCCGACCGGTTCCGTGATCTGGTCGACGAGGCTGTCGCCGAGGGGTTCACCGAGATCTACGTCACCGGGGGCGAACCGTTCCTGGAGCCCGACATCGTGGCCATGGCCGTCTACGCCAGCGAACGCCTGCCTACGGTCCTGCTCACCAACGCCATGCTCTTCAAGGGTCGCCAGCGAACCGAGCTCGAGCGCCTGGCCGCACGGCCCAACCTGGTGGTGCAGACGTCGCTCGATGGTGCTCGGCCCGAAACCCACGACGGCAACCGGGGGCAGGGAAGCTGGGCCCGAGCGATGGAGGGCGTCGGCATCGCCGCCGACCTGGGGCTGCCCATCCGGGTGGGGATGACCCGGACGGAGCACAATGCCTCGGAGGTGGAGGAGCTCCGAGCGCTCCTTGCCGTCCGGGGTATCACCGGTCGGGACTTCGCCGTGCGACCCCTGGTGCGTCGGGGTTTCTCGTCCGACGCCGGCGTGGAGATCAACGAGTCCAACACCGTTCCCGAGCTGACCGTGACCACCGACGGTGTGCACTGGCACCCGGCGGGTGCCGACGTCGAGACCAGTCCCGACATGCTCCTCGCTCCCGGCCAGGTGCGCCTGGCCGAAGGCAAGCGCCTGGTGGTCGAGCGCTTCCTCTCCCTGCGCCAGGCCGACGGCTCCTTGCCGCTGGTTTACAACTGCGCGGTATGACCGGCCCGGCGCGAGCCGACGGACGAGTTCGCGTCGTCGTCACGGGCATGGGTTGTCTCACGCCCGTCGGCAACGATCGGCCGACGACGTGGACGGCACTGTGCGAGGGTCGCAGCGGGATCGCCCCGATCACCCTGTTCGACCCCACCGGCTTGCCGTCGCGCATCATCGGCGAGGTAAAGGGCTTCGACGGGGTCGCCGTGTTCGGGGCCAAGGAGGCGCGGCGTACCAGCCGGCCCGTCCTGCTCGGCATCGTGGCCGCGCGCGAGGCGGTGGCCGACAGTGGACTCGACATCGGGCCCATCGCCGACGACGTGGCCGTGATCGTCGCGTCGGGTATTGGGGGCATGGAAGTCCTGGAGCGGGCTTCGGTCAACTACCACGAGCGCGGTCACAAAGCAGTGTCGGCGTACACCGCCATGGCCATGCTCGTCGACATGCCGGCGGGCATGATCGCCACTGACACCGGGGCGCGGGGACCGAACTTCGCCATAGTCAGTGCCTGTGCGTCGGGCTCGCACGCCATTGGTGAAGCCGCCGAGCAGATTCGCCGGGGCGACGCTGTCGCCGCCCTGGCCGGAGGGACCGAGGCTGCCATCTGCGGCGTCGGCATGGCTGCGTTCGGTGTGATGGGCGCTCTCTCCCGGCGCAACGACGAGCCTCAACGGGCATCTCGGCCCTTCGACCTCGACCGTGACGGCTTCGTGGCCGCCGAGGGAGCCGCCGTGCTGGTACTCGAGGAGCGCGAGCATGCGCGAGCGCGCGGAGCCCGTATCTACGCCGAGCTCGTCGGGTACGGGGCCACCGCCGACGCCGGTCACCCCACTCAACCTGATGCCGACGGCCGGGGCTCGCGCCGCTGCATGGAGCGAACCCTGGCGCGAGCCCGATGCTCGCCCGTCGACGTCGATTACGTGAACGCCCACGGCACCGGGACGCCCCTGAACGACGCGGCCGAGACCCTGGCCATGCATGCGGTGTTCGGTGACCACGCCAGTCGGGTGCCGATCTCGTCGACCAAGTCGATGACCGGCCACCTACTCGGGGCGGCCGGAGCCCTCGAGGCCATCGTGGCGGTCATGGCGGTGTACGACGGGGTCGTGCCACCGACGATCAACCTCGACACCCCCGATCCCCGGTGTGACCTCGACTACGTGCCCCACACAGGCCGTGAGCTTCCTGTCGGGGTGGCCCTGAGCACGTCGTTCGGCTTTGGCGGCCACAACGCCTGTCTGGCTTTCGCCGCCCACGGCGGCTGAGCCGATGGTGAGGTCGGCCGACGATAGCGGTGCTGTTACGTTGCAATTCCACCTTGACGGAGGCCCACCACGGCGATGACGAACGCGGCATGAGCATCGATGTCTTTCTCGACGACGACCTGCGGGCACTGCGCGACGAAGCCAGCCGGGTGGCCGACAACTTCCTGGGGCGAGCCGAGGAGAACGACCGGCTGGGTCGCTTCCCGTCGGAGAACTTCGCCGACCTGGCCCGAGCCGGTCTCCTCAGCCTTGCCGTGCCCACCGAGTTGGGTGGGCGCAGCGGCAGCTACCTGGCCTTCAGCCTGGTGGCCGAGGAGATCGCCAGGGGCGATGCCTCCACCTGCCTCTGCTTCACCATGCACTGCGCCGGGGTCGCCGCCGCCCTCGCCGGAGACGACGACCAGCGCCGTCGCACCATCGAGCGCCTGGCCGACGGAGGGGTGTTCACCGTCGTGTTCACCGAGCCCGGCTCGGGCACGAACTTCATGCAGCCACAGTCGACGGCCACCCCCGTCGACGGTGGCTACCGGCTGGACGGGCGCAAGAGCTTTGCCACCAGCGCCGGCGCGGCCGACGTGGTGGTGGTCAACGCCGTTGTCGACGGCAGCGACGATGGCGCCTTCACCCTGTTCATGGTCGATCCCAAGGCCAACTCCGGCATCGAGGTGGCGGGGTCCTGGGACGCCATGGGCATGCGCGCCAACGACAGTCGTTCGCTGGTCTTCTCCGATGCCTTCGTGCCGACCACGGATCGCATCGGCGCCGACCACGAGGGCAAAGCCGTGGTGCTGGGCCGACCCAACTACATCGCCCTGGGGTTGGCGGTGGCCTCGGTCGGCATCGCCCAGGCCGCCATCGACATGGCTGTCGAGCACGCCACCACCCGGGTGATCGCCCCCGCCAACGAACCGATCGCGAGCTACCAGGCTATCCAGTTCCTTGTGGCCGAGATGACCATCGCCGCCAGCGCCATGCGTCTCATGGTCACGAGGGCGGCCCTCGCCGCCGACCGCGAACCCGATGCGGCCGGAGCGCTGATGACCGAGGCCAAGGCCTTCTGCAACGAGAATGGCTTTGCCGTGGCCAACAAGGGCCTGCAGATCGTCGGGGGCCGCGGTTACGTGCGAGGCCACCAGGCCGAGCGGCTGGTGCGCGACGCCCGAGCCGGCGATCTCATGGCCCTCACCGCCCAGCAGTGCCGCGAGTCGATCGGGCGCCGGGTCCTTGGCCTCGACCAGGCCTCCGAGCCCGCCGCCGAGGATGCCCCACCTGACGACCTCAGCTGACAGAGTGGACGACCGATGGCCGACTACGACACAGGAGCCGATCAGGAGCTGTCGGCCGGGAACTTCTCGTCGTGGATGTCAGGGATGCAGCGTGCGCTCCGCGGCGAAGGTGCCTCGGATGTGCCCTGCGGGGGATGTACTGCGTGCTGCACGTCGTTGCAGTTCGTCCACATCCGTCCCCACGAAGGGGAGACACTCGCGCGCATCCCCTCGGCGTTGCTGTTCCCGGCACCCGGGCTTCCCGAAGGCAATCTGGTGATGGGCTACGACGAGAACGGCCATTGCCCGATGTTGGCCGACGACCGGTGTTCGATCTACGAGGATCGCCCCCAGACGTGCCGCACCTACGACTGTCGGGTCTTCTCCGCCGCCGGGCTGGACCCGGGCGACGAGGGGAAGCCCATGATCGCCCACCGGGTCCGACGCTGGCGGTTCACCTTCGCCACCGCGTTCGATCGCACTCAGCACGCCTCGGTCCGGGCCGCGTCGGCCTTCCTGAGGGAGAACCGGGACCGCTTCTCCCAGGGCATCGTTCCGTCCAACCCCACCCAGCTGGCCGTCCTCGCCGTCGACGTACACGCCGTCTTCCTAG
>JBBSHU010000029.1:0-30548 GCA_038232455.1 Acidimicrobiales bacterium
GACAGCAACGGCTACCACCACACGGTGTTCCCCCTGGCCGGCGGCATGCTCTTCGGCTTGCACGCCCACACCGGCACATCCTCCGACGATGCCTTCGATGAACATCGGGTCGGCATGGACCACGTGGCCTTCGCCTGCGCCGCCCGGGATGACCTCGAGGTGTGGGCGTCGCGCCTCGACGAGCTCGGGATCGCCCACGGCGAGATCGTGGATGCCCACTTCGGTTCCGGGCTCGCTTTCCGGGATCCTGACAACATCGCCCTCGAGTTCTTCGCCCCCCCGGCCGGGTGACGGCCGCCTTCGACGTCATCGTCCTGGGCGCTGGGACCGCAGGAGAATCGATCGCCAAGAACGTGGCCCAGGCCGGCCGCAGCGTGGCATTGGTCGAGGCGGGCCGGGTGGGCGGTGAGTGCCCTTACGTGGCGTGCATGCCGAGCAAGTCGATGCTCCGCTCGGCCACCGTGCGCCACCAGACGACCAGGTCGGTGGCCCTCGGCGCCACCGCCGGTTCCGTGATCCTGGACGACCCGGGCGCCGGCTGGGCCCGGGCGGTGGCGAGGCGGGACGATGTGGCCCACCACCGCGACGACGCCGGCGCCGCCACGGGCGTGGAGCGGGAGGGGGTCACGCTGCTGCGGGGCCGCGGCCGGGTGGTGGGCGAGGGCGTCGTCGAGGTAGGCGGCGCCCGGTACGGCTTCACCGACCTGGTGATCGGCACCGGGAGCCGGCCCGTCCATCCCCCGATCGAGGGCTTGGACACCGTCCCGACCTGGACCAGCGACGAGGCGTTGAGCACCGACGAGCGCCCCGACTCGCTCCTGGTCCTGGGCGGGGGGCCGATCGGCTGCGAGCTGGCCCAGGTGTACGTCCGGTTCGGGGTGCAGGTGACGCTGGTCGAGTCGGCGCCCCGGCTGGTGGCCAAGGAGGAGGCGAGCGTCTCGGCGGTGCTGGCGGCGGTGTTGCGCGACGACGGGATCGACCTACGCCTCGGGGCCGAGGTGACCCGGGCCGAGGTGGTCGGCGGGCGGGCACGGTTGCACCTGGCCGACGGCACCGGGCTTGACGCCGACCGGGTGTTGGTGGTCACCGGCCGCACCCCGAACCTCGACGGCCTCGGCCTCGACGTCCTGGGCATCGAGGCCGACCCGAAGGGCCTGGCGACCGACGCCTCGGGGCGAGTGCCGGGTCAGCCCCACGTGTGGGCCGCCGGCGACGTGACGGGGGCCGCGCCGTACACCCACGCCGCCAACTACCAGGCTCGGGTCATCGCCGCCAACCTCATCGGCGGCTCGGCCACCATGGACACCCGGGCCATCCCGCGGGCCATCTACACCGACCCACCCGTGGCCTCGGTGGGGCTGGACGCGGCAGCGGCCCGCCAGCAGGGCATCGAGCCGGTCACCGCGAGCATCGACCTGGCCGACACGGCCCGCTCGGGCAGCGAGGGCGAGGCCCGGGGCCGGCTGGTGCTGACCGCCGACGCCGCCCGGGGCGTGCTGGTCGGGGCGGCGGCTGTCGGCCCCGGATGCGACGAGTGGATCGGCGAGGCCGTCCTGGCCATCAGGGCCGAGATCCCCCTTGCGGTGCTAACCGACCTCGTCCACCCCTTCCCCACCTTCTCAGAGGCCTACGAGCCGGTGCTGCGGGACCTGGCCCGCCAGGTCGCCCCGCCCACCAGCCGAAGCGACCGGACGGAGCCGCCAGGTTCGGCATGATCGGCCTGGGGCGCATGGGCCAGGCGCTGGCGCTGCAGGCGGTGGACCGCGGCCTCGAGGTGGTCGCCCACGACCCGAGCACCGAACCCGATCCCGGCTCGGGCATCCTGCCGGCCGACTCGGTCGCCTCGGTGGCGGGCAGCTCCCCACGCCTCGTATGGTGTTCGTCTCGGTGCCCCAGGGCGAGCCCACCGAGGAGGTGGTGCAGTCGCTCGCCGACGCGATGGAGCCCGGCGACGTGATCGTCGAGGGCGGCAACGCCCACTGGCAGGACTCGGTGCGCCGCTTCGGTGAGCTGGCCCAGCGAGGCATCCACTTCATCGACTGCGCCACCAGCGGCGGGGTGAGCGGTGCCCGCCACGGGGCCTGCTTCATGGTGGGCGGCACCGAGGAGGCCTTTTCGCTGGTCGAACCGGTCCTGGTGGCGTTGGCCACCGACGACGGCGTCCTCCACGTCGGCCCGACGGGTTCGGGGCATTTCGTCAAGCTGATCCACAACATGATCGAGTTCGGCATGGTGCAGTCGATCGGCGAGCGGGTCGAGCTGCTCGACGCCTCGGACTACGAGCTCGACTTCGTCTCGCTGTTCCGGAACTGGAACCACGGCTCGGTGATCCGCGGCTGGCTGGTCGAGCTGATGGCCCAGGGCTTCGAGGAGTACGGCGACCTGAGCCACGTCGAGCCGTGCGTCGAGGACACGGCGAGCAGGTCTGGGGGGTGCAGTACGCCATGGAGCAACACGTGCCGATCCCGATGCTCGCCCAGGCCGTGTGGGGCTTCTACCAGTGACGCGACCGCACCCAGGAGTGGGAGAAGGCGGTGTCGGTGCTGCGCCACGAGTACGGCGGTCACCCGCTGAGCACCACATGACCCGCCGGCGGATCGACGACTACGGCTTCCTCTCCGACTGCCACACCGCCGCCCTGGTCGACCGGCACGGGTCGATCGACTGGTGACCTCAGCAGCGCTGGCCTGACATCCGCGGTGACGTTTCCGGGGCCATCGGTGATCTGATGGGATGGTCGACTGACCTTCCGGCCCCCCTCTTTTCTACATGCGATTCGGTCGATTATCGCGTGTAGCAAGTCGAGTCGGCCTTGATGGCCCTCGAGGTGACTGCAGCAGCGTCGTCCGACCCCAGCAGGTGGTCGACGTCGCCGCTTTGAACTCGGCCGAGGCCGCCTACGTGGCCGCCGCCCGGCCGCCAACACGCTGCGGGGCTACCGCTCGGACTGGACGGAGTGGTGCACCTTGCCCAGCGAACATGGCCACCCGGAGCTCCCGGCCACCGTCGAGGGGATCAGCCGCTACCTCAGCTTCCTGGCCGGCTGCGGAGTCCGACGGGGTCGTAGTACCGCTGATCGCCGGGATGAACCCGGCGGGAGGGAAGGGCCCCGACTTCGGTCACGCTGGAGATGGAACTACGCGCGAGGGCATGGCCGGGACCGCCCGGCCTAACTACCCCGACGGGCATGCTCCGACCAGCCCGAGAAGTGCCGAGGCCTGCGGCCCTCCCACTACACGACCCCGAGGACGGCGAGCAGGCTCAGGTCGGGTGGGGTGATCACCACATCGATACCCCCGCCGTCCCCGTACAGCTTGTTGAACACGCCGAGGCCGCCGTAGACGATGTCGTCACCGGCACCGCCGTGGATGGTGTCGAAGCCGCCCTGGCCGAGGAGCAGGTCGTCGCCGTCGTCGCCGAAGATGACGTCGTTGCCGGAGTGGCTGTCGGGGAAGAGCTCATCGAGCACGCCGAGACCGAACAAGGGCTGGCCCAGTTGCTGCACCCACCGGCTCGTCGTCGGCCCGTAGAAGAGGACACTGCTGGTCGACCACGTGCAGCCGTCACGCCCCTTCCACTGCGGGAACAGGAAGCCCTCTGGCCGGCAGCGGTCGATGCGGGCATTGTCGCCGGCCACCACGTCGCCATCAGGCTCGGTCCCCGGTGCGGGCTCGGGGATGGGCCCGTAGCGAATACTCACGGAAACAGACAGGCCGTTGTCGTTCAGCTTGGTGTCGACACCGATGGCCAGGCCGCTCGGCGGGATCTGGGCCGGTTCGTTCGCAGCCCGACCGTGGATGACGTCGGCTCCGTCGGGGGTGGCGCCGGCCGCCTGTTCGTCGCCGCCCACGCCGATCGGCGAGGTGCCGCCGACGATGTCGTCGTCGCCCGAGCTCCCGTCGATGGTGTCGGCTCCCTGGTTGCCCTCGAGGTAGTCCTGTCCCGTGCAACCGTTGAGGTGGTCGTCACCCAGGCCGCCGAAAGCATCGTCGTTGCCCCCGCCGCCGATGATCGTGTCGGGACCGCCGATGGTGGCCCGGTCGGCCAGGGTGACGGTCCGCAGGTAGCGGCCGTCGGCGGGGGAGCGGGCCCACCGGCCGTCGGCTCCCACGGAGTGGCCGATCACCGCGTTGTCGCCGACCAGGAGGTCGCTGCTGTCGCCGCCGGCCACCGTGTCGCCGGCGTCGGGGAACTGGGCGGTGGTGAGCCCGGGGGGTAGGGCGGCCGGCGTCGTTCCTCCGACGACATCGTCCTGGCCCTCACCGCCGTCGAGGACGTCGGCCCCCTGGTTGCCCTCGATGCTGTCGTTGCCGGCGTCGCCGGCGATCACGTCATCGCCGACCTGGCCCCACAGCAGGTCGTGGCCGGGCCCGCCGCTGATGCGGTCGTTGCCGCCGACGACCACGCCCGTCGAGCCGCTGTCGAGGAGGCGCACGATACGCGAGACCCGGTTGCGGGCCTCGGGGTCGTCGGCCACCACCGGCCCGCGGGTGATGGCGGCGTTGTCCCCCACGATGGCGTCGTCGCCGTCGTCACCAGCGAGGAAGGTGTCGCCGCTATCGGGGTACTGGGAGGTCGTGGCTCCGGAGCCGAGTGCGGTCGGCGAGGTGCCACCGACGATGTCGTCTTGCCCCGAACCACCCTGAATCGTATCCGCCCCCTGGTTGCCCTCCAGGTCGTCGTTGCCGTTCCCACCGACGACCTCGTCGTCGCCGACCTGGCCGAAGGCCACGTCGTGGCCCTCGCCGCCGAAGATGTGGTCATTGCCGCCGACGATCACGCCAGCGGGGCCACTGTCGAGGAACCGGACGGTGCGTGAGATCCGATCGGGGGCATCGGGATCGTCGGCCACCACCGGGCCACGGACGATGGTGCCGTTGTCGCCGAGGATCACGTCGTGGCCGCCACCTCCGATAAGCGCTGAGTCGCCGGCATCTCCCGCCGCCGCCGTGACGCTTCCGAGGAAGGACGGCGAGTTCCCGCCCAGGATGTCGTCCTGGCCGTCGCCGCCGTCGACGTAGTCGGACCCGGCACCGCCCTCGAGGCGGTCGTTACCGTCGTCGCCGCGCACGGTGTCGTTGCCCACCCCGCCGAGTACGACGTCGTCGCCTGCGTCACCCGACAACTGGTCGGCGCCGCCGATCACCGCGCCGGCGATGTCGTACTGGCGGGGGATCCCGACGACCCGGTCACCGTTGTCGCCGATGACCACGTCGTTGCCCGGCCCTCCCTTGGCCAAGTCGGAGACATCGGGCGTCCCCGCCGCCTGGCTCCCGCCGATCACCAGGTCGTCGCCCTCGGCCCCGTCGACGACATCGCTGTCGGGGCCACCCTCGACCACGTCGGCGCCCGTACTGCCGAGGAGGTTGTCGTTCCCGGGGCCGCCCCGCAACTGGTCGGCCTGGGCGGTGGACCCGAGCGGTGCCGGATTGAGGGGGTGCCCGGGAATGGGCACGCCGGTGGTGTTGCCCCCTCCCAGGACGTCGTTGCCCGTGCCGCCGACCAGCAGGTCGCTATCGCCCCCACCCAGGGCGCCGTCGTTGTCGGGGCCGCCGTAGAAGGTGTCGGGCCCCGGCCCACCGACGAACACGTCGTTGCCGCCGCCCCCGTACGCCGTCACCCTTTGGGCGTTGACGCCGCCGCTGGCCGGGACCGACCCGGAGGACATCTCATCGGTACCGGTGCCGCCGACCATCACGTCGGGCCCCCCTGCTCCTAGCAGGGTGTCGTTGCCGCCGCCCGGAAGCCCGGGCGCGTCGGGGCTGAGCCCGTAGCCGGCGTCGCAGGTGAACAGGCTGTCCATCGTCGGGCTGCACTCGTCGCCGAAGAGCTGATCGGCGCCGGCACTGCCGCTGAGAAAGTCGTTGCCCGAGCCTCCCACCAAGATGTCCCTGGGAGAGTCGTTGCCGGCGATGAGAACGTCGTCGCCCTCCTGGCCCCGAAGGTCGTCGATTCCCGGCCCACCGTCGAGGACGTCGTTGCCGGGCCCACCGATGGCCGTGTCGTTCCCCTTGCCCAACCTCAGGTTGTCGTCCCCGCCGCCGGCGGCCACGAAGTCGTTGGCGTCACCCGTGGTGACGCGGTCGGTCGCCGGCGAGCCGAAGAAGCCGACTTGGTGGGCTGCGTCGGTCCGGGCCGTGACCGTGTTGCCACCCTGGGCGCCGACGACGAAGACGCTCAGGTCGAAGGGCCGCCCGTTGTCGGTGGCGGTGACGAGCGTCTCGGCGCCCCGATGATGGAGAGCATCGATTTTGATGCCGATGATGGGCGCCTCTGGTGTCGAGAGGAACGTCTGGCTGTAGCCCATGAGGTCGACGCGGATGACCTGCTTGCCATCGGGCCCGCGACGCTCGGCCGTGACGCGGGTGCTCTCGGCGTCGGTGTCGTGGCCCTCGAAGCCGTTCTTGCCCGGTGGGTTGCGGTCTTCGCGGTGGTCGCCGACGTTGATGAGGAGGTCCGACCCGTCTCGCTGGGCGAGCACGGGAAGGACGTTGACGTCGGCGCAGTTGGCGGCATCCAGGGCGCTGAAGTCGGCGAGGGTGTAGTCGATGATCGGGATGACCACGTCACCGAAAAGCAGGTCGAGGACGATCTTGACATTGGCCGAGACCCTACCGCCGAGCACGAAGGCGCACGCCAAACGGCCAGTTGCCGGCCGCACCAACTGGCCGGCAACACCGTTGCGTACCCGGGCAAAGCCGTGCAGTTCGGGTCCACCCCTGAGGCCGGCACTGACGATGCCCAGGTTGACCGAGAACTGCAACTCCAGCGAGCTGTTGAATTCGACGAAGGAGCCTCCGTCGACCCAGAGCCCGTCGGCGATGGTGGCGGGCCGACCGTGGGCCAGGGCATTCCGGAACCCGGCGGTGTCGTAGCCCAGCCGCACGTTGGCCTTGATGGACAGCGATGGCTGCTTGAGGCTCAGGCCGTAGCCCGCGAAGGATCCACCGGACAGGCCGCTGAAGTCGCCGTCCACGTCGAGGGGTCCCGACTCGAACTGGACCAGAGGGACGTTGTTGCCCACCAGAACGCCTACCAGCGACTTGGGATCGTCGAGCACCGGAAACGTCAACTTTGGGCCGCCGGCGACGAGGGCCTTGATCGTCTGGACCGCCTGGCCACACACGGTGCAGCCATCGACGACCGATGCCAGCAATGAGGTAGACGGGGTGACCGGAGCCCCCGAGGTGCTCAGCAACTGGGCGTTGTCGAACACGACGCGGCCAAGGTCGATGTTGTTCTTGTTGGAGGCGTCGAGGGTCACCGTCAACTTGGTGGCGATGTCGATGATCTGCTCGATCCCCTGGATCTGGGCCATCTTGGAGGCGTTGGCGCCGGTGCGGGCGACGTCTAGGGCGGTGGTGTCCCCGAACACGTCGCTGATGCCGGGGATGGGCGCGTTGAGCACTTCGGCCACGGGGGCGATGGGCGCCACGGCGTCGCGCAGTCCGTTGATGATCGGTTGGATGGCCTTACCCAACAGGGCGCCGGGTGTGACATGCACGTGTTCCAGCGTGACGGCGAGCCCGGCGGTTGATCCCGGCTGTCCGGAGTTCCAGTCCGAGTGCACGTGCAGGTCGGCGCCGATCCCCGGCATGGCGGCGTCGGGCGCGGCCTCGGCCTTGATCGTGGCGTCGGCGCCGGCGGTCAAGGCCACGTTCATGCCCACCGTCTCGGCCTGGGCCGCTCGCACTTCGCCGCCGGGCGCGGTGGCGTCGAACGTGAACGTTCCCCGGAAGCGGCCACGGCCGTCGATGGCACCGTCGATATCGGTCTTCACGTTGATGAACCCGAGGGTGCCGTCCATCGTCTTGGGCAGGAGCACGTCGAGACCGACCTGGAGCTCGGGCGCGTTGGTCGTGACCAGGAAGGCACCCCCGGTGTCGACGCCGACGGCGACCCGCAGGTGCCACGAGAATGTGGAGGTCACCGTCTCGTCGCTCTTGAATTGCAGACCGGGGAGGCCGACGGTGAAGGGAATATTGGTCACGCAGGGCGCCCCGCAGGCGCCGCCTTCCTGTCCGGCGTCGAGGGTCAGCAGGACGCGCGTCACCGTTGCGGGTGCGGCGTCGTCGCCGCAGGGGTTGTTGCCGCATCGGAAGTCGGGGGTGATCGCCAACCCGAACGGGCGGCCGGCGGCGGCCAGGGTGGTCTTGACGCTCGCAGGCGACACCTTCCGAGCGTCGGGAAGCGAACGAAGCAGGCCATCGAGCTGGGTGCGGACTGCGGTCAGGAACTCTGTCCCGTGGTCGATCGGGCCCTTCCCGACGAAGGGGATGTTGCCGGGGTTGGCAGTCCGTAAGCTGTTGGCGGCCGCACTCAGGTACCCGTCGAGGGCCGCGACGGTCGAGGCCAGCGGCAGGCCGGCGGGCGGGTCGGCGGCTGCCGCGGGCGGGGTGAGGTGGGCGACGACGGCTGCGACCATGCACAGAGTGACTACGACACGCCTCATTACGGCCCCCTCGGTTGACAACAACTTCTAGTATCGAGGCGGTAGGGCGACGACCTGATACACGTGTCGACTCAAATGTTCGAGCTTGACGCCGGCGGGAATAGTCACGGCATGGGCGGCGCGTTGGTCTGGATCTCGGGCGCCTGAGGCGGCATCGGCAAGGCGATGGTCGAGACGGTGCCTTGGGACGGGACAAGGGTCATCGGGATCAACAGGAATGAGGCGCCCGGTGCCGAGCACCTCTGCGCCGATCTCGCCGATCTCGCCGATCCGTCGTCGTGGCCGGTGGTCGGCGACTCGTCCCGGAACGAGCTCCGTGGCTTCGACGGGTGACCGGGTGGTGTTCGTCCACGCCGCCGGCACGATCGACCCCATCGGGTACGCGGGAGAGGTCGCCACCGAGACCGCGGCCTCGACAACGGCAGCGTCGTCGACCTCCGGAAACTCGGCTGAGGGTGAGGGTCCGCCAAAAAGGGCCGGGGTCGTACCTAGGGCATGCCGTGGCGGTGGTGATGTCGTACCCGGCGCGGGGACAACCGGTGCCACCATCGCGTGGGTCGTATCGGTTGCGCCACGTGAGCGTCTGATTCACCCCGGGCCTCGGGTACGGGCGCGTCGTCACGAACGCCCGCGTACGGGTCCGCCCGCGATGGCGTACTTCGATCGTTCACGCTTCACCATTGTCGCGCCTTTAGGACGGTGATTCCCGATTCATATCGTGAACGTGGTGAACGAGGCCGGCGACGGCTTCTGGATGCTGGATGTGCACATCGTGGTCGGCATGCCGGAACCACCGCACCTGAACAGTGGGCAAGGCTGCTCGCGCCGCGTCGGCCTCGGTGCGCTTCCTGGCGGCCCAGTCGTCGTCGGTGTCGGCCAGGACCAGGAGCACGGGGACGGCGATGCGGGACAGGTCCTCGCTCGGGCGATGTTCCCACAGGGCCCGGAGAATGCGCATGTGGTGGTCGAAGGTGAGCCAGGGCCGGACGGTGGCGTCGGGGCGGACCTCGAAGTTGGCCATGGTGGCGGCGACACCCTCGTCGGACCAGTCGGGGTGGGCCTGGCGGACGAACTCCTCCATGGTGGCGACTGGTGTGCCTTCCAGGCGGGGAGGGGCCAGCGCCGCGGCGCAGTCCTCCCAGACGGGCCATCGACCCTGGAGGTCGAAGGCGCCCCCGTCGACGCCGGCGACGCCGACGACCCGTTCAGGCGCACGGACGCCCAGGTCGACCACCAGGTTGCCGCCCGTGGACTGACCGGCCAGGACGGCTCGGTTCCACTCCAGGGCATCGAGCACGGCCAAGAGATCCGAGCCCAAGGTGGCGAAGTCGTAACCGGCGTCGGGGGCGTCGCTGCGTCCGTGGCCCCGCAGGTCGACGGCCGCCACCGGGTGACCGAGAGCGTGTAGCCGGCGGGAAACGCCGTCCCACGTGTGGGCGTTGGACGCCAGGCCGTGCACGCAAAGCACGGGCACGGCCTGGCCCCCTGCCCGGACGAGGATTCGAAGGGCCACGCCGTCGGTGGTGACGATGCTGCGCTCGGTCGGGGTCACCCGGCGTGCACCGGCCGGGCGGCGCCGGCGCCGGCGGCGGCCCGAAGGCGGTCGAACAGGCCGAGCAGCCGCACCGACTCGGGGGCCGGGCGGCGTAGTCGGGCGCGGCCCCGGACCACGGCGGCGAAGTGCTCGACCATGGCCAGGTACGGGTCGGCGTCGGGTCCACCGACGGGTTCGATCCTGCCGTCACGGTGGGAGAGGTGGGCCCGGGTACCGGGTGCCCCTCCGGCGAAGGGCACTTCGACGACAAGGGTGGCGAGCGTTCCTACCACCTCGAGATGCTGGTACTCGGCCGCGTCGAAGGAGCACACGAACGCAGCCGAGAAGCCTTCGGCAAAGGTCAGCCACCCGGAGAAGGTGGCGTCGACGCCGGAGGGGGTCGTCACCGCACTGGCCGCCAAAACTTGCGGCTCGCCCCCGATCTCGACCAGCGGGGCCAGGCAGTACACGCCGACATCGAGCAGGGCCCCGCCGCCCTGTTCCACCGACCAGCGGTAGTTGTCGCGGTCGGTGAGGGGGAACGTGAATGCGGCGCGAGCGAAGAGGGGGTGTCCGAGCGCTCCCTGCCGGATGAGACCGGCCACAGCCTCGGCGCGAGGGTGGAACGGCGTCATGTAGGCCTCCATGAGCACGACGCCGGCGACGTTGCAGGCGTCGACCATGGCTTGGCCGTCGACCCGGGTGGGGGCGAGGGGCTTCTCGCACAGCACGTGCTTGCCGGCCGCCGCGGCGCGGGTCGTCCACTCCCGGTGGCGCCCGTTGGGAAGCGGGACGTACACAGCCTCGACCTCGGGGTGGGACACCACCCCCTCGTAGCCGGCGAAGTGGTGGGGCGCGCCGAATCGGGCGGCCACGCTCGACGCGGCGGTGCCGTCGCGGCTCCCGACGGCTACCAACCGCACATGCGGGCTGGCCGCCAGCGCCGGCAGCACCGAATCCCCGGCCACCCACGACGTGGCGCCGATGACCCCCACACCCAAGGGAGCGTCGGGCGTCACCGGGGGTCGACCGGCTCGCCGCCTTCGGATGCCGAGCGGGTGGCCGCCTCCAGCACGGCGACCACCTCCCGTGCCGACTGGGGGATTACGGCGATCGGCTCGCCCAACAGGAGATGGTCGGCCAGGTTCCGATGGAAGGCGAACGGCATGTCCGGGGCCAGGGGCACAGCCGCCTCAGCCACGCCGTGGCCACTGGCGTATGTGGCCAGGGTGAGCGCCGCCGGCGCCTCGGCGTGGTGGGCGTCGGTGCGCACGTAACCCCTCGCCGGGTCGACGCTCTCGAACGCCAGGGCCTGGTAATGGCCGACCAGGGTCCCCGACGTGCCCTGCACGTAGAACTTCGGCAGGCGTACGGCGGCCACATCGGATGCCAGGAACTCTGCCTCCCGGCCGTCGTCCCAGTGCATGCGCACCCGGAGCTGGTCGAGGTTGGTGACGTCGTGCCACACCCGCTTGTGCCCTGTGGCCGTCACCCGGGCGGGCACGGAGCCGAGGAGTTGCAGTATCCAGTCGACGTGGTGGGAACCCCAGTCGTAGACCATCCCTCCGGAGACGGTGGAGTCGGAATGCCAGGCGCGACAGGGGTGGCCGAACCCGCCCACGAAGGTCTCCACGTTGAACACGTCTCCCAGGAGGCCGCCCTCTATCACACCGCGCAGGGCCCGGAAATCGCGGTCCCACCGCCGACTCTGGTTGACGGTGAGTACCCGGTCGTTGGCGTCAGCGAGGGCGAAGAGCCGATCGGCGTCGGCCACGGTGAAGCACAGCGGTTTCTCGCAGGCCACGTGCTTTCCGGCGCCGAGCAGGGTCGAGACCACACTGACGTGAGCCGAAGGCGGAGTGGCCACCACGGCCACGTCGACGTCGGCGTCGGCGGCAAGTTCCTCCAACGTGTCGTGGACCCTGATGCCCGGGAAGTCGTGCTCGGCTGCCTTGCGCCGGCCCGGGTCGCTGTCGCAGGTGGCCACGAGATCGAGCCCGGCCACGGCGGCCGCCGCCGTGCCGTGCACGAACCCCATTCCCCCGTAGGGGCCGTAGCCGACCACGCCGACCCCCAAAGGCCGACGATGGACCGAGGCCAACGCGCCGGGCCGTAGCGCCCGCCGCAGGACAGTGGCGAGAGCGGGCGCGGCCAGCGCTTGTTCGGTGCCACCCAGGCCCGACACCGCGACACTGCCTCGGCCGAGGTAGGAGACCACGACGGCGACCTGGTTCACGTACCGGTAGGAGACGAGGAGGACGGGGCGCGCGCTGGCAGTGATCGGGCTGAGGGGCTGGAACTCGTCGACCACGGCGAACTCGACGTCGATGCGGGCCACCAGCTCGTCGTCGGGGTCGGCAACCCGAGCGAAGACCTCGCCCGCCGGCACCGGTGGCTGGGTAGTCGCGCCGAGCATTTCGGACCAGCGGCCCGACGGCCCGGTTCCGGCGGCCGGGCCGAGGGCCACCACGGTCATGCCCTGCTCGACCCATCCTCGGAGCCGGTCCGCCACAGGAGTCGAAGGCGCCGCGACGGGCCCGTCGAGGACGACGGCTCGGGGCCGGTCGCCCTCGACGAGGGCTTCGAGCTCACCGGGGCCGAGGAACACGGGCTCGCCCTCGTGGGCCACCAGTTCCACCAGCGCGGCGCGTCGTCGGTCCGTCAACCGGCACGAGACGATCACGATCTGCATTTGTCGAGACTACGTGGCCGTCCGTCTCCACGAGGTTGGTGGGGGCCGTTCGGCCAGCGGTCGGTGCGGCGCCGGGTTCGCCCGTACGCTTCGACTGATGTTCGAAGCTGGCGGTGACCGGAGCAGGCCTGTGTCGCGGGTGATGGCTGCCGGGGCGGTCGGGTACCTGATCGGCACCCTGCCGTCGGCCGACCTGGCCGCCCGCTTGGCCTCGGGCGGAGCCATCGACCTGCGAACCACCGGCAGCGGCAACCCGGGTGCAGTCAACGCCGGAGCCGCCCTGGGCAAGGGCTGGGGGTTGGGGGTGCTCGTGGCCGACATCGCCAAGGGCGCCGGGGCCTGCGCGGTGGGTGCCCGGATGGCCGGAGGGGTGGGGGCCGATGTGGCCGGCACCGCCGCGGTGATCGGGCACTGCTACCCGATCTGGAACGGTTTCCGGGGAGGCAAGGGCGTGGCCGTGAGCTCAGGTCAGTGCCTGGCCACCTTCCCGGCGTACTTCCCGCTCGACCTGGCCGTCGCCACGGCCGTGGCTCGTCTCCGCGGTCGGGCCCTGCCCGCCACCGCCGTGGCCTCGGCGGCCTGGGTCGGTTGTGCCGCTCTGTGGTGGCGGCAGAACTGGCCCAACGGCTGGGGGCACCGGCCCGGGCCCACCCTGCCTCTGGCCGCGGCAGCGACCAGCGCGGTGATCATGGTCCGCTTCGCCGCCTCGCCGCGGCGCGGGCCGGTCGCATCCTCCCCGGGGGTGCCGGGATCGTGATCGGCCTCGTCACCGACTCCAACTCCCAGATCCCGCCCGAGCTGGCCCGCCAGTTCGCCGTCGAGGTGGTGCCGATCACCGTCACCGTCGACGGCGTTTCCTACATCGAGGGCGTGGATCTCGACGCCGACGCCTTCTGGGCCATGTTCGAGGGAGCCACGCCCGAGGTGACGACGGCACAGCCCAGCCCCGGGCGGTTCGCGGAGGCCTACGCCGCCGCGGCCCGACGGGGGGCGGACGAGATCTTGTCCGTGCACATCGGGTCAGGCCTGTCGGGCACGGTGAACGCGGCCCGGCTGGCGGCGGCCTCGGCTCCGGTCCCCGTGCACATCGTGGACACCGGCACGGCCTCGTTCGCAGTGACGTGCTGCATGTGGGAGGCGGCCCTGGCCGTCGCCGCAGGCGCGTCGGTGGAGGAGGCCGCGGTCGTGGCCGAGACAGTGGCGGCCACCGTCGGGATGGTGTTCGTGGTGAAGGCCCTCGACCTGGCCCGGGCCGGGGGTCGGCTGGCGACGGCTGCCCCCGAGTCGGTCCTGAAGCTGGGAGCCGACGTCGTTCCCGTGCTCACGCTCATCGGCGGGGCCATGGAGATCGTCGGCCAGGTGGCCAACGTCGAGTTCGCCGCCGACGTCATGGTCGATCAGGTGCTCAATGCCGGTTCCTCGCTGCGGGTGGGCGTGGGCGTGGCCGACCCCGCCACCGCCCTCCTCGGCCAGGCCCTCACCGACCGACTGAAGGTCGCCGCCGAGGTGCTCGATGTCGTGGGCTACCGAGTGGGGCCGAGTGTGGGCGCCCACACCGGCCCGGGTACGGTTGGCGCCGTGTGGTATCCCACGAGCGATTTCGGTTCGGTCAACCGGACAGGGCCTCGATGATCTCGCCTTGGAGCCATGTCAGGTAGTCGTAGATGGCGAACGCCTGAGCGTCGGAATCGTCGTCCCCGGTCGGGCGTTCGTCGCCCTCCTCGCTGATCTCGAGACGGGCGCCGAGCACGAGGCGTACCTCGTTGAGCGCCCGCATCCAGGCGTCCAGGGCCTCCTCGTCGAGGCGCTCGGCGTCGACGGTCTCCTCCAGGACGGTCAGGGCGCCGAGATGGGAGTCGAGAAGCTCCCCGTGGGCGAGCAGCCGATACTCGGTCTGGCGATCGTCGTCGTCGAGATAGGCGACCGGGAACAGTCGCTCGCGGACGGGGTCGGTGTCGTCTGTGAGCACCTCCCTCATCCGCGGCCCGAGGCCCCGCAGCAGGGCACGCTCGTCGGTCGAGAGTCGGATCTCGTACTGGCCGGACCGGGTGCGTCTCACCGATCTACCGCGCATGGTCCATCTTCTACTCGTCGTGCTCCATGGTGGCCCAGAGACCGTGTTCGTGGAGGCGGAAGACATCGAGCTCGGCCTTGTCGCGGGGCCCGTTCGACACCACGGCCTTCCCCTTGTGGTGGACGTCGAGCATGAGCTTGGTGGCCTTGTCCTTGCTGTAGCCGAACAGCTTCTGGAGCACGAAGGTCACGTAGGACATGAGGTTGACGGGATCGTTCCAGACGATGACGACCCATGGTCGGTCGGCGACGACAACCTCACCGGTCTCGGGCTCCTTGACCTCGACCGGCATGACGTCGGGAGGCATCGTCGACGACACCGCGCAACTGGTGTCCACCCACCCAGGTTACGCCCTCCGCAGGCTGCCACCGAGAAGGTCAGGGGCCGGTAAGGGTCTCGGCGGGTCGGCGCTCGCTGCCGATGGTCGGGCCGGGATCGGCCGCGGCTCCCACCGGCGCCGAGAACCCGAGGAGGAACGCCACCGCGCCAACCCACACCGCCGTGGCCCCGGCGATGTGCACCCCGACCAGCACGACCGGTACCCCGGTGAAGTACTGCACGTAGCCCACGGCGGCCTGGACGACGAGGACGCCGAGGAGGATCTCGCCCCGGCGCAGCAGCGCGTCGGGCGCCTGCTCGCGGCGGAGCCGCCACAGGGTGACCAGGACCAGGCCGAGGAGCAACATCACGCTGATGCCGTGGAGACGGGCCACATCGGGCACCACGAAGGGCAGCCGGGCAACCTTTTCGTCTCCGCCGTGGGGGCCGGCACCCGTCACCGCCGTTCCGAGGAACACCGCCAGCCCGGCGCTGACCACGACCAGGCGCCCCAGCGAGACCAGTCCCGGGCCCACGACCGGGCCCCGGGGCACGGGACCACGGGAGCGGGAGCCGTCCGGCCCGTCACCCGGTTCGTCGGCCAGGCCGGCGCGGTGGTGGAGGACGACGGCGTCGGCCAGGATCGCCATCGAGAGCAGGAAGTGGCCCATCACCAGCGGGGGCCAGAGGTGGAACAGCACGGTGATCCCGCCCAGCACGATCTGGCCCAGCACCCCCGCCACCAGCCCGGCCGACAGGAGGGTGAGATCGCGCCGCCGAGGCTCGCGCACGAGCGAGCCGAGCACGGCCAACATCACCGCTACCGAGACCAGGCCGGTGATGGTGCGGTTCACGAACTCGACCATGGCGTGGTACGACCACGGGGCCACGATCCGGTCGCGGGCACAGGTGGGCCAGTCGGGACAGCCGAGGCCCGAGCCGGTGAGACGTACGGCCCCCCCGGTGACGATGATGAAGGCAAGGGCGACAGCAGCGCCGAACGTGATCCGCCGGTAGGCGGTGGATGACAGCGTCGGAAGCCTCATTCGGGGTGCCTCATTCGAAGCGATGGTACGGCAGGCCTCCGCCGCACGGAAAGCACGACCTCAGGGTTTATGCCTCAGCTGGTGACGGCTCACCGCCCCATGCCGTCAGGTCGCGGTCGAGCAGCGACGACAACTGTGCCAGGTCGGGGGTGTAGACGGCCCTGAGCCGGGCCTCGAGGTCGGCCCGCAGGTCGGCCGAGCCGTTGCCGAAGAGCCGGGCCAGAACAACCCGATCGAACCCGACGACGGCGGCGTTGGGCAGGAACCGCAGGGGCTGGCGCCGCCGCCGGGGCCGGTACTCGTAGGTCGTCGCCCGGTCCCACGACCAGGCCAGGCGGCGCCGGGTCCGCAGCACCCGCAGGCGGCGAATGTCGTACACCCCGGCATTGGCCCGGCGGTCCGGGGGAGGCGGCCGGTGATCGGGGTCCACGTCGAGGAATCGCCACATGCGGGCGTACGTGGCCGCATCGTCGAGCTCGTCGGCCAGCACCACCAGCACCCTGTCGGGACCGAAGACATCCAGGTACCGACGCAACTGGTGGCCGTACATCCCGAAGTCGACGATCTCGTGGGCCCGCAAATAGGCCGGATCGGCCGCTCCGGAGAGAAGCCGCTCCATACCGGTGTCGAGGGCCTCC
The DNA here is from genome assembly GCA_038232455.1 of Acidimicrobiales bacterium. Lineage (GTDB taxonomy): Bacteria > Actinomycetota > Acidimicrobiia > Acidimicrobiales > AC-14 > DATAQC01. The sequence goes on from JBBSHU010000029.1 coordinate 16,755, forward strand.
AGGGGTAGGAGCCCGAACTGCACGTACCAGAAGTAGGCGGAGACGGCCCGGGCCACCGGGTCGCGCAACACTACGACGATGCGAGCGGCGGGGGAGTGCGCATGGATGCGCTCGGCGCACTGGGGATGGGCCAGGTACTCGGGACGATGGATGCCGAGGCGTTGGCCCGAATGGGCCCGGGCGAACACCGCAGCCAATGCCGACGGCGGAGTGTTGGCGAAGAAGGGATCCTCGAAGTAGGGCACCTCGTCGGGGCACAGATAGATCTGGGGGTGGTCGCCCAGGCAGGCACTGAGGTGGCTGGAGCCGGCCCGCTGGGCCCCGACGACCACGAGGTCGAGACTCGGGTCGTCGGCGCCGGTCATGGCGTGGGGCCCGTCATGTCGTCTTGCTCACCGGGTAGCCGGCGCTGGCCAGGGCCTCTACGCAGGCCCGCTCGAAGGTGTCCCGGGCACCGGCTGGGACCAGCTCCGCCCATCCTCCCCGCCCGTCGGGGCGCACCAGCGGGCTGCCGTCGGTGCGCTGGCGGGTCAGGAACTCGCTGGCCGCCTCCTTGGCCCGCATGCGCTGTTTGGTGTTGGCCGCCACCACCCGGGCGACCGTCTCGTCGTCGACGGGGCGGCCCACGAACGTCAGAACTCTGGCCAGCTGCATCTCGGGGTCAGCCCGCAGCTCCTCGTAGCGGATGGTGAGGACCGGTGCCACCCCCGATCGGGCGAACCGCTCGGCTCCGAGCACGTGTTCGGCCCACGGGCCGTACCCGTCGAGCCGGCCGGCGAGGAACGCGTCGAGGAAGACCGTCACGTCACCGGCGTACTGGCCCAGGCGGCGGTGGTGGTCGAGATAGGACAGGGCCACGTCGTGGCCGTCGCGAACCAGGTAGACGACGGGTTGGCCGGGCTGGCCCCGATAGGGATACAGGGGCTCGTGGCTCCGGACGAGGCGACCCCGGTCCGGTAGGAGGGCCGGGGCATCGCGCTGGCGGCCGAGGGGCGGGAAGACCCGGCGGATGGAGTCGAAGTCGGCCTCGGCTCCGGTGAGGGCGTGAGCGACGAGGAAGCGCAGCCAGGTCGTGCCCGACTTGGGGTAGGACACCAACAGGGCGTCGGCCGAGCGCAGGCCCTGGTGGCGGTAGCGAACGAGCTGGCGCCGGGCGACCGGGCGCAGAACGTTCAGCGGGTACGGGAGGTTCTCCATCGGCGTTCCATCTTGGCCCGCGTTGCCCACTCCCGCGGGAACGCCGGGTATCGGTGGTCCTACCACGGCGGAGGTCGGGCCTGGCGGGTCGAACATGGAGCCGGTGAACGCCAGGTCACTGTGGCGGTCGATAGTCTCGGAGGGGGGCAGGGCGAAGACCGAAGGCGACCAACCAGTGCACGGATTGGAGGCAATGCTCCCCACGTTTCTCGGAATCGGGGCCCCCAAGGCCGGCACCACCTGGGTCCATCGCCTGCTGGAGAGTCACCCCGACGTCGCCGTTCCCGCCCATCGCAAGGAGGTCCACTACTTCGACCTCCACTTCGACGACGGCCCGACCTGGTACGAGCGGTTCTTTCCCGCGCCCGCCCCCGGCGCGCCGGCGCCGAAGGCCGTCGGTGAGTTCACGCCCCACTACCTGTACGACCGGGCCGTGCCGGCCCGGGTCGCCTCGGTGCCCACCATCGACCGGTTCCTCGTCATCCTGCGCAACCCCGTCGACCGGGCCTTCTCCCACTACCGTTTCCGCCGCCGTCAGGACAACAGCACCCTGTCGTTCGAGGAGTTCCTGGACCGGGAGCCCGCGGCCGTGCAGTGGGGCCGCTACGGCCGCCACCTGGCCCCCTGGTTCGCCCAGCTCCCGCCCGAGCGCTTCCTCGTCCTCGTGTACGAAGACGCGGTCGCCGACCTGGTGCACACCGAGGCCCGCATCGCAGACCACCTGGGTATCGACCCCCACGGGTTCCCGGCCGACGCCGGGACCGCACCGGCCAACGAGGCCTTCGTGCCCCGGCGGCGACGGGCCTACGCCGGCGCCGTGCGTCAGGCCCGGTGGCTCCGCCACCACGATCTCGACCCGGTGATCACCCTGGCCCGACGCACCGGCGTGCTCGGCGTCCTCAAGCGGCCGGCGACGGCGGAGGACGAGAGCGTTTCCCCGGAACTGCGAGCCCGGCTCTGGCCCGGGTTCGAGGCCGATGTCGTCGATCTCGAGGCCCTCACCGGCATCGACCTGGCTCGGTGGCGTCCGGCCGCCTTGGCCTCGTGAGATCCCCCGGCGCGCCCCAGACCTCTGGCGCCGCAGGCCCGGAGATCACGCCGCCCCCGCCGTCCGGGCTGCGGGCGTCGCGCCGCCGAACGTTCGTGATCATCGCCCTGGCGATGGTGGTCGCGGTTCTCGCCGGCGTCGTCGCCGTCCTGGCATCCAATGGTGACGGGGGCGGTCGCCAGACCGGGCCTGCGGCTCCGAAGGACACGCCGATCACCCCGCTGCCGGCCGCCCAGGGCCAGGCCGGGCCGGCCTATGCCCCCCAGCCCGAGCGTCGCTTCATCCGGGTGGGCACCAATACCGGCCAGCAGTTCACCGACGAACAGTTCCGCAGCCTGGCCGACAACTTCGGGGTTGTGCTGTTCGCCAAGTTCCACGGCGGCTATGACATCACCAAGCAGCACGAGGCCGCCGCCCGCCTGATGGCCATGAAGCCCGACATGAAGGTCTACCCGTACTTCTCCACCAAGTACTGGTTCGACCAGAACAAGTGGAACGGGGCGAAGATCGACCCGGCGTGGTTCCTGCGTGACAACCAAGGAAACATCGTGGGCCGCGACCGCAAGAAGGATCGAAAGAAGAGCACCGGCACGACCCTCGTCGACCTGGCCAACCCCGAGTACCGCAAGTGGGCCCTCGGGGTGATGAAGTCCTGGCTCGACGCCGCCCCCTACGCCGGCATCTCCTTCGACGCCGCCGAGCCCATCGGCGATTACGGCGACAAGGACGTGGCCCGTTACGCCAAGCTGCTCGGACCTGAGCGGGTGAAGGCCTACAACGACGGCCTACGCCAGCTCCTGGCCGATGCCAAGAAGCTGGTGGGCCCCGGGCGCTCGGTCGTCTTCAACGGGATCGCCCCGAGCGAGCAGCGGGGGCCCAACCGCAACCTCGACCTTTTGCAGAACACTGACGGGGCTCTCGACGAGTTCTTCTGCCTCGACGCCAGGGGCAAGGTCCGGGGCATCGATGCCGACCTCAGCCTCATGGGCCAGCACCAGGACAAGCAACTGTTCATGCGGACCAACTATCGCGACTTGGCACCGCCGGCCGACCGCGACCGCTACGAGCGGCTCTGCCTGGGCACCTTCCTGATGGGCTGGGAGCCCGGTCACTCCTCCTACCAGTTCGGTACCGACTACACCGCCGACCAGCTTGGCAAGGACCCACCGGATATCGCCGTGAACGTGGGCGCGCCGTCCGGTCCCTACCGGCGCAAAGGGACCCTTCTCGAGCGGGGGTTCGCCAACGGGGTTGTCTATGTCAACCCCGGCACCGCACCGGAACGGGTTCAGCTCGACGCCGCCCTCACGGAGGTGAGGGGGGGGCAGGTGGTGGCCACCCATCAGGCGGGCGACTCCGTCACCGTGGCGCCCGGCGATGCCGCCTTCTTCGTTCGTTGAGCCTGGTTGGCACACTCGGCCAGTAGCCTCGGTCGACGGAATGAGTTCTCGACCAGATGACGGCATGGCTCCAACGGACGCGCCGCGAGTCCACCAGCCGGTCATCGTCCTCGGCGCCCCCCGGTCGGGCACCACGCTGTTGGCGTCGATCCTGTCCGCCCACTCCGAGGTGACGGTTATCGGCGAGCCCCGGCTGGTGTGGCGCTACGGCAACGACGGCCGCTCGGACCAGCTGCGGGCCGAGCACGCCACGTCTTTGGTCATCGACCACATCCACCGCAACTTCGCCGCCGTCCTGGCCGAGGGCCATGGAACCAAGCTGGTGGAGAAGACGCCAGCCAACGCCCTACGGCCCCGCTTCGTCGACGCGGTCTTTCCCGACGCCCGCTACGTCCACATCACCCGCGACGGATGGGGAGCGGTTCCCTCCATGCGGACGTTCTGGGAGCGACGGGCCGGGGGTGTCGACGCCAAGCAGGCCACCAAGCTCAGGCGCCGCCTCCGTGAGGCACGGCTCTCACAGGTGCCGTTCTATGTGGGCGAGGCGGCGGCTCGGCTCTCCCCCCGCTCAGGCCCGGGGCGCCGTACACCGCTGTACGGGCCCCGCCTGGCCGGGCTCCAGGCCATGGCCGACGAGCTCGGTCGCCTGGAGACGTCGGCCATGCAGTGGCGGGCCTGTGTCGAGGTGGCCGCGTCGTTCGGGCGCTCGCTTCCGGCCGACCGCTACCTCGAGGTGAAGCTCGAGGCCCTCGACCGGTGGGTGATGGCGACCATCGTCGAGTTCTGCGGCCTGGCCCCCGAGGAGGCCGTCGCCGCCCGCTTCGACGAGCGCTACCAGATCGACGCCGCCCGCCGCCAGGCCCCGCTCACCGACGGCGAGCGAGACCTGGTCGCCCCCTGGGTGACCGCGGCCAACCAGTGGCTGGGCTACGACGCCCATCCGGCGGGGACGGCGGGGACATGACCAGTCCGCGCGAACCGGTCGGCCGGCTCCGGGTGGTCTACCTGGTCGGGGCCCAGAACTGCGGGTCCACGCTGCTCGAGGCCATTCTCGGCAACGCCCCCGGGGCCTTCGGCCTGGGGGAGGTCGGGGGGTTTCATCGCTACGAGTCGGCGACGATCTGCGACTGCGGCCAGGCGCCGGCGGGCTGCGGCCCGTGCCAATCGGTGGTCTCGGCCTTGTCGGTCAGCGGCGACCTGACCGCCTTCGGCCGCGTCAGCCGGCTGCCCCTCAAGGAGCGTCGGGCCCACTGGACGATCGTCGCAACCCGGGGCCGGGCCACCTACGCCCGGGTCGCCGACGTGATGCTGTCGGGCGTCGCCGAGGCGACGGGCAGTCACACGCTGGTCGACTCCTCCAAGAACGTGGGCCGGGCGGCTGCCCTGGTCCACGACAGCCGCCACGACGTGCGAGTGGTGCACCTCGTCCGCGACGGGCGGGCCTACCAACGTTCCCGACGCCGACGGGCCGAGGCCGACGGCCGCAAGTACCGGCCGGCCATGGCCCTGGCCACCTGGACGGCCAAGAACATGCTCATCTGGTCCCTTCTGCGTCCCCTGATGCCCCCCGACCGCTACCTCCTGTGCCGCTACGAGGACCTGGTGGCCGACCCCGAGGCGGCCCTGCGCCGCATCGGCGTGTTCACCGGACTCGACACCGAGGGCCTGGCCAGTGCGGCCACGGGCGAGGGGCTGGACCGCCGTCATCTGTTCGAGCCTCCCCGGCGCCTCGACTACCGCCGGGTACACCTCGATGCCGGGCGGCTCGGATCCGAGCGGCTCTCGGCGGCCGCCAATGCCCGATGGTGGACCAGGGGCGGGTTCGTCTCGTCCCTGTGGGGCTACGACCGCTCCCAGAGCCACCTCGACGGCAACGTGGCCGCCCACGGTGAGCAGCGCGACAACGTGGTGGTCAGCTGATGCGGGTGGCCCTGGTCCACAACTTCCATGGCGACGACGTGCCCAGCGGTGAGAACGAGGTCGTCGAAGCCGAGGCGGCCGCCCTCCGCCGGGCCGGCGTGGAGGTAGCGGTGGCCGCCGTACGCAACGACGACCTGGCTCGCCGTCCCCTCAACGGCCTCCAGGCGGCCGCCACCGTCTCCACCGGCATCGGCATCTCACCCCTCGGGCTTCTCGACGGCTTCACGCCCGACGTGATCCACGTGCACAGCCTGTTCCCATATCTCGGGCGCCGGTGGCTCCGGAGAACCGATGTCCCACTGGTGACCACGGTCCACAGCTACCGGGCCCTGTGCGCCAACGGGTATCTGTACCGCGACGGCCGGATCTGCACCCTGTGCGCCGACGGCCGGCCCTGGTCGGGTGTCCGGTACGGCTGCTACCGTTCCCGCCTGGCCACCGTGCCCATTGCGTGGGCGAACCACCGCGGCCCGTCGAAGGACGCACTCCTGGAAGCTGCCTGCAAGGTGCTGGTGCTATCCGAGCGATCCCGCGGGCTGATGGCCGGCGCCGGGGTGCCGGCGGCCAAGTTGGTGGTCGACCGTCACTTCGTCCCCGATGCCGACTGTCGTGCTGGCCAACCCGGGCGGGACGGCTCCGGGCGCGACGACGCCTGGCTCTTCGTCGGCCGCCTGACTCCGGAGAAGGGGATCGACCGGCTGGTGGCCGAGTGGCCCGACGACGTCGCCCTGCGCATCCTCGGCGACGGCCCCTTGCGGGGCGTGGTCGAGAAGGCGGCGGTCACGAAGCGCATCGAGTTGCTCGCCTGCCGGCCCCGGTCGGGTGTCCTGGCCGAGATGGAGCGATCGTTCGGACTGGTGTTCCCGAGCCGGTGGTACGAGACGTTCGGGTTGGTCTACATCGAGGCCCTGGCGGCCGGGCTTCCCACCCTGGCCTTCCGACCGACGGTGGTGGCTGACGCGGTCGAGCGTGACGGTACCGGCGTGGTGGCCTCGTGGGGCGGCGTGGCCGACGCCGTGGCTGCCGGCCGCCGAGATTTCGACGGCCTGCGCCGGCACTGTCGTGCGACCTTCGCCGGGCACTACGGCGAGGCCGCGTTCGTGGCCCGCCGGGTGGAGTTGTACCGGGAGTTGGCGGGATGACCCTCCCCACGTCCACCCGGTCGAGGATTCCGCCCTGGGGACGGATGGGGCTGACGATCGCCGTCACCTTCATGGCCTTCGTCAGCGTGCTGCCCCTCGAGTGGGTGTCGATCACCGGAGCCGCCGGCGGTGTCGTCAAACCCTTCCATGTGCTCGGACTTCTGTTCATCGGCCTGTGCCTGGCCCGCTGGCCGGCGTCCCGATTCGTCTCGCCCGTGCTTCGCCGTTATCCCGGCGTGTACATGGCCTACTTCTGCTTCCTGGTCTGGGTGATGGCGGCGGGGCTGTCCCACTCCGATCCGTACATGGACGGGAAGGACCTGGTCCGGGCCGTCCTGTATGTCACCACCTCATTGTTCGTCGCTTCGTTCTTTCTCCACGTCGTCGGGCGCCGCACCCAGCACCTGCTGGCCTGGGTAGGGGTGAGCACCACGGTGGTGCTGGTCGCCGGACTGGGCCTGGCCCTGGCCGCCCAGCACGTGAACCCCGTCAGCCTCTTCGCCGAAGCCATCGCCCAGGCCAACCCCGACCTCGTCGCCCACCGCCTGTTCCGCGCCGCCTTCAGCGGGGCGACCGAGTCGGCCGACGCCAGCGCCAACCTGCGTCACAAGGTGTTCTCAGCGGACCTGCTGGCCCTGTTCCTCTCGCTCGCCCTCATGCCCGTGGTGCGCGCCCGGAAGCGGTTGCTGGTGGCCGTGGCGGCAACCGGCGGCTTCGGTATTGTCATGCTCTCCCTCAGCCGGTCGCTGGCCCTTTGTCTTGTCGCCGTCCTTGGCCTGGCCGCGGTGAGGGCGTTTGTGACCAAACGGGCCCGACCCCGCCAGGCGAACCTCATGGCCGCGGCGGCGATGGTGACCGTGCTGATGGCGTTGTCGCCCGTAGGTGCCCTCATCGCCGCCCGGTTCAGCGAGACGCAGTCCATCCAGACCCGGAGCACGGCGGCTACAACCGGCTTCGTGAGCGAGTTCCAGGGGGCCGCAATTTTCGGCACTCAACGGGCCAGTGTCGCGGTGTCGCCCCACAATGTGTTCCTCCTGTCGTGGCTGTCGGGCGGCGCCGTAGGCTCTGTCTTCGTCCTGGCCTTCCTGGTTTCCTATATCCACGTGTGGTGTCGTGAGGCCCGCCGATATTTCACCGCCGCCGCCGGATGGGTGATCCCCGTTGGCCAACAGTGGGTGCTCGGCATCGGCCTGCTTCCGTTGGTGAGGGCGGTTTCGGCGGGCGACGGCCTGCACATGGTCGAGTGGACGGCAGTGGGAGCGTTCCTCGGTCTCACCTACGCGAACCGCCGGGCCGTTCTCGAGGGCCAGTCTGTCGAGTCGGTGATTTCTCCGGCGGAGAAGTCCCTTGGCTCGGCTGTCTCCGGGCAGTGGTGGGCTCCTACCGGGCCGCAGCACAGCTCCGCGGCACCAGCCCCGAGACCGTGAGGCAGGCCATTGCCGCCACCCAAGCCGCGGCCGCAAGCCCCTACCGCCGGGGCGTTCGCGGTGGGTAGCCTGGCTGTTCGGTCGACCACCGCCGAGGGTCCTGGCCCGGCCGTCGAACCAACCTCTTTGACGACGTCCGCAACGTCCGCGCGGTGTCGTCCGGCCCCGAACCCCGCTTCGACCATCCACCGCCAGCCGTAAAAGGAGTGCTTGTGAACACCGTGCCGTTCTTTAGCGAGATCATCGGCCCTGACATCTTGATCGTCCTGGTCATTGCCGCGCTCCTCTTCGGTGGCAGCCGCCTTCCCAAGTTGGCCCGCTCGCTCGGCTCAGCCAAGGCTGAGTTCGAAAGGGGCCTCGCCGAGGAGACAAGTGGCGCGACTCGGAGCCCGACGACACCGACCGACGAGCGCGTGACGCTGACCAAGGCCGAACTCGACGCCATGATCGCTGAGCGAGAGGCAAAGGGGCGGGCCGCCGCCGGTTCCGCCTCGCCGGTATCGCGTAACGACCCCGTAGGTTGAGGCTGAGGACAACCTCTCCGCTGAGCCGGCACAGGACGCTGTTATAGCCGTCGTCGGTACGCTCGTGAGCCTTGGTTAGCAGCCGCGGCATTGCTTGGGATCGTTTGCGGCCTGGGTGACCGAGCGTGTCGTCGTGCGCACGACATCCGTACCAGTCTACTGAATTTTGACCTCCTGACTGCGCTCCTCTTGCCGAGCGCTAACCGTGGGGAGGCGATGATGTGACGACCGGCCCGACTCGGAGTCGCCGGCATCGCCGACTGCGTGGGGGAGTTCGGGTTTGCTCACCAAGGCCCGACGGCTCCAGCATGTGTTCGAGGCCAGCTGCGACGCCAGGCCGGAGAGCACCGCGTTGGTGTGCGGTACACACGAGCTCAGCTACTTCGCCCTCGATCGGTTGTCCAACCAGCTCGCGTCCTCTCTCACCGAGTCGGGGATCGGTCCCGGCGCGCGCGTCGCAACCGTTCTGGAACGATCAGTCGCCGGCTATGCGGGCCACCTGGCGCTGTTGAAGATGGGAGCCGCTCTCGTCCCCATCGACCTGGCCATGCCACCAGAGCGGGCCAGGTTCATTGCCGACGACGCCGCCGTTGACATCGTGCTGCACTCGTCGACCGCCGGGGACCTAGCCGGCGCCGTGGGGGTCCCGACCATCGATGTGGACGATGCGGTCGGGGGTGGGGGTCTCGCAGATCGGTCGGGCCGGCGGCCCTTCCTCCCCCATGAAAGTCAGGCCCTCTGCTACGTCATCTACACCTCGGGTTCGACAGGAACCCCCAAGGGCGTGGCCGTGAGCCATGACAACATCTGCAACTACCTGGGTGTCGTGCCGGACGTCTACGGCGTGACGTCCGCAGATCGAGTTTGCCAGGGCATGAGCATGGCCTTCGACTTCGCCATGGAGGAGATCTGGGTGACATGGGCCGTAGGGGCCACCCTCGTCGCCGCGCCCACCGACGCCAGCTGCCTGGGCTCGGGCCTGGTCGACTTCCTGGCCCGTAATCGGATCACCGTCCTCTGTGCTGTCCCGACCCTCCTGGCCACGGTCGAAGAGGACGCCCCCACCGTTCGCACCCTGATCGTCGGCGGCGAGAATTGTCCTCCGGCGCTCGTACGGCGGTGGGCCCGGCCGGGTCGGCGCGTGCTGAACACATACGGTCCTACTGAGACGACGATCACCGCCACCTGGAAGGAACTGAGGGTCGGCGAACCGGTGACCATAGGGCGCGCCCTGCCCACCTATCAGGTGAACGTCATGGACGACCAGCTTCGACCCGTGAATCCAGGCGACACTGGTGAGATCTGCATCGGCGGCCCGGGGGTAGCGATGGGGTACCTGAACCGACCCGATCTGGAGCAGGAGCGCTTTGTTCCCGACCCCGTCGGAACCACTCCCGGTCAACGTCTGTACCGCAGCGGTGATCTCGGGCGCCAGATGCCGTGTGGCGACATCGAGTTCGTAGGCCGAAACGACGGCCAGGTGAAGATCCGTGGGTACCTGGTCAACCTCGCCGAGGTGGAGGCGGTCCTTGTGGCCGAACGGAGGGTGAGTTCAGCGGTGGTGGCCACGTTTGATCCCGGGGGCAACGCGCCGATCGAGCTGGTCGCCTACGTGGTGCCCCGCTCACCCGGATCACATGGTGAGCTGCTGGACATCCTCCGCGAGCATGTTCGGCGACATCTGCCGTCCTACATGGTCCCCGCCTCCATCGAGGTGTTGCGGCAACTGCCAACCCGGCCGAGTGGCAAGGTCGACCTGTCAGCGCTGCCCGCGCCGCGAGGTCGGCGGCTGGGTCCGGCCGACGAGAGGTATGTGGCACCTGAGGGCCCTCTCGAAGCGGAAATGGCTGAGATCTGGGCTGAGGTACTCGGTTGTGGCCAAGTCTCGGTCGAAGCCGACTTCTTTGACGAGCTCGGCGGACACTCGCTGCTTGCCGCAAGGGTCGTCTCACGTCTTCGCCGAGACGCCGGACAACGCGGTCTTTCTATCGCCGATCTGTATTCCCGGCCGACTGTCCGCGGCCTTGCCGGTGTCTTGGAGAAAGCCGATCCGGAGCCGAGGTTGCCGGAACAGGACCACCACGTTGCGACGAAGCGTGCCCGCAGTTGGCTCACCTTCTTTCAGCTGTTGACGTTGTACCTCATGCTACTCATTCCGAGCGCGCCGATAGCTTGGCTTGTCGCCACCCGGGCCCGCGGCGATTGGGTCTCGACCCTGGTCGAGATCGGGCTCCTCCTCCCGTGCATGACCGTCGCTGCGTCCGTTCTCCTACCCATCTTCGGACTCCGCCTGGCCGCCCCAAGGCTGAGAGCTGGGAAGTACCGTCTATGGAGTGGCCCGTACCTCTGGTGGTGGGTCTGCCGCAAACTGCTCGGGGTGTCGCCCCTCCGCGTTCTTAGCGGGTCACCCCTCGCCGCCCCGTATCTGCGCGCCCTTGGTGGGCGTGTCGGCCGACACTGCCACCTGGGGACCAGCCGCTTCGATCTCCCCTTCGCCCTCACGATCGGAGACGGAGCCAGCATTGGCTATGGCGCAGTGATCCAGCCCTACATAGTCGAGGACGGATGGCTCACCATCGCGGCGGTCACGATCGGGCCGGAATCGTTCGTCGGTGCCAACTCGGTCCTGTTGGCGGGAGGCCGCGTCGGGCCGGGTGCCACGGTCACCGAACATTCCTTGGTCGGCGCAGGTGTCGTGGTCCCGGGGGGCGAGGCGTGGAGCGGTTCACCAGCCGCGCCTGTAGTCATTCCAGACGACTCCTTGGCCTTCATGGGGCGGGCTGCAGTACACACCGCCTGGACGGCGCCCCACGTTGCCGGCTTCGTGGCGGGCATCGCCATGCTCTACCTCCTCCCCTACCTCACCCTGGCCGCGCCCGTCGTCCTCATCGCCTGGGCGGTGAGCCGCTGCGGTCTGGCCGCCGGCTTAGCGGCCACGCTTTTGGCCGGGCCCGTGCAGGTGTTGGGAACCTGCGTTCTTGTCCTCGCTGGACATCGCGCCGTCAACCCCGCGGCGACTTCCGGGATCTATCCCGCACGATCAGGCCTGGGGCTCCGGAAGTGGGCGAGCGACAAGCTGATCGAGTCGAGCCTGTCATTGACCAACGCCCTCTTCGGCACCCTCTACACCCCCATCTGGCTGCGGCTCCTCGGGGCGCAGGTCGGAGCGCGCGCCGAGGTCTCCACGGTCGCCAACATCGACCCCAGTCTGCTCCGAATCGGGGCGGAGACCTTCGTCGCCGACCTAGCCAGCGTCGGGGGCGCGAGATACCACCGGGGAATGATCGCCGTTGGCCCGACCGTGCTTGAGCACCGCAGTTTCGTCGGCAACGGCGCCCTGGTGCGCCCGGGCACGAGACTCGGCGCCGGGGCGCTGATTGGTGTCCATACGCCGGCACCCCCCGGCGAAGTCAGCGCAGGGACGGCCTGGCTCGGTTCGCCACCGATCCCTCTCCCCCGTAGAGAGGTCGTGGAGGGCTTTCCCGGTGAGCTGACCTACTCACCCAGCCGTCGACGCTTCGTCGGTCGCCTGGCCATCGAGTACGTGAGAGTGACACTTCCGGCAACCGTTTCCGCCCTGGTCGCACTGGTCGTCATCCTCGCCCAACTCCGGCTAGCCGCCATCGTGGCACCGCCGGTGCTGGTAGCTCTCACTCCGGTACTGGTTCTCCTCGGCGGGCTTTTCGCGTTCCTGGCCGTCGTCGGCCTGAAGTGGGCAGTGATCGGTCGCTACCGTCCGCGGGTGGCGCCTCTGTGGTCCTGGTTCGTCCGCCGCACCGAACTGGTGACAGGCGCCTACGAAGCGCTAGCCGTACCCGCCTTCGTGGGCTGGATGACCGGCACGCTGCTGATGGGCCCGTTGCTACGGATTCTCGGAGCTGACGTGGGAAAAGACGTTTGGCTGGAAACCACCTTTCTCAGCGAATTCGACCTGGTTCACGTGTCCGACGAGGCTTGCATCGGAGAGCTCACGTCTCTCCAGACCCACCTTTTCGAGGATCGGGTCCTGAAGATGTCGCACCTCAGTGTCGGGGCCCGGGCCACCATTGGCTGCCGGTCGGTCCTTCTTTACGACTCCGAGGTAGGACCCCGGTGTTCCCTCGACGCCCTGTCCCTGGTGATGAAGGGGGAGCACTTGACCCACGGGCGATGGAGAGGCATCCCAGCCAGATCTGCATCCTCGACGGCGACCCACTCGTCCGGCCCCGTGTGATCTGATCGCTCCACATGCCAGGACCGACCGGGCTCCGTTGGGTTGAAGTATCACCGACCGCTCCGGCGAGCCGTCCGTTGTGACCTCTGGGTGATCGGCTCCTGGCGATTCGTGCGCGGTGATGCTGCACCCCGGCCATGGCGGTTCGGGCCCGCATCGACCCGCCGGCGGGACCAGTGGTTTCCTATTGCAACGTTCACAATCATTGCCGCGGTCGTCGTAATCGTGTCCGTGTCGGCCCACGCGTTCTTGCCGCTGCTCCACCGAGGACACGGTCATCACCGCGACTGGGCGGATGCCTTCGCCTGGTGGGACGGGTGGTGGTATTCCGCTATTGCGCGCCACGGCTACTTTGTTTTCAGTCCCCATCGCCAGTCGCCGGTGGCATTTTTTCCAGCCTTCCCGCTGCTCATGCGGATGCTCGGAGCTCTGGTGGGCAACCCCATGGCCGCGGGCGTACTGCTCTCCCTCGTCTTCGGGCTCGGCGACGCGGTCCTCTTCCATCGATGGTGTCACGACAAGTTGGGACCCGAGAAGGCCCGCTACTGCGTCCTCGCGCTGCTGGTCTACCCGTTCGCCTTCTACCTCATGGGCGCGGTATACGCCGACGGGCTATTCCTGTTGACCACGCTGGCGGCATTCCTCGCCCTCGAAGCTGACCGGCCAGTGCTGTCGGGCCTGGCTGCGGCTGCAGCTACGGCCAGTCGGCCGGTGGGAGGCGCCCTTGTCCTGGGGCTGTGGGTCTGTGCACTCGAACGGCGCGGCATCTTCTGTCGTGCGCAGGGAAGCGGCCCATTCAACGTTTCCTTAATGCGCCGATTCCAAGGCCGGCTGGGACGGGCCGACGCCGGGCTGCTCCTCGCTCCTCTCGGCCTGGTGGCCTATTGCGCCTATCTGGGGGCGCGCTTCGGCCGGCCACTAGC